>DATFMZ010000330.1:0-26027 GCA_035266665.1 Gemmatimonadales bacterium | reverse complement strand
CTACCTCGGACTCTACGCCCTGCAACATCGCGGGCAGGAGTCCGCGGGGATCGTCGCGGTGGACCGTAAGGGGCAGGCGCGGACGCATCGCGGGATGGGACTCGTGCAGGAGGTTTTCCCACCCGACGCTCTCCGCGCACTGCCGGGCGATCTCGCGATCGGCCACACGCGTTACTCGACCACCGGTGGCTCCGTGCTCGCCAACGCACAGCCCGGACTCGTCAACTATCACTCCGGCCCGCTCGCCCTCGCACACAACGGCAACCTGACCAACGCGGCCGCCCTGCGGCAGGATCTCGTGCGCCAGGGGTCCATCTTCCAGTCGTCGTCCGACTCCGAGGTGCTCATCCACCTCATCGCGCGCTCGGACGCGCGCGAGGTGGACGACCAGATCCTCGACGCGCTCGAGCGGGTCGAAGGCGCATACTCGCTCGTGCTGACCATCGGCCGAACGCTGTATGCCATCGTGGATCCGCGTGGGTTCCGCCCACTCACCCTCGGACGGCTCGGTGGCGGATGGGTGCTCGCGTCCGAGACGTGCGCGCTCGACATCATCGGCGCCACGAAGGAACGCGAGCTCGAGCCGGGCGAGTGGCTCAAGATCGTGGACGGCGAGGTGATCGACATGCCGCCCCTGCCGCCCAAGCCGCAGCAGCGCTGCGTCTTCGAGCTGATCTACTTCTCGCGCCCCGACAGCAGCGTGTTCAACGAGTCCGTGGATGAGGTGCGCCGCGCGCTCGGCCGCCGTCTGGCGGCGGAGCATCCCGCGCCCGGCGCCGACTGCGTCTTCTCCGTTCCCGATTCGTCCAACGCCATGGCGCTCGGCTACGCGGAGGTGAGCGGACTCAAGCTCGAGCACGGGCTGATCCGGAACCACTACGTCGGGCGCACCTTCATCAATCCCGGCCAGGCCACCCGCACCGCGAAGGTGCGGATCAAGTTCAATCCCGTGCGCGAGGTGATTGCCGGGAAGAAGATCGTGGTGGTGGACGACTCCGTCGTGCGCGGCACCACCTCCCGCGAGCTGGTGCAGATGCTCCGGCAGGCCGGCGCGCGCGAGGTGCACTTCCGTCTTGCCTCGCCACCGATCACCGGGCCGTGCTACTACGGCATCGATACGCCGGATCGCGCGGAGCTGATCGCGGCAAACCATTCGATCGAAGAAATCCGTCAGCATTTGGGTGTGGATACACTGGGGTATCTGTCGCGTGAGGGGATGCTGGCCAGTGCACACGGCGAGCGGCACGGCTATTGCGACGCGTGCTTCTCGGGAGCGTACCCCACGCCACCCCCGGGCGCCGCCGACACCGCCGTGGAGCGCGTCCAGGAAGCCATCACGGCGGGCTGACCGGTCATGCCCGACGTCTTCTTCTTCGGAAACGGCGCCGCCGAAGGCGGCGCACACATGAAGGACATCCTCGGCGGGAAGGGCGCGAACCTCGCCGAGATGACCAACATCGGGGTACCCGTTCCCCCCGGCTTCACCATCTCCGCGAAACTCTGCAGCCGCTACTTGAAGGACCGTCGCCTGCCGGACGGCCTGAAAGATGAAGTTCGCACGGCCATGCAGCGCCTCGAGGAGGCCACGGGCCGTACCTTCGGCTCCGCCACGGCGCCGCTCCTCGTCTCCGTGCGCTCCGGCGCCGCGGTCTCGATGCCCGGGATGATGGATACCATTCTCAATCTCGGGTTGAACGACGAGACCGCGCGAGGGCTCGCCGAGCAATCGGATAATCCCGCGTTCGCGTACGACTCCTATCGCCGGTTCGTCCAGATGTACGCCGACGTCGTCTTCGATATCAAGGCGCACGCCGGCGAACAGGACCCGTTCGAGGCCGCCAACGAGGCGATGAAGCGCGAGCACGATGTGTCGCGCGAGGTGGATCTCCCCACCGAGGCGCTCGAGACCCTCGTCGAGCGGTTCAAGTCCCTCGTCGAGCGCGCCACCGGCGCACCCTTCCCCACCGATCCCTGGGATCAGCTCTGGGGCGCGGTCGAAGCGGTCTTCCGGAGCTGGCAGACCAAGCGCGCCATCGAGTACCGCCGCGTACACCGGATCCCGGACGACCTCGGCACCGCCGTGAGCGTGGTGGCGATGGTCTACGGCAACATGGGTGAGGACTCCGGCACCGGCGTCTGCTTCACGCGGAATCCGTCCACCGGCGAGCACGGCATCTTCGGGGAATTCCTGGTCAATGCCCAGGGCGAGGACGTCGTGGCCGGGACGCGCGACCCTGAACCGATTCACAAGATGGCGGAGCGCCTGCCGGAGTCGTTCCATCAGCTCGAGGAGACGTGCGCCCGTCTCGAACGACACTTCCGCGACATGCAGGACATCGAGTTCACCGTCGAGTCGGGGACGCTCTACCTGCTGCAGACCCGGACGGGCAAGCGCACCGGTCATGCGGCGGTGCGGATCGCGGTCGAGATGGTGGACGAGGGATTGATCAATCAGGCGGAAGGGCTCCAGCGGGTCGATCCCGACCAGATCAATCAGATCCTCCATCCCACGGTGGACCCGAACGAGCAGGTCACGGTGCTCGCGCGCGGGCTGCCGGCGTCCCCTGGTGCCGCCGTCGGCCGCGCCGTCTTCGACGCCGACGTTGCGGCGGAACGAGGCGCCAAGGGCGAGCCGGTCATTCTGATCCGGCGCGAGACGAGCCCCGACGACTTCCACGGCATGGCGGCCGCCCAGGCGATCCTCACCGCGCGCGGCGGGATGACCAGCCACGCGGCGGTCGTCGCGCGCGGCATGGGCAAGTGTTGTGTGGCGGGCGCCAAGGATCTCGACGTCGACGAGGCCGCGCGCGCCTTCGAGGTCGACGGCCAGCGGGTCGTGGAAGGCGATTGGCTCACCCTCGACGGCTCGACCGGCGCGGTGATTCTGGGCAAGGCGCGGCTCGTCGAGCCCACGCCCACCGAGCACTTCACGCGCCTCATGACGTGGGCTGACGAGACTCGGCTGCTCCGCGTCCGGACCAACGCCGACACGCCCACCGACGCCAGACGGGCACGCGAGTTCGGCGCGGAGGGCATCGGTCTCTGCCGCACCGAACACATGTTCTTCGACGGCGCGCGCCTGAACACGATGCGCGAGATGATCGTCGCGACCGACATCGAAGGCCGCCGCCGCGCCCTCCTCAAGCTGCTGCCGATCCAGCGCGAGGATTTCGTCGGGATCTTCGAGGCCATGGACGGACTCCCGGTCACCATCCGGCTCCTCGATCCCCCGCTCCACGAGTTCCTGCCGCACGACGATGCCGAAATCGCCGCGCTCGCCGAGACGCTCGACGTCCCGCTCGAACGCATGCGCCACACGGTGGAAGTGCTGACCGAATCGAACCCGATGCTCGGGCACCGCGGCTGCCGGCTCGGACTCACCTATCCCGAGATCACCGAGATGCAGGCGCAGGCGATCTTCGAGGCCGCCTGCCAGGCCGCCGAGGCGGGTGTCGCCGTCTTCCCGGAAGTGATGGTTCCGCTCGTGGCCGACGTCGAGGAGCTGAACCGTCAGGCGGCCCTCGTTCGCGCCACCGCCGAGCGCGTGTTCACCGAACGGAAGCGGCACGTCGGCTACCTCGTGGGCACGATGATCGAGCTCCCGCGCGCCGCGCTGACGGCGGGCCGCATCGCGGGCGTCGCCGAGTTCTTCTCGTTCGGCACCAACGACCTCACCCAGACCACCTTCGGGCTCTCGCGCGACGATGCGGGGCGCTTCCTCCCGTTCTACGTGGATACCGGGATCCTGAGCGACGATCCTTTCCAGACGCTCGACCAGGCCGGTGTCGGCAGACTGATTGAGATTGCCGTGCACGACGGCCGCGCCAAGAACCCGAAGCTCAAGATCGGGATCTGCGGCGAGCATGGTGGCGATCCACGCTCGGTGGCGTTCTGCCATCGCGCGGGGTTCAATTACGTTTCCTGTTCGCCGTTCCGGGTCCCGGTCGCGCGCCTCGCGGCCGCGCAGGCCGCTCTCGCCGACGGAGGCGCCTGACCCTCACAACCTCCTGGAGTGTTCGTGGACCGTATTCGCGTCGCCAGCCTGCAATACTACCTGCGCCCCGTGAAGACCTTCGGCGATTTCGCCGACCAGGTCGCGGCCCTCGTCGAGACCGCCGCGGACTACAAGTGCAGTCTCATGGTCTTCCCCGAGTACTTCACCGTCCAGCTGCTCACGCTCGGCAACGTGAAGCGGCCGATCGACGAGCAGATCCGCGATCTCGCCGCACAGGTGCCCGCCTACGTCGAGCTGCTGCAGAACCTGGCGCGTCAGTACGGCTTGTACGTGGCGGCAGGGACGATTCCCGAGCGCGGGGATGACGGCAAGGTGTACAACCGCGCCTATTTCTTCGGCCCCAACGGCGCCTATGGCATCCAGCCCAAGCTGCACATGACACGCTTCGAGTCCGAGGAATGGCGCGTCTCCGAGGGCTCCCGCCTGCGCATCTTCGAGACGTCGTTCGGACGGGTGGCGATCACGGTCTGCTACGACGTCGAGTTTCCGGAGATCGCGCGCGCCGCCGCGCGGCTCGGGGTGCACGTGCTGATCGTGCCGAGCTGCACCGACGACCGCCAGGGATTTCTCAGGGTGAGGTACTGCGCGCATGCGCGGACCATCGAGAACCAGATGTACACCATCGTCTCCCACACCGTCGGCTCGTTGCCGATGGTCCCGGCCGTGCACCTGAACTACGGGCAGGCCTCCATCCTCACGCCGAGCGATTTCGCGTTTTCCCGGGATGGAATCCTCGCCGAGGGAAACCCCAATCAGGAGAGTATGGTGATCGGCGAGTTGAATCTCGAGACGATCCTCGCCTCGCGCTCCGCCGGAACGGTGCTTCCGCTGCTCGATAGCCGGCGCACCGCGGAGCTGGTCGGCGAGCCGGAGGTGGTTCAAGTGTGAGCGAGCGGCCGGCCCCGATTACGGTGCGCGACACGCGCACCGAGGATTTTCCCGGGATCATCGCGCTCACCCGCGCGGTCTATCCCATGAGCCAGCCCTGGAACGTGAACCAGCTGGCCTCCCACCTGCGCGTCTTTCCCGAAGGACAACTCGTCGCCGTCGTCGAGCCCACGAACGAGGTCGTCGGGATGGCGGCGAGCCTCATCATCGTCTGGGACGATTACCAATCGCACGAGAGCTGGCGGGGTTTCACGGCGGCGGGGATGTTCACCAATCACGATCCCGTGCACGGGCGCACGCTCTACGGCGCGGAGGTCATGGTGCATCCCGCCATGCAGCGCCGGCGAATCGGGAAGCGGCTCTACCGGGCGCGGCGCGAGCTGGTCGAGCGCCTCGGACTCCTTCGGATTCGCGCGGGTGCCCGCCTCCGGGGATACGGACGCTACGCCAAGCGACTGACAGCGGAGGAGTACGTGCTGGGCGTGCTCGCCGGCCGGCTCCGGGACCCCACCCTATCATTTCAGCTCCGGGAGGGATTCCGCGTCTTCGCGGTCGTGTCCGACTACCTCAAGAATGACCCCGAGAGCCTCGGCTATGCGGCGTTGATCGAGTGGCTGAACCCGGACGTCGCGACGCCCGCCGACAGCGCGAGCCGCGATACCCGCTTCGATCTCGCGCTCTACCCGAAGGCCCCAACGGCCCGTTCCACCGCGAACCGCAAGGGCTCGTCGGGCTCGTAGCGGTCGAGCTCCGTCACGGGGCACCACACGGCGCCCGCCTCGCTCGGCGCGACGGCACTTTCCGCCAGAAATCGAAAGACCAGGTCGAAATGTCGGTGGGCGGGCTCGAGATCCGTCGCCGGAATCGTGTGGACGTCGATCCCGATGATCGTTGGCGGCGGGTCGTGGCGGACGGGAACACCCGTCTCCTCCAGGACCTCCCGCTCGGCGGCCCCGATGAGGGTCACGTCCGACGGCTCGAGGTGCCCGCCCGGCTGGAGCCAGCGTCCGAGCTTCCGGTGCCGCACGAGCAGGACCCGGGCCCGATCGGGCGACAGGACGATCGCGCTCGCCGTGACGTGTCCGGGATCGAACGATGCGCGAGTGAGGGGTGCCGGGCTCTCGGCGAGCAGGGCGAGCGTCGCGTCGCGGCTCCGGGAAGCCCTCTCGTTCCCCGCCGGGTCGAAACGGCGGGCCAATTCGTGTACCTCCGCCACGCGTATCATGCCGACCGGCCCCTCCGTCGGGCTGTAGCTGGGTCCCCACATGCCCACATCCTCGGCGTCAACATAGATCCACACCGTGTAGAGAGCCACCTAGCTCATGGCAGCTAAATGGCTGCAATGAAGTCATATAGCATCTGTCATATCAGAATCAACATGAGATGATCCATTGCAACAAATGACCGCCGCGCATGTGGATTCTGGGCCTCACTCGCCCGCTGGAGCGTATCGGTCCAGATAGGCCTGTAGGCGCATCTTCCGGGCGGTGTTGGCCGAGCTCATGTACCGAACGGTGCCGAAAATTGGGCGTTCAGGGCCCCAGGGCCTGTCATAACGGCCGAAGCACCAGCTGATCCCCGAGTACGAATTCGGATCCCGCCCATCCAGGGCATAGCGGTTGTTGAGCTCCACCGCCCAGGCAAAGGCCGTCCCAGGGTCCGGACCCCACTCCAGGATACGCTTCCCCCAGATCATCCGGAGATAGGATTGCACCACGCCGTCCGTCCGGAGCTGGCCTTGGGTCGCGTTCCAGAGCCGGTCATCCGAGCCGGCCGCATCGAGAGCGTCGAGCGTGTAGGACGAATGTCGGTCGCCTGCATGGGCTTCGAGCGTCGCTCGCGCCCAATCCGGCCCCCCGTCATAGGTTCGGTAGCGCGGATCGCGCGCCGCCGCGTGGAAACCCAGCTCCCGCCAGGTGACGAGCTGGTCGAGAAACGCCTCCGCGGCCTCGCGCATCCCCCACCACCCCGCCCGGTTCCCCCTGGCCGTCGCCGCCACCCGGTCCGGACGCCATCCCTCCTCCGCGGCCACGCGGATCAGCACCTCGTGCGTAGAGATCTGCCCAAAATGCAGAAATGGCGAGAGCCCGCTTGCGGGATCGGTGAGCGGATCGTGCCGCGCCCCGTACGCGCCGAGTCCCTTGGCTACGAACCGATCGAGGCGGGCCCGGGCGGTGCCGGTGCCCCCGCGGAGCGCCGTCGGACTGACCGCATGGTCAATCGGGAGCCGTGCCAGCAGGGTCGTGTCGCCTTCGAGCAGCGCATCGTCCGCTGCGGGCCAGCGGGAGGCGATTTCGCCTGGGATCCCGCCCTCGAAGGGAGGGATGGCCGCGCCGGTGAGCGGATCGGGTGGCGGGATTCGGTCCAGATGATCGGGCAGGACCTGCTGGAGCCAGCGGCGGAAGGCGTACGCGGAGCCGAACTGCTTGTCCGTTGCTGCCACGGGGGCGAGCCCGACGTCGTCCACGGCCTCGAGCCGGGTCCCGATCTGTCGCGCCCCCGCAGCGAGGAGCTGGGGATAGAAGAACGCGGGCGACCAGTCCGTGACCACCGCGCACGCCCGCGCCGCGAGCGCGGCGAGCAGTCCCTTTCCCGCCCCGGGCACGGGCTCGACGTACGGGTAGTAGCCGACGGGCCCCTCCCCGAGCCGTCGTGCATGCTCCGCCATCCCGTCGAGCACGAACCGGTGCGCGCGGGCCGTGGCCCAGGGATAATCCACCCTGAGCGCCTCGAAGATCAGGAGCGGTCGGCGGAGCTCGGTGGCCAGCTCCACCGCCCGCGCGAGCGCGAAGCTGTAGCCCAGCCGCCGCGTGGCCACCATCCAGTAGAGCACGTACGCCCCGTCCGACCGGAGGGGCGCATCGTGCGCGACGTGGAGTCGCGCCCCCGGGACCGTCGAGCGCTCAGGCGTCACCGAGTCCGAGCATCTCCCCGTAGACGGCGGGGTCGAATCCGACCACGAGCGTCGTCCCCTTCACCATCGCGGGCGCCCGCAGCGTCCCGCTCGGCCCGAGCAACGCGTGCGCCAGCTCGTCGTCGGTGGGCTTGTGGGACAGGTCGAGCGTCACGACGCGCTTGCCGCGGGTCGCAATCACGCGGCGCATCGACCGCGCGAGGCGCAACGCCTCGGCACGCGGGATCTTGGTCGTGTTGGCGATGACCTCTTCCTGCACCTGCACATCACGGGGCGCAAGAAACTCCTGCGCGCGGCCGCACGTCGTTCACCCCTTGCGGCGATAGTACCAATCGATGCGGGTCGGCATGGTATGCTCCCGAGGTTGGTCCGTCCATTTGATATTCCCGCCCTGAAGGGCGGGTTCGGCTCGGCCGCTCGGCCGTGCGTCCTGAAGGACGCTCGCCCGCCGCGCACTTGTCGGTGAAATGGTAAGTTAAGCTAGCCGTGACCGAGCCCAGTGCTACCCCCGCTCGACGCGCCCCGCGCGTCCCTCCGGCGGCCCGACGGTTCCTGCTGGGCGCGCTCTTGCTCGCGCTCGTGCTCTCGGCGTTCGGCTTCTGGATCTCCCTGCCGGACGTCCGGCCGCTCGCCGGCGACAACCCCACCACCACGGCGTTCATCGCACGGGCGCGCGCGGCCGCGGGCGGCGGCCAGGTCGATTGGCATTGGGTGCCGTACGATCAAATCTCGCCGAGCCTCAAGCGCGCCGTGCTGGTGGCCGAAGACATCTCGTTCTTCACGCATGGCGGGTTCTCCTTTCCCGAAATCAAGGACGCGGTGGACCAATCGCTCAAGGAGGGAGTGCGCCTCCGCGGCGCCTCGACCATTACCCAACAGCTCGCCAAGAACTTGTGGCTCTCGCCCAAGCGGTCGCTGATCCGCAAGCTCCGCGAGGCGGCGATCACGATCGAGCTCGAGCACTACCTCGGCAAACGCCGTATCCTCGAGCTCTATCTGAACGTCGTTCAGTTCGGCCCCGGAGTCTTCGGTGCGGATGCCGCCGCCGAGCGATATTTCGGGAAGACCGCGCTCGAGCTCACCGATCACGAGGCGGCCGAGCTCGCCGCCGGACTCTCGCGCCCGTCGATCTGGAATCCGGAGTCTACGAGCGCGAGCTACCGGGAGCGGGTGCAGCTGGTCGAGGACCGCATGGCCAAGGCGGAGTTTCTGTGGAGGCAGATTTGAGCGGAGGACGTGGATGACGCGGGCGGAGGCGGAGCGGACGCTGCGGAAGCTGCGCGCCGAGATCAAGCATCACGACTACCTGTATTACGTGAAGGATGCACCCGAGATCTCGGACGAGGAGTACGACACGCTCTTTCACCGTCTCGAGCGACTCGAGGCGGATTTCCCCGATCTCGTCACACCCGACTCTCCGACCCAGCGCGTGAGCGGCGCGGTCTTCGACCGCTTCCCGGCGGTCGAGCATCTGGCACCGCTCTTGAGCCTCGACTCCGACGCCTCCGAGGACGCGCTGCGGCGTTTCGACGAGCGTCTGCGGAAGGCGCTCCGGTCGGTGTCGTACGTGCTGGAACCCAAGTTCGACGGCCTGAGCGTGGAGCTCGTCTACGAGAAGGGTGCCCTGGTCCGCGCGTCCACGCGCGGCAACGGACAGGTCGGCGAGGGGATCACCGACAATGCGCGGACGATCTCCTCCATCCCCCTCACGCTGCGCGGCCGGAAGGTGCCGCCACTGCTCGCCGTGCGCGGCGAAGTGGTGATGCATCTCAAGGACTTCGAGACGCTGAACGAGCGGCTGCTCGACGCCGGCGAGGAGCCCTTCGCCAATCCGCGGAACGCGGCGGCGGGCTCGCTCCGCCAGCTCGACCCGACGCTCACCGCCGAGCGCCCGCTCGACATCTTCGTCTACGACGTCCTCCACGCCGACGGGCTCCGCCTCTCGACCCATCAGGAGGAGCTCGCGACGCTCCGCACCCTCGGGTTCAAGGTGAATGACGATTGCGAGCCCGCGGACACGCTGGACGAGATCCTCGCCTACCATGCCAAGCTCCTGGCCGAGCGGGATACGCTCAACTACGAGATCGACGGCGTGGTCATCAAGCTCGACGATCTCCGCGCGCGGGAGGAGGTGGGGCAGACGTCGCGGCACCCGCGGTGGGCGTTCGCCTTCAAGTTCCCGCCGCGGAAAGAGGTGACGCGCGTCCTCAAGATCATCGCGAGCGTGGGCCGTACGGGCATCGTGACACCGGTGGCCATCATGCGCCCCGTCGAGCTGGGCGGTGTCACGGTGAGTCGCGCGACGCTCCACAACTGGGATCTGGCCCGACAGAAGGACGTGCGCGACGGCGACCTCGTCCGCGTGCAGCGGGCGGGCGACGTCATCCCCCAGATTCTGGAGCGGATCGAGGAGCCGGGACACAAGGCCAAGCGATCGCCGATTCACGCGCCGACCACCTGCCCGTCGTGCCACACCAGGCTCGAATCGCGCGGGCCGTTTCTCGTCTGCCCGAACGCCTTCGAGTGTCCGGCCCAGCTCGTGGGACGGATCGTCCATTTCGCGTCACGCGAGGCGCTCGACATCGAAGGGCTCGGTGACGAGACGGCCAAGCTGCTCGTGCACGAGGGGCTCGTGCATCAGCTGCCCGACATCTTCGACGTCACGCCGGCGCAGCTCATCCCGCTCGAAGGGTTCGCCGAAAGATCGGCGACGAAGCTCGTGGACGGCATCGCGCAGGCGGCCCGCCCCGATCTCGCGCGCTTTCTCTATGCCCTTGGCATTCCGGAGGTCGGCACGGCGGTCGCCCGCGATCTGGCGCGGCATTTCGGCAGCTTCGATCACGTGCGGCACGCGAGCGCGGAAGAGCTGCAGAAGGTCGATGGCGTGGGTCCGAAGATGGCCGAACAGATCACCGGCTTCTTCGCCGAGCCCAGGAACGCGAAGATCCTCGACGCCCTCGTGCCGCACAAAGTGCACGTCGCCGCCGGCCGCCGCGCGGCGCGCGGTACGGCGCTCGAGGGGCTCACGTTCGTCTTCACGGGTGGTCTCGAGTCGATGTCCCGGAGCGACGCCAAACGGCTCGTCGAAGCGCACGGGGCGAAGGCCGCGTCCTCGGTGAGCAAGAAGACCGATTACGTCGTGGCGGGCGAGGATCCCGGCTCCAAGTACGACGATGCCGAGCGCTTGAAGCGGCCGATCCTGGACGAAAAGCAGTTCCTGGCGCTGCTCGACACCCACGGCATCACGCCATGAAGATCGAGAATGGCGAGATCGCCGCCCTGCTCCTCCGAGTGGCGGACCTCCTCGAGATCCAGGGCGCCAATCCCTTCCGGGTTCGTGCCTACCGGAATGCCGCCCGGACCGTGGAAGCCTCCGGTGAGCCGATTCGCGATCTCGTGGATGCGGGCGAGGACCTGAGCGCCCTTCCCGCGATCGGTGACGATCTCGCCAAGCAGATCACCGAACTCGTGAAGACGGGCAAGCTCGCGCGGCTCGAGGAGATCGAGCGGGCCGTCCCGCCGTCGCTCGCCGAGCTCACGCACATCGGCGGGCTCGGCCCGAAACGCGCGCAACGGCTCTGGAAGGAGCTGGGCATCGAGACCGTGGACGCGCTCGAGCAGGCGGCCCGTGCGGGGAAGCTCGCGACGCTCGAAGGCTTCGGGGCGAAGACCGAGGCCAAGATCCTCAAGGGCATCGAGGAGCTCCGTGCGCATCGCGCACGCACGCGCCTCTCCGACGCGGACACCATCGTGGCGCCGCTCGTCCAGTACCTCAAGGACTTCAAGGGTGTCAAGAGCGTGGACGTGGCGGGAAGCTTTCGCCGCCGCCGCGAGACGGTCGGCGACCTCGATCTCCTGGCCATCGCCGCCAAGCCCGCGGCCGTGATCCGTCACTTCACCAAGTATCGCCGGGTGAAAGACGTGGACCTCGCGGGCGACACCCGGGCCACCGTGCGGCTCGACTCGGGACTCCAGGTGGACCTCCGCGTGCTCGAACCCGCGAGCTACGGCGCGGCCCTGCTCTACTTCACCGGCTCCAAGGCGCACAACGTGAAGCTCCGCAACCGCGCCATCGACGCCGGCTACCGCCTCTCCGAGTATGGGCTCTTTCGCGTGAAGAAGGGCGCCAAGGAACCGAAGCGCGACGTCACGAGCGGCACGCGCGTGGCGGGAAAGACCGAAGAGGAGGTGTACGCGAAGCTCGGGCTTCCGTGGATTCCCCCCGAGATGCGCGAAGATCGGGGCGAGATCGAGGCCGCCACCCGGAATAAGCTCCCGCGCTTGATCACCGTGGACGATCTGCGCGGCGATCTCCAGATGCACACGACGTGGTCGGACGGACAGAACTCACTGGATGAAATGATCTCCGCCTGCGCGGAGCGCGGCTACGAGTACTGCGCCATCACCGACCACAGCAAGGCCCTCGCGATCACCGGCGGGATGGATGCCAAGGCGCTCGCCAGGCAGCAGCGCGAGCTCGCGGACGTCGTCGAGCGCCACCCCGAGATCCACGTCTTTCGTAGCATGGAGATCGACATTCTGAAGGACGGCGCGCTCGATCTCGCCGACGCCGCGATCGAGACGCTCGACATCGTGCTGGTGGCGATTCACTCGCACTTCGACCTGCCGGCCGCGCAGCAGACGAAACGGATTCTCGAGGCCGTCACCAGCGGGAAGGTGCACATCCTGGCGCACCCGACCGGCCGGCTGATCAATCGCCGGGAGCCCTATCCGTTCGACATGGAGGCGGTGCTGCACGCCGCCAAGGAGTACGGCGTGGCGGTGGAGATCAACGCGCATCCGGAACGCCTCGACCTGGACGACGTACACGCGATGCGCGCGCGTGAGCTCGGCGTCACCCTCGTGATCGATACGGACGCGCACAGCACCTCGGACCTCGACCTGATCCACTACGGCGTCGAGCAGGCGCGCCGCGCATGGGTCGAGCCCAAGGACGTCCTCAACACCCTGCCGCTCGATGCGCTGATTCGCCGACTGCACGGCCAGCCGCCCAAGGCGCCGAGCGGCATCCGGAGCAAACGCCGATGAGCGACAAGATCGAGAAGAGCGACGCCGACTGGCGGCGCGAGCTGACCCCCGAGCAGTACGACGTGCTGCGGGAGCACGGGACCGAGCGCGCCTTCACCGGCGCCTACTGGGACACCAAGACGCCCGGCGTCTACCGGTGTGCCGGATGCGATGCCGCGCTCTTCGATGCCGGCACGAAGTTCGACTCGGGCACGGGGTGGCCGAGCTTCTGGGACGTGATGGCGCGTGACGTGGTGGAAACGCGGGAGGACACGAGCCTCGGGATGCGCCGGATCGAGATCCGCTGCGCGCGGTGCGACGGCCACCTGGGACACCTCTTTCCCGACGGCCCCAATCCGACCGGGCTTCGCTACTGCATCAACTCGGCGGCGCTGCGCCTCGACCCGCGGGAGTGAGCCGGCCCGCCTGACGGCGCCGCAGGCGCGCGCCGCTCGATCGCTTCACCCTCGGGCCAACGCGCGAGCGCGCGCTCGGCCTCGTTCCGCACCCCGGCATCCGGATGGTGGCTCAGGGTCGCGAAGGCCTCCGCCGCGGCCGCGGCACTCGTCCCGAGCACCACGAACGGCCCCGCCCGCCACAGGCGCACCACCACCGAGCCTCCGGCACCCGTGATCGGTGCGCCCTCGACCCCCTCGGACGGCGACGGCGACGGGGCGCGCGACGCCGGCCGCGCGTGCGGCGTGACGCGCTGCGCGACGGCCGGAGCCTCGGCCTGCGGAGTGACCGGGCGTTTGCCACGTCCAAAGAGTCGACGCAAGAAGCGGAACATGCGGGCCCCAACGTGAGGTGAACGGTCGCGGGCTTCGGACCGGAAAATCTATCCCTCGGTGACGGACCAGGGAACAGATGGAACCCGGGACCCAACACCTCGCTCACGTGTATTGGCCGACACGGGTTTTCCACCGATCATCATGGCCTCGACATGAGGCGTGCAGTCTATGGCAGTTCAGGAACCGCAAAGCGGTCCATCCCCACATCACACGCGCCGAGTCATCCTGGCAACCGGCGCCGCGCTGGTTGCGGTGGCCGCCGTGCTCGTCTTCGCCAGTCACCTCAGGTCCAGCGCCTCCGGCAACGGTGCCCGGCTCGACGTCATCGCGCCGGACTTCACGTTGCGCGATCAGCTCGGACGCCCCACGTCCCTCGCGCAGTTCCGCGGCAAGGTCGTCGTGCTCACGTTCGTGGATCCGGAATGCACGGAGATCTGCCCGCTCACCACCCAGAGCATGGTGGATGCGGTGCATCTCCTGCCCCCCGCCCAGGCGGCACGGGTCCAGCTGTTGGGCATCGACGCCAATCCCGCCAAGACACACGTCGCCGACGTCGCCGCGTACACCCGCGCGCATGGTCTGACCGGACATTGGCGCTTTCTGACCGGTCCGGAACGAACCCTCGAAGACGTCTGGCATCGGTACAACGTGTACGTGGATGCGGTGAAGGGAAACATCGAGCACGACCCGATCGTGTTCTTGATCGACGGCTCCGGCCACGAGCGACAGGTCCTGTTCACGGCCATGCGCTACGCCTCGGTGGGCAATCAAGCGCGCACTATCGCCACCGACGTCGGACGTCTGCTCGCGGGCGCGGAACCGCTCCCGGCGCCTGCCACGGATCCCGGCGCCGCGACGGACTCCGCTCCACGGCTCGCGACGGTGCAGCTGGCCTCGTTCGGCGCGCACACGCGGTCCATCGGACTCGGGCGCGCGCACCCGCATCTGGTGGTCTTCTTCGCCGGATGGCTCGGGGGCCACACCGACCTCGCGCACCGGCTTGCCGCACTCGACGGATACGCGCAGGCGGCGCGGCGTCGGCATTGGCCGTCTCCCGTCGCGATCGACGTACGCACCACGGAGGCGTCACCGGCCGCGGCCCGGGACGCCCTCGCACCCCTCGCCGCGACCATCAGAACGCCGATCGTCGAGGACACGACCGGCGTGCTCGCCGACAGTTCTCAGGTAGAGGATCTCCCCTGGTTCGCCCTGACGACCCCGACGGGAGACATCGTTTGGCACCACGACGGCTGGCTCACAGCCGCACAGCTCCGCGCGGACGTTCAGACCGTCCTGGCGGGGCCATAAACCGAAAGCAGGTTGACGTCATGCAGACGCATACTCGACTTCATCCATTGATCGCCGGCGCGATGCTGCTCGCGCTCGGTGCGGTCGCGCTGCCGAGCGTGGCCAGCGCGCACAACATCAGCGAAACCGCCACGGTGGGTCGATACACGATCACGCTCAAGGTGCTGCCGGCTGAATCCTTCACCGGCTTCAACGCGCAGATGATTCCCGACAGCGGCGCCGCACCGTATCTCCTGAACGGGGACGACGGCCCGAACCATCATCTCGTCGCCTTCGTCACACGCAACGGGAAGACCGTAGAGCATGCCCGCGTGGCCATCAGCTTCATCAACGATCCCGCCGCCGGCGGGCAGTGGACCAAGCTCCCCGTGGTTCGCATGCACGTGGCCGGCAGGGGGCTCGCCACGACGCATTATGGCAACAACGTCGCTCTCTCACCCGGCGTCTACGGCGTGCGCGTCTCCGTGAACGGCAGCGCTCCCGCGAGTTTCCGTTTCACTGTAGGCAGGTGATCGCCGTCCCTAGCCCACGCGCGGGAACTCCGTGATCCGAAGGTCCGTGCATCCATAGGGGATGAGCGTGACGTCTTCCGCGGGCTCGGCGGCCGGCGGGTGATCAGGGTCCGCCCAGGCCTGGTCCGCGGGTGATATCTCGGCCGCCCAGCCGTGTTCCAGCCGCCATGGGCGATACCGCCGACCGCGTACGGTGGCCACCATGCCCGCGCCCTCCGGCGAGAACGGCACGGCGCCGACCGGCCGCTCGGTGAACCGGATGCCGTCGGTGGGATTCGCGGGATCGACCGCCAGGGCGTAGTTCCACGGCGTGGTGGGATGGACCTCGAAGTCGCCATGCGGGAGCTCGCGGTTCGGCTTGTCCGCGTTGATCCGGCGCCAGTCCTCCCCGATCTTGAGCGCGTAGACCAGCGGTCCCCGCTCGATCGCCACGGCACCGTCGTAGCGCGTCGTGATGCTCGCGCGCATGGGAAGGTGCACGGCGATCGTCGTCTCGCCGCGCCACGTGCGATCCAACCGGTGCACCGCGCCCGCCTCCACCGCTTGCGCCTGCTCCGTTCCGACCTGCACCGTGGCCCCGTTCGCCCACGCGGGAATTCGCAGCACCAGTGGAAAGTGGACTTGGCGTTCGGGCGTGACGGTGACCGCCACCGACTCCCGGAACGGATAGTCGGTGTCCACCACCACGTGCACCGGCACGCCGCGCACCGAGGTCTTCACCTCGCACGGCGCCCATGCAATCGCGGCCAGGCCGTCGTCCGGCGTCTTCATCCAGAGATGCACCGTGAACTTGGGCCACCCCTGGTGCATGTTGGCCGTGCAGCAGCCGTAGTTGGGCGCGAGGCCGAAGATGTTGGAGTCGGGCCCCTCGGTGGACCACAGGTGATCCGGATTCACCGTGCATTGCGCCTGGTTGACCTGCTGCACGTACTGATGCGACCACATGTTCGGCGAGATCTCCGCGGGGAGCGCGTTGTACGCCAGGCGTTCGAGCCGGTCGGCGTAGCGCCCGTCGCCGAAGACCGACGTGAGGTGCTCGAGCGAGTACATGAACTCGACCACCGAACAGAGCTCGCTGCCCTGGAGGGGATTGGTTCCGGCGAGGCACTCGTCGCAGGTGAACATGCCGGTGACCTGCCCGTGATGCCGATCGAGCACGTCGATCATGTGACTCGCGAACGCGCGATCGCTCGGCTGCCGGTCGAGGAGCCAATTGAGCGCGGCGGCCTTCGTGGCCATCGCGGTGTTCACGCCGTGTTTCGTCCACTTCCAGAGACCGCGTCTGGGCGTCCCAACGCGGAAGTCGTCCGAGGCGACGAGCGTCTCGTAGTCCACACCCTGCGTTCTGAGCTTGCGGGCGAAATCCAGGAGCCACGCGTCTCCGGTCCGCTCGTACGCGTAGAGCGCCGGGATCACGCCCTCGAACCAGCGGAACCGGCCCCAATTGTACAGCGGGGTCGCGTCGAGTCCCGCGTGCACGGCGCGCATGCTCGCGAGCGACGATTGGAGCACCCGATCCTCGCCCGTGGCGTCGTGATACTGCGCGAGCACCTTGTTGGCCAGCAGGATCGCCCAGAGGTCGTACCGCTGCTTGGCGGCGTCCAGTGGATAGGGACCGAACCACCCGTCACTTCGTTGATGGCGCACGATGTAGTCGATGTGCGCCGTGATGCGGCGCATCAGCGTCCGATCCTCGAGCAGCCACGCGGTGGGAATCGCACCGTCCAGCCAGTACGGCGCCCGTTCCCAGCCCTCGGCCGTCCCCCCGAACCACTTGCTCTGGGCGACGTCGGGCCAGAACTCGTCGAGGTGGCCCGTGAGCCCATCGGCCTGGATGCGCAGCTGGCGGTGCAGCCAGCCGCGCGGCCTCACGTGGCCGAGCGGGAGGGGGACGTAGGCCCGGGGGCCGAGCCCATTCGGCGCGGGCGGCGTGGTGACGGTGCTCCTGAGCGGCACACGGGTCGCGGCCACGCCCAGGGCGACCTGCGCGAGAAACTCACGGCGGTCGACGGATGACATGAGTAGTGTTCTCCGATTCTGCGGTAGCGGGCTTCGAGCTCAGCCGCCGTCGGCGGCGCGCTCGAGATCGGCGACGACGATCTTCTTCATGGTCAGCAAAGCCTCTGTCGCGCGCCGCGCACGCGCGGGATCCGGATCGCCGAGGAGCTGCGGCAATCGCTTCGGGACGACCTGCCACGACAGTCCCCAACGATCCTTGAGCCAGCCGCACTGCGATTCCGTCCCGCCCTCGGTGAGGGCCGCCCAGAGACGATCCACCTCCTCCTGATCCTCGCACCCGATCTGAAACGAGACCGCCTCCGTGAACGGGAAGTCCACCCCGCCGTTCAGCGCGATGAACTTGTGCCCCGCCAGCGTGAACTCGACGGTGAGGACCGATCCAGCCGGCCCGCTCGGCGTCTCGGTCGCCGACCGGGTCACGTGGTCGACGTGCGAGTTCGGAAAGAGAGACACGTAGAACGCAGCCGCCTCTTCGGCGCCGCGTTCGTACCACAGGAACGGTGTGATCTTCCGCATGGCAGGCTCTCCCGGGAGGATCTGCGGCCGAGCGCCGGTGGTTGGGCGCGCTCTGGCAGTATCGACGATTGCGAACCGCGCGGCAAGCGCGTCAAGCCCCGGGGTGTCGCGCGCCCCGACCGAGCGATACCTTCGACGGAGCGGCGGCAATTCGCCCCGCACGCCGGTACGTTCGCGGCCTCCAGCCTTACCCCCCTCGTGTCCGATCGGTCGGTTGGCATGTGTTCCACGACGTGCCGAGCGCGCGGCCCACTCGTCGCCGTGTCGTGCTCGAACGTTGGAGGGATGATGCCGCACCACACCACCCAAGACGACGGCAGCGCGATCGTCATCGGCGCGAGCATCGCGGGCCTGCTCGCGGCCAGCGTGATCGCGAAGCACTTCGAGGACGTTGTCCTCATCGAGCGAGACCGCTTCCCACCGCTCGGCGACCAGCGCAAGGGCGTGCCCCAGGGCCGCCACATCCACGTGCTGCTCGAACGGGGGCGCCGGATCATGGAGCGACGCCTCCCGGGGATCACCGACGACCTGCTGGCATTGGATGCGTGCCATATCCCCGACGCGAGCCGCCGCGTGCGGTGGCACCACAGCGGATTCCACCAGCCCGGGACCTGTGACGTCGGCGCCGTGGCCCTCACGCGCCCGAAGCTCGAAGCGTCCATCCGGCGGCGGGTCCTCTCGCTGCGGAACGTTCGTGCGATCGACGGTGCGCGGGTGGTTGGCCTGATCACCAATGGTGCGGGCCGCGTTACGGGGGTCCGGTATCACTCCAACGATGGCGGCGACGCATTGCAGGACATGCCGGCCGATCTCGTCGTCGATGCCGGAGGCCGTGGCGCGCGTGCGCCGGAGTGGCTGGCCGAGCTGGGCTACGGTCGTCCGGCGGCGGAGGAAGTCCACATCGGGCTCAGCTACACGTCGTACATGTATGCGCGCCGTCCCCATCACGCGCCCGAGCTCGACGGCGTGATCTTTCTCACTCCGTTCTCGCGCAAGCGATTCGGTGTCATGATCGCGCAAGAAGATCGGCGCTGGATGGTGACGATGGGCGGCTTTCACGGCGCGCGCGCGCCCACCGCGCCCGCGGAGTTCATCGAGTACGCCCGCCGGCTCCCCGCCCCGGACATCTACGACGTGATCAAGGACGAGGAACCGCTCACCGACGCGGCGGTCTACAGGTTTCCGGGAAGCTTGCGACGGCATTACGAACGGCTGTCTCCGTTCCCCGAAGGCTACGTCGTCTTCGGTGACGCCCTGTGCAGCTTCAACCCGGTGTACGGACAGGGGATGACGGTCGCGGCCCTGGAGGCCGATGCACTCGACGAGTGCCTCGCCGGAGGACGGAATCGCGTCGGTCCGCGCTTCTTCACCCGAGCCAAGAAGATCGTGGATCTTGCGTGGAGCACGGCCGTCGGGAACGATCTGGGTTACCCGGAAACACAGGGCCGCCGCACCCTCCCGATCCGACTGATCAACTGGTACCTTGGCCATCTCCATCGCGCCGCCTGCGACGATGCCGAGGTCTCCATCGCCTTCCTGCGGGTGATCAACATGGTCGCGCCGCCGCCCAGCATCCTCCATCCTCGGATCGTCGCGCGGGTGCTGAGGCAGCGGCTTCGGAGATCCGCGGCGGACTGACGCCGCTCAAGCCTGCACCGTCACCGCTTCCCCGCGACCGACCGCGTACCCGGCGCCGGCGGCGCCGTGTCGGGCACCTGCTGCGGCTTGGATGACGCCTTCTCGTTCCCGGTGAGCACCTGCGCCGCCACGAGCGTCTGCACCACGCGCAGGATGTCGTCGGAGCCGCTCGACACCGCCGAGTTCGCGCCGTTGCCGCCGCTCGTCCCGAAGTTGATGAACTGCCCGCCCGCAAGGGCATCGGCCACCTGACGCGTGAGGTCGGGAGCCAGCTCGAGCCGGCGAAGATCGAGATAGATGTTACCCGCGTCCTTGAGCGCCTGCGCTTTCTGACGGATCGCCTCGGCCTCGGCCTGCGCGACGGCCAGAATTCTCGCCGCCTGCGCCCGGCCCTCCGCTTCCAGCGCGATCACGTTCTGCTCCGCGTCCGCCTGTGCCTGCGTAATCTGCGAGGCGGAGAGCTCCGCCCGCCGCTGCCCCTGGACCGCCGCCTGTCGCTCGGCCTCCGCGCGCGCAATCGCGGCACCGTTCGCCGCGATCTGCGTCTTGAGCGCCCGCTCCTGGTCGTTGATCTTCTCTTCCGCCGCGAGCTGGGCGATCCGCGCGCGCTGCTCTTCCTGCGCCTGCACCACGTCCGCGCTCGCCTTGGCGCGCGCCGCCGCCTCACGCCGACGCGCGTCGGCGACCTCACTCAGCACCGCCTTGATGTTCAGGCTGTTGAACGAGAGCCCGAGATCCAACAGCTCGCGCGAGCAGGCTTCCTTGATGATCACCGCGAGCTCGTCGTCCTCGCCGCGCGGGAGCTCATCGACCCGCTCGATCGCGTCACCCGGGCGCGTGGCGACGGCGGTGGACGGCGCCCCCGCCCCACCACGGGAATTGAAGAGCTGGTCGTGGCGGAGCAGGTTGATCGCCCGCCGCCCCGCCGACGAGAGCACGTCAGTCAGCGTATTGAGCTGCTCGCCCGCGGGCTTCGAGAAGAACTTGTTGGCGGCGGTATTCACCATCGCGTCGTCTTCGCCCACGCTCACGATCGCCGAGGCCCGCACCGTCACCTTCACCGGCGCCGGGACGTTGTTCGCGTCCAGGTCCGCCGTCTGGTCGGTAATCTCGATGTCCACGTTGATCGCCTGCGCGGGGATCACTCGGCTCACCGTGAGGATGGGGACGACGGTCGCCTTACAGGGACCGCGATAGATCCGGAGCGTGCCGTTGAGCCAGCTCACGAGCCGGATTTCGCCGGCTTCGACGTCGCGCAGAAAGCTGCTCACGATGAGGGGCGTGAAGACCACCACCGCCAGCACCGTACCGATGAGAATCATGACCGAGGAATCCATCCGTGACTCCTGTATGGGGATGACGGGCCCCGCCTCACCGCACCGAGACCCGGACGCGCTCGCGCTCCGGGTCCACCTCCTGGATCGTCAGCGCATCGCCGACACGCACGGTGAGCGCGCTCTCCTCCGGGATCAGCTCGGCGCTCAACTGCACCGCCCGCCCGTCGAGCACGGCCCGCACGATGCCCTTCCCGTTCCGAAACGCCGTCACCGCTTCGACCTGATCCATGAGCAACGAGCCGAGCGATGACGTCGGCGCTCCCGTGAACCTGAGCGCGAAGCGCCAGAGCCGCGCGACGACCAGCCACTCCAGCGTGACCGCGATGCCGCCTGCCGCGAGCGCCGCGGTCCAGAACGGGAGATGGAGCGTGCGCTGCAAGACGTTTCCGAACGCGCCGAAGAGCGCGAGGACGCTGAAGATGAGATGCGGCTCGGGGACGAACCGGAGCAGGCTGTCGGCGACGCCGTGTCGCGCCACCTGCTGCGGCGCATGCGTCGCGTGGGCGTGCGCGCCGTGCGCACCGGCCTTTGCCTGGCCCGCGCCGCGACCGCGGACGTTGGCACGCGCGCTGGCCCGTGTGTGTCCGCGCGCACGCGCGTGTACCCGTGTATGTCCCGCACGCGCGTGTCGTCGCATGCCGGGAAGCGCCATCAGCAGCAGCCCGCCGAGCCCCAAGCCCAGCGTGGCCAGGAAGAGGGACATGAGGAGAATCTAGTGGGTGGTCCGGATGCTTGGGGGCATCCCGGCCTCAGTCCGTGCCCGCGCCCGATCCCTCCGGAAAGCGGAGCACCAGCTCGGCATCACCGCGATCGTTGGTGCGCAGGGTGAAACCGATCGTGGCATTACGCCCGGCCAGCCGCACCAGGATCGTTGCCTCGGCCTCGTGCGCGCCCGCCTCGACGCCCGCCATGCGCTCGTAGTACTCGACCATCTGGCCGTACGCGGGTGGCGGAAAGGCCATGTACCATTCCCATCGGCCGTCGCGCTCGGACCGGGCGGTCGGCATCTCGCCCGGGGGGCAGGTGAGCTCGACGGCGGTGAATCCTTCGGTCAGGCCGCTCCGCAGGATGAGATGACAGAGCCGCACGATCGGCCGCACGTGCTCCGTGTCATCGATCGTGTACCGCGCGGGCTCATCCATGTCGCCTCCCGGTCATGCCCGACACGTGGTGCCGAACGCCCTACCCCGTGCCGTGCTCGACCGCGTAGCGGAGGGTCACCATCCCACTCGGGTAACGGTGCGTGTCGAGCAAGCGGAGCGGGGTGCGTGGGATGCCGGACGCCACGAGCGGCAAGCCCGCCCCGAGGAGTACCGGCACGACGGTGATTTCCACGGTGTCCACCTGCCCCGCCGTCAGGAGGTGCGCGAAGAGCAGCCCCCCGCCGAAGAGCCAGATCTCCCGATCGCCTCGCTCCCGCCGCAGCCCCTCGACCACCGCGCCGGCATCGGAACGCACGATCGTGATGTTGGGCCGGGCGATGTCCGGCAGCGTGGTGGAGAAGACGTAGACCCGCATCTCCCGCCCGAACGGCGGCCCACCCGCGCGTTCGACCACTTCGAACGTCTTGCGGCCCATGAGGATCGTGTCGAAGCGCGCGAAGATCGCGCCGAAGTCGATGGTCGAGTCGTGCGGGATCCAATCGAACCCGCCGTTGGGATCGGCGATGAAGCCATCGAGGCTCGCGGCGACGTGATAGCAGACCTGGCGCATGTGGCCTTTCCGACGAGATCGCTAAGGCAAGCGGTCTTCCCGGACGATCGTCCGCTGCACCTCGGCCGCACCCACGTCGCCGTAGCGGAGCAGCGCCCAGGCGGCGCCGACCAGCGGTGAGCGCCGGAGCACGGGCGTCACCATCGCGAGCAACGCCTCCGCGCTCGGGCCGTACAGGTGGACCGTGATCTCGTCCGGTCCTTGGACCGTCGGCCCGAACATCGTGGCCAAGCGGTCCGTGGCAGCCCACAGCGCATCCGAGAAGGCGTCCACGTCCGGGTGATCCTGCGTCAGGGGCTGCGCGCCCGACCGTCGCCGCACGGTCACGAACAGGAGCTGGCGACCGCGATCGAAGAGGCGCGGATTGGACTTCCGGACGGGATGCGGCTCAGTCATGGACACCAAAACTCCCAATGACGTACGGCCGCCATACAGTGCACGTCGCGGGCCACCAGGGAAATCTCGGAGCTTCGCCGCCTCGGCGATAGTGACGATTTGGGACATTCGATGGCAGTTTGGGACATGGGACGGCGTCGGGCCCTAGGTGGCGCTGAAGTGCGGGTTCTCGATCAGCCCGATCAGATTCCCGAACGGATCGGCGACGGTGGCCACCCGAATCCCCTCCCCGACCTCGCGCACCGGTGACCGAAGCGTGGCACCGGCGGCCACGAAATGCGCCACGGCCTCGTCCGCATTAGGTACTCCCCAGTACGCCACCGACCCGCCGGGACCGGGCTTCGCTCCTTCCGGATCGGGGTCGAGGCCGAGCTCATACCCACCGATGTTGAACCCCACGTAGAATGGCTCATCGAAGTACGGCTGCACGCCGAACGCGTCGGCATACCACTCCTTTGCGCGCGCGATGTCGGGGACGTGATAGATGGCGGTACGCAGGCCGAGGACCATAGGATGCTCCGGAGAGAGATGAGAGACGCGAGATGCTGCTCAGCCGCTCGTGTCGTCGGTGTCCCAACGATCCCTCGCGCCGCGCGCGGCAATCAACCACGCCGCGGCGAGCACGCAGAGGGTCCACACCACCAGCGCGGGCACGTACCACGCGTCATGACGTACGATGACGACGTGAGCGTCGCGGCCGCCGCGAGCACCGGCCGCGTCCTGTGTTAACGTGTAGTTGCACCGAACGAGGCGCAACGGCACCGGACGGCGCTCGCCTCGCGGCCCTTCGGGATGAGTTGTGCCTCCGCCTCGATCCGCGCGATCGCGGTGATCCCGATCGCCAACGTCAGCCGCGACACGGCCGACGACTATCTCGCCGACGGGATGGCCAGCGACAACCGCGAACTGCTGAGAGGCTTCAGGGACTCACGGGTCAGGGGATGTGCGGCAGCAGACCGGCGTGGCCGATCCCCCCGCGGCCAGGAGCGAACCGCTAGGTGGTCGGCGCCGGTCTCACCGCGACCGGATGAACTCGGTATACCACGCCGGGAGCCGGTCCCGCATCGCGCAGCCCACGAGATACAACCCGAAGAGCAGCAAGACCCAGGCGCCGAGCGCCGCGAGCACGGACGCGATGAAGCGCGCGTGGGCGACGCGATAGGCGGTGATGGCGAACGGACTCGCGAGGCCGGCGATGACGACGCCGACCAGCACGAGCCCGATGCGCTCGAGGCGTGACCCCGCCCGGTATGTCGTCACGGGAGCAGGCCGTCAGGCCGGTCTTACAGCGCGCGTGGCCGAACGGGCAGGCACGGGTGCGCGCACGTCGGGGTTCGGTCGCCGAACAGCCGACAGCCCACCACCGCCCCAGACTGAATCTGCACCTCGGCCGTGCGGTCCCTCGGTGGGCAGATCACGCTCCGCCAGCCGTGCGCCACGTCCCACGCCTTTCGCGCACTCGCGTACACCAGGGTGGTGACGACGCCGAGCAAGATGGTGAGAGCCAGTCCAAAAACGGTGAGTACCAGGATGCCGATGAGCCCCGATCGCAGTAGCGACTCCATAGCCCCCCCTTCCGGGTTCCTCTGAGAGCTACCGTGAGAAGGGTGAACCAGGAATGAACCCGCGCTGAAATCTTCGTGAACGCCGTCTCCGCGCCCTACTGACTCAACCGCGCGTCAGTGTCACGCGGGCAAACGGGCGGCGCACGCCGGCGCTGTCGTTGTCCATGTGCCACTGCCAGGCATCGGCCGCGGCGTCGTAGACGAACGTCGTGTGGAAGCTGGACTGCGTGCTGTCCTGGAAGAGGAATGAGACGGAGTCGCCCACCACCGAGCCGCGCCCGATCCCCGCGGGGTCGAACGCGCCGGACGCCGTGTTGTCCATCCAGAGCGCCGCATACTCACCGGACTTGGGATCCCGCCCGAACAGGACCACGGCCTCGTAGAGAGGGAGGCCACTCGCCTCCCGCTCCCGCGAGACCTCGTGCATCTGCACGTAGGTGCGGTTCAGCAGCCATTCGAAGGTGACGTCGTGGGTCGTGGATTGCCCGGCGATCGTCCCGCGCAGCACCCAGTGCCCGACCAGCCGGGCGAACAGCGAGTCCGCGGGCAGCGCCTGGGCCGGGAGTGGGGTGGCAACGGCCACCAGGAGCAGCAACCCGCCTACGATCCTACGCATGGTGACCTCACGATTGATGTCATGGACGCGCTACGGACGCGCGGCGCCGGGCGCCGGCTTCAGCGCCACGCCCCGGATGGTGGGTCGGACGAGTGACCACGCCTTCCGCATGCTCTCGCGCGTGATGTCGGCGATCGCGAAACCCGCGCGCTCGATTGCCGCCTCGGTCCGTCGCGTCAGATGACAGTTACCCGAGATGCGCCTCCACACCGGCTCGACCCGGCGCTGCCACCTGAGCCGCCGCGGTCGGGTCTCTGCCGCGACGTGCTCGAGAAAGACGAATCGGCCACCCGGCCGGAGGACGCGATAGATCTCGCTGAGAGCCCGCTCGAGATCGGAAACCGAACAGAGCACGAGGGTCGCGACGACCGCATCGAACGCGTCGGCCGGCAACGGGAGCTGCTCGAGGGCCGCGTCGACGATCTCCGCACGGTCGTAGCCCAGCGCGCGGACCTGCTGCGCGAGCTTGCGGCGCATATGGGGATCCGGCTCCGAGAGGACGAGACGGGACAGCGTCGTGGGGTAATGCGGAACGTTGACGCCCGTCCCCGCCCCCACCTCGAGCACGCGCCCACTGAGGTCGGTCAGCAGCCCGGCGCGCCATTGCTGCAGGCACGCCGCCTCGCTGCTCCGGGTGAGGCGATCGTAGACCGCCGCGATCAGCCGGCCCATGCACGCTCCTGCTAGGTGCCGAGCACCCCCGCGAGGATGTCCACCACGACCCCGTGCGCATCGAGCAGCACGACCCGGTCGCCGAAGATCGTGATCTCG
>DATFMZ010000329.1:0-19233 GCA_035266665.1 Gemmatimonadales bacterium | reverse complement strand
TCCCCGTCCCAACATCCGATGCACGTAGCGCTCCTGGCGGGTCCACATCGCCGACCGCGTGCGTCCCGTCCCGTCCGGATGATCGTATCCCAGCACGTGCAGAGTCCCGTGTACCACGAGCCGAATGAGCTCCTCGCGGGGCGGAATGCCCCGCTCCCGGGCCGCGCGGCGGGCGACGTCGGGCGCGATGTACACGTCACCCACCACCTGTCCGTCGTGCCGGAGGCCAAACGCGATCACGTCGGTGGCGCGATCCCGGCCGAAGGTGCGCCGATTGAGCGCGCGCATGCGCTGGGTGGAGAGGAACGTCACGCTCACGTTCGCGGCTCCGCACCGTTCGCCCGCAAGCACGTGCGCCACCACGCGCCGCACCGTCGCGGGGCCGATGCCCGGCGTCGTGCCCAGCGCCGCCACCCGCACGTCACGCGCGGGCGGACGCTTCCCACTCCGCCGAGAGGCCACCACTTGCCGCCGGATAGTCGACGCGATTGTGATAGGTGCCGGCCAGAATCCGGACGAACTCGTCCTTGACGCGGTCGAGATCGGCCAGGGTGAGCGGCGCGTCGTTCAGCTGCCCCGACTCCACGCGCTGCGAGACGAGGTGGTCGATGGCCCCGCGCACCGTCTCCGGGGTCGGCTCATCGAGCACGCGCAGTGCGGCCTCGACGCCGTCGGCGAGCATCGCGATCGCCGTCTCCACGGAATGGGGCCGCGGGCCCGGATACCGGAACTGCTCGGCGGGCACGTCCTCGTTCCCCGCCGCGGCGCGTGCCCGGTCGAGGAAATATGTGATCTCCGCCGTGCCGTGATGCTCGGGGATGAACACCTTCACCGCATCGGGGAGCTTGTACTCGTCCGCGATGGCGATGCCGTCCTTCACGTGACTGCGGATCACCGCCGCCGACACGTCGGGCTTGAGCTTGTCGTGCGGGTTCAGTCCGTGCGTCTGATTCTCCACGAAGAACTGCGGTTTCTTGAGTTTGCCGATGTCGTGATAGTAGCAGCCGACCCGGGCGAGCAGGCCGTTGGCGCCGATCGCGTTGCACGCCGCTTCGCAGAGATTGGCCATCGCGATGCTGTGGGCGTACGTGCCGGGCGCTTCGGTCGCGAGCCGGCGAAGCAGCGGCCGTGCGGGATCGGAGAGCTCGAGCAACGTGAGATCGGTGGTGATCCGCCCGAGGGCCTCGAAGATCGGCAGCGCGATGCTGACGAGCGCGGCCGAGATCACCGCGGTCACGGCACCACGCAGGGCGCTCGCGCCGACCGCGCTGAACGACCAGCTCATGCGCAGGCCGACCGTGATCGCCGCGAAGGCGTAGGCCGCGGTCACGATGACGACGGTGACGAGCAGCTCCGAACGCCGCCGCACGCCGCGCATCCCCATGGCGGCCGCCACGCCGCCGAGCAGACTGATGTACAGCGCGGGCTCCGGCGTGTAGACCGACTGCGATCCGAGCAGCACGGCCAGGACGGCCGCCGCGACGATGGCCACGCGCCCGCTGAAGAGTACGGTGAGCAGCATCGCGGCAAACGGAATCGGGATCAACTCGGCCTTGGGCGCGATGAACCGGAAGTTCACGGCGGCCCCGACGATCACGATGCCGAAGAGCAGCGTGACGAGCAGCATCTGCCGCATGTCGTCGTACGTCTCGCGCCGATAGAACGTGAGCAGCAGCCAGAAGATAGCCAGCACGAGCCCATTGGTGAGGAACTGGCCGAGGCCGGAGGGCACCGTGCGCCCCTCGGCCCCACCGCGGCGCACGAGCTCCGAGCGCAGGGCGACGAGGCGATCGCGTACGGCGGGGGTCACGACCTCGTGCGCGGCGACGATTCGCTCGTTGGCGCGCACGACGTCCTTCACGGAATCCACGCTCGCGCGAAGCTCGTCCCGCAGCGCCTGCGTGTCACCGACGTTGGGCACGAGCGTCGGCCGGAACAGGCCGTTGAGCAGCTTGACGAAGACCTGATCCCCCACCGACGAGTTGGGCGCCGGGTGGCGGAAGCGGCGGCGGTCGAGGAACCGCGCGTAGCTGATGACGGAATCCCGCGGGACCACGCGCTCCGTGCCCGCGCGCCGGACCACGATCTCGCGCGCGGCGATGCTGTCGATCGAGGCGTTCGACGTCACCCCGCGCGCGAGCTCCGTCCGAACCATGTCGAGCACGGCGCGGCGATAGCGCGCGCGCATCCCGCGCGTGAGCAGAAATGATGCCTCATCGGGGACGAGCGTCACGCCATGGGCGCGGCCGGCGGCGATCAGGCCGGGAACATCGTTCGCGGAGTCGAGCGCCGCGAAGAGCGCGCTCGCACTCGCCGTCACCGAGTCGAGGACGCTCCCGCGATAATCGAAGATCGGCCGCACGGTCGCCGCGAGCGCATCGCCCTCACGCTGCAGCTCCGCGGGAGTCTTGAGAACCACGAACTCGAAGGGGGCGACGACGTCGTTCGGTGCCACCTGGCCCACTTCGAGTGACGGGGCCGCGGGGCCGCCGGCCACCGGGAAGAGCAGGTAGGTGAGCACCGCGAGGACCAGCAGGAGCAGCCATCGCGCGAGATGGAACCCGACCCGCGTGCGGGTGCGTTGGGGGGGCTCGTCCGGGGACGGCGGGCGACGCAGGCTCATCCCGCCTGATCCTCGGTGTACGCCCGAATGATCTCGCGCACGAGCCGGTGCCGGACCACGTCGCGGTCCTCCAGGTAGCAGAACGCGACCCCCTCGATGCCGGGCAGCACGCGCTCGACCTGCACCAGGCCCGATTCCTCGCGATGCGGCAGGTCGATCTGCGTCTTGTCACCGATCACCACGGCCCGGGAGTTGAGGCCGAGCCGGGTGAGGAACATCTTCATCTGGCCACCCGTGACGTTCTGTGCCTCATCGAGAATGACGAACGCGTCCGAGAGCGTGCGGCCGCGCATGTAGGCGAGCGGCGCGATCTCGATCTGTCGGGTCTCGAGCGCTTTCTGCATCCGCTCGGGCGGCATGAGATCCTCCAGCGCGTCGTAGAGCGGCCGCAGATACGGATCCACCTTGGCTTGGAGATCGCCCGGGAGGAAGCCGAGCCGCTCCCCGGCCTCGACGGCGGGCCGGGCGAGCACGAGTCGGCGCACGAGCTTCCGGCTCAACGCCTCGACCCCCATGGCCACGGCGAGATACGTCTTTCCCGTTCCCGCGGGGCCGATCCCGATCACGATCTCGCTGTCGCGGATGGCCTCGAGATAGTCCCGCTGGCCGGACGTCTTGGGCTGCACCACCCGCCGCATGCCCGGCAGTACGATTCGGAGATCCGCCCCGCCGCGCTCGGGGGCGCTGCCGCCGGTCTCGACGAGCCGGCGGACGTCGTCCACGGTCAGCGGGTCGCCGACGCGCGCCATATCGATCATCGCGCTCGCCACGCGGGTCGCCTGCTCCACCGCGTCGAGTCCGCCCGCCAGCATGACCTGGTCGCCCCGCAGCGAGACGCGCGCTCCGGTGGCGCGGGAGAGCGCCTCGAGGTTCGCGTCGTTCACGCCGGCGAGGGTCAGGGGATCCGCCCCTTCGGCCGTGAGGCGATGGGTGATGTCGTCGCTCATGGTACCGTCCGCAAATGCAGGGCGCGAAGCTCGTCATCCGACACCGGCGCCGGCGCCCCCTCGAAGAGCGCGCGCGCGGCCGTCGTCTTGGGAAAGGCGATCACGTCGCGAATGTTCTCGGCCCCCGCGAGCAGCATCGCCACGCGATCGAACCCGACCGCGAAACCGCCGTGCGGCGGCGCCCCGGCGGCCAAGCCCCGGAGCAGGAAGCCGAACCGCTGCTCCGCATCCTCGGCCGTCATGCCGAGCGCCCGGAAGACCGCGCGCTGCACCGCGGGATCCGTGATCCGGATGGAGCCGCTGCCGAGCTCGTTCCCGTTGTACACGGCGTCGTAGTGCTGCGCGCGGACGCCGTCGTACGTGCCGGCGAGGAACTTCTCCCGGTCATCTGGATGCGGTGCCGTGAATGGATGGTGCGCGAACACGAGCGCGCCCGTATCCGGATCGTGCTCGAAGAGGGGAAACTGTTCCACCCACACGAACGCATGCCGCGCGGTCGGCGCGGGCGCGAGACGCGCGATCGCGGCGAGCCGCACGCGATCGAGCGCCGGCGACGTGACGGCGTCGGGGCCGGCCGCCGCGACCAGGAGATCGCCCTCGGGCAGCTGCGCGCTCTCCGGCGTGATTCCCTCGAGCTTGGCGAGCGGACCGGTGAGCTGACCGCCGGCGTGCTTCAACGTGGCGAGGCCGCCGGCGCCCGCGCGCTTGGCCACCTCGGCGAGCTGATCGACGTCCTTGCGCGAGAGCGCGGCCCCGCCGGGCAGCCGAATGCCCCGGACCCGTCCGCCCGCCGCGACCGCGGCGTCGAACGCGCGGAAGCCGCGGCCCGCGAAGCGCTCGGAGAGATCTTCGATCTCGAATCCGAATCGGAGATCCGGCTTGTCCGTGCCGAACCGTTCCATCGCCTCCTTGAACGCCATGCGTGGGAACGGTGCGCTTACCCCCTGCCCCGCCTCGTCCCAGAGCGCCACGAGCACCGCCTCCACCACGCCATAGACATCCGCGGGGGTCACGAACGAGGCCTCGAGATCGATCTGCGTGAACTCCGGCTGGCGATCCGCTCGCAGGTCCTCGTCCCGGAAACAGCGCGCGATCTGGAAGTAGCGGTCGAAGCCCGACACCATGAGCAGCTGCTTGTAGATCTGCGGGGACTGCGGCAGCGCGTAGAACTGTCCGTGATGCACGCTCGACGGCACGAGGTAGTCGCGCGCGCCCTCCGGCGTGGGCTTGGTGAGGATCGGCGTCTCGATCTCGAGGAAGCCCCGCGCGGAGAGCGTGCTTCGGGCACGCTGGAGCAACCGGTGGCGCAACATGAAATTGCGCTGCATCTCCGGACGCCTGAGGTCCAGATGCCGATGCATGAGCCGCAGCTCCTCGGACGGGAGCGGCTCCCCCTTCGTGCGCCAGACGGGGATCCGCAGTGCCGAGGGAGCGGCCGGTCCAACCACACGTAGGGTGTGCGCGCGCACCTCGACGTCACCCGTCGCCATCTCCGGATTGCGCTGGTCCGCGGGGCGCGCCGTGACGGTGCCCTCGATGAGCACCACACACTCCGTGCCCGCCTCGCCCGCACGCTCGAGCTCCTCGGCGCTCGTCCACTCGGGGCCGAAGGCGACCTGCACCAGCCCGTCCCGATCGCGGAGATCGAAGAAGAGCAAGCCGCCGAGGTTCCGGCGGTGATGCACCCATCCGCCGAGCGTTACCTCCTGACCCACGTGCTCGGCGCGCAGCGCGCCACACCGATGCGTTCGCATCGTCGTTGCCGTCATCCCCCCGTCACCTCACTCGCGCTCGGCGTCGCGCAACAGACGGTAGAACTCCTCCGCGTCCGGCGCGGCGAGCAGGCGTTCGCGCAGTTCATCGTTTCTGACCAGGCGGGAGATCCGCCCGAGAGCCTTCACATGGGGGCCCGCTTCACTCTCCGGGCCGACGAGGAGAAAGAACAGCCGCGCCGGGCCGCCGTCGAGCGACTCGTACGGAATGGGGTTGGCGGCGACGCCGGCGGAGACCCGTAACTCGTTGACTAACGGCGACTTGCCATGAGGCAGCGCGATCCCGTGGCCGATGCCCGTCGAGAGCAGCGCTTCGCGATCCAACACGGCACGCAGCAGCTCCTCTGGGCTTGCACCGGACCCGTTGGCCACCAATTCGACGAGCTCCCGCAACGCGCCCGACTTATCGGTCGCCGCCATCGGAACCCGGATTCTTTGGGGAGTCAGCAGGTTGGAGAGCAACAAGGCCGGAGCCGCCCAAGTGCTAGCATGGCTTGAACATAATGGCCCTCGAATGGGGCAGCAAGCCGACGCTTGACAGGCGTTCCGGCGGCCGCGAAGCTTCGGCGTGCGCTCACTTCGCGCGATACTCTGGCTCTCCATCCTTCCGGTCACGGCCGCGGCGCAGGCGCCGCAGTGGTCCGACCTCTGGCGAGTGACCGCGACGACACTCACGGGTCCTGCCGCGCTGGAGAGCGGGCCCACCGGCATCTTCTGGAACGCTGCGGCCGCGAACGACATCCCCGGTCTCGCCGGTGGGGTCTCCGTCGTCCAAACCCCCGACGTCGTGGGCCTCAGCAGCATCCTCGCCGCGGTGACTCGTCGGATCGGCCCGCGGCTCACGGTCGGCGGGATGGCCGGTCGGGTCGCCGTGCAGGATCTGGTGCGTACCACGACCTCCCCCGCGAGCGTTCCCGGCGACATCCCGGTCTACAGCCAGTTCGTCGGGGTCGTCGCGGCAACGCGGGTCGCCGGGTTCGAGCTCGGCGCGGTGGCCGAGCTCCACGACGCCGCGCTGGACGCCATACGCGACGGCGGGCTCACCACCGACCTCGGGATCCGCTGGCGTCCGTTCCACAGCCTCACCCTCGGCGCGGCCACACACTTCGCGGCGCCGACCCTCCAGAGCGAGCCCACCACCGATTACCTGGCGGGGCTGGAGTGGCGCTTCGGCCGGACGATGCTCTGGGGCGCCCCGGCGGAATTCGCGGCGCGCTACGGCGTCGCCTACCGTTCCCCGGGTGGCGCGGATCAGACGTTCGGCGCCGGGATGCTGCTCGATGGACACTTCCGTCTCGACTGGGCGTGGACCCGCGAGCGCGCCTACGGCGTGGGCTCCTGGCGCTCGGCGATCGCCGTCGGATTCCGGACGGGCCGCTACACGATCGCCATCGCGCGGGGGAGCGGGCTCAACGACATCGGCGCCAATTACCGGATCGGCCTCGACGCGGGCGTTCTCCCGTGAAGTGGTTCGATCGTGCGCCGGCGGATGCGGAACGGGCGATCGCCGGGTGGCTGGCCGCCGAGGGCGAGCCGGCATACCGCGTCCGCCAGATCCAGCCGCGACTCTGGAGCCGTCCCGTCGCGAGCTGGCATGACGCGACCGACCTCCCCCACGAGCTGATCGCGCGCCTCGAGCGCGACATGCCGGTCCCGCGCCTCGAGGAGGCGGCCAAGCAGGTGTCCCGGGACGGCACCGTGAAATTCCTCTGGCGGCTCGCCGACGGCGCGTCCATCGAATCGGTCTACATCCCCGAGGGCCGGCGCCGGACGCTCTGCATCTCGTCGCAGGTGGGGTGCGCCTTCGGTTGCCTCTTCTGCGCCACCGGCCGCATGGGCTTCGGCCGGCATCTCGAGCCGTCGGAGATCGCGGCGCAGGTGCGTGAAGTGTTGCTCGATCCCGCGCTCGAGCGGCCCACCAACGTGGTCTTCATGGGCATGGGGGAGCCGCTCCACAACTGGGTGTCCGTGAACGTCGCGCTGTCCATTCTCAATGACCCGCGCGGTATCGGCCTCGGCGCACGTCACATCACCGTGAGCACGGTCGGCGTGGTGCCCGGGCTCGAACGCCTCGCCCGGCGGCCCGAGCAGTTCAGCGTCGCCCTCTCCCTGCATGCGCCGACCACCGCGCAGCGTGGCGCGATGATGCCCGTCGAGCGGAAATGGCCGATTCCGCAGGTGATCGCGGCGCTGAAAGCGTTTCCCCGCCGGGTGACGTTCGAGTACGTGATGATTCGAGGGCACAACGACGCGGACGCGGATGCGGACGAGCTCGCGCGGCTGGCGCGCGAGGTGGGAGCGCACGTGAATCTGCTTCCCCTTCACCCCGGGGGCACGCCCGGTTTCGAGCCCGCCCCGGCCGAGCGCATCACCGCCTTCGCGGAGCGATTGCGGGGCCGCGGGGTGAACGTCACCGTCCGTCGGAGCCGCGGGCTCGACATCAACGCGGCGTGCGGCCAGCTACGGGTGGCGGTCGAACGTCGTCGCGTCGGCGCCAAGTAGCACCGTCACGTCCACCAGCAGCTTTGCATCCGGTGCCGCGATGATCCGACCGGTACCGAGCGCCCGCCGTACCGCCACCGCCGCCGTCGAATCTCCGCGACGGATGAGAATTTCGGTCGAGTCCGGAAACGGATGGGCGGCCGAACCGAAGTCGACCACGTCGATCCCCTGTCGTCTGAGCCGATCGGTCACGTTGCGCGCGAGGCCGTCCACGTCGGTGGCGTTCAACACCTCGGCCGTGATGTGGCGCGCGCCCTCGCCCGGGATGGGGAAGGCCGTGCCCGCCGCGGTCGTCCCCCGCCAGCGCCACGCCACGACCCCGACGCCGGCGATCGCGACGACGAGGGCCACCAACGCCACTATGCGGCCAGTGCGTTCCACAGCTCCACCGTTTCCGGGGCCACCGACCAGTGTGACGTGAGCGCCCATCCCATGCGCGCGGCGACCACGGCCCGCAGCGCGTCGTTCGGTGCTTCGGGCACGCGCTCGATCAGCGCCGCGCGATCGGCGTCGTGATGGCGCCGGCCGGGCTCGAGGTAGTCCGCGAGATAGAGCAGCCGACCGACGTCGTCCCATCCCGCCCAACCGAGCGAGTGATACCGCACGGCGTCCAGGACACCCCGATCCGTTTCACCCTCGGCCAGCGCGCGCGCCGCCGCGGCCGGACCATGCCAGAGCTTGGGCGCGAGATCGGTCGTGCCGATCAGGGAGGCGAGCTCCTCAGGGGGCGCGTCCTTGAGCGCATCGTGCAGATAGGCGGCGTGCAGCCAGCGGTGGCGCTCCGTATCCGTCGTGCCCATTTGCTCCGCCCATCGCTCGAGCAGCGCGACCACGCGTTCGGCGTGCGCACGCCGCGCGGGGCTCATCTGGGCCCACGCCGGAAACCCGAGCGCCGTCTCAGCCATCGAGTCGCTCGTCCGCCGCGAGCCCGCGCCCGACGATCGTGTTGTCGATGAGCCGGGTCCGGCCCACGTACGCCGCGACGGCGACGAGTGTCGCGGCATCTACGACGTCCACCGGCTGGAGCTCCGTGGGATCGACGGCCTCGAGGTACTCGAGCCGGACCGCCGGCTCGGCGGACAGGACGGCGCGAGCCGCCTGGAGGACTTCCGCGGCATCCGTGACGCCAGACGTAAACCGCTCATGCGCCGCGGTGAGGGCCTGCGACAGCGCGAGGGCCGCCGTACGGTCCGCATCACTCAGATACACGTTGCGTGAGCTCAGGGCGAGGCCGTCGGCCTCGCGCACGATCGGCGCGACGTCGATGATCACCGGGAAATCGAGGTCGGCGACCATCCGCTGGATCATGACCGCCTGCTGGGCATCCTTGCGCCCAAAGATCGCGACGTCGGGCTCCACCGCATGGAGCAGCTTCGCGACGACCGTGAGCACCCCCTCGAAATGCCCGGGGCGGAACGGCCCGCAGAGATGGTCGGCCAGGCGCCCCGGCACGACCCGCACCACGCCCGTACGCGGGTACATCTCCTCGGTGCTCGGCATGAAGACGGCGTCCACCCCACGCGTCTCCGCGAGCGCGCGATCCCGTGCCGCGTCGCGCGGATACCGCGAGAAGTCCTCGATGGGGCCGAATTGGGTGGGATTGACGAAGACGCTCAGGACGACCCGGTCGGCGTCGCGGCGTCCGCGATCGACGAGCCGCAGATGACCCTCGTGGAGAAACCCCATCGTGGGGACGAACGCGATCCGTTCGCCCACGCGCCGGGCGGCACGACTCCACGCGCGCATCGCCGCGACGGTTTCGATCTCGATCACGCGTCGAAGCTGTGCGCTGTGTCGGGATACGTGCCCTGGCGGACCTCGTCGGCGTACGTCCGGGCCGCGTTGCGGACGGCCTCCGCCAGCTCGGCGTAATGCTTGAGGAACTTCGGCGAGAACCCCTCGTTCAGGCCCAGCATGTCGTGGAGGACCAGCACCTGGCCGTCGCACTTGGGACCCGATCCAATGCCGATGGTCGGTACGGGGACGGCTTCGGTGATGCGGCGCGCCACGTCCGTCGGCATGAGCTCGAGCACGATCGCGAACGCTCCCGCGTCCGCGAGGGCGCGCGCGTCCGCGATCAGCCGTTCGGCGTCATCGGCGGCACGGCCCTGCACGCGCGGCCCGCCGAGGGCATGGACCGACTGCGGGGTGAACCCCAAGTGCCCCATCACGGGGACGCCCATCTCCACCAGGGCGGCGATGGTCGGCGCCATCGTCCGACCACCTTCGAGCTTCACCGCGTGCGCCCCGGTCTGCTGCATCACGTGCCCCGCGTTCCGCTTCGCCTCCTCCACCGACACCTGGTAGGTGAGAAACGGCAGGTCCACCACCACGAGCGCACGCCGGGTGCCCCGGCGCACGATGCGCCCGTGGTAGATCATTTGGTCGAGCGTGGCGGAAAGCGTCGTCTCTCGCCCGCAGAGCACCGTGTTCACCGAGTCGCCCACCAGGAGGACGTCTACCCCCGCCTCGTCGAGCAGGTGGGCGAAGAGCGCGTCGTAGGCGGTGAGCACGACGATCTTCCTGCCGTCGCGCTTCATGGCGACGAGATCGCGCACGGTCACTGGCTTCGAATCACTGGGCATGCGGCATCAGCTCCGCGAGTTCGCGCTGCCAGAAGTCCCGGTGGGGCAGCTCGGGATGGGGAACGGTGAGGCCCGGTTCGGCGATCTGTCGCTCGCCGAACCGCACGATATCGAGGTCGAGCGTCCGGGGCCCCCAGCGCTCGCCGCGGACCCGACCATCGGCCCGTTCGATCGCGAGACACCCCTCGAGCAGACGGCGCGGGGTGAGCCCGGTCGCCAGCAGGACCATCTGATTCAGATAGGGCCCCTGGGAGACCGGCCCGATCGGCGGCGTTTCTTCGATCGCGCTCGCCGCCACGAGCTCGGTGTCGGGAAGGGCGGCGAGGCCGTCCCGGCCGGCCGTGAGGTGCGCCGCACGATCGCCGACGTTAGAGCCCAGCGCCACGAACGCCATCTCACGTGGCGTCGTCACGCGTCCGCTCGATGACCACCTCGACCCAGTCGAGCGGGCCCGGAATGGGCACGTGCGGTTTGCGCGCCGCCACCCGCACGCGCTCGATCGCGTCGATGTCGAGGGCCCGCGCCGCGACCTTCTCGCACAGCGCCTCGAGGAGGCGATGGTGGCTCCGGCCCACCGTGTCGGCCACGATCTGGTACAGATCCCGATAGTCGACGAGTGCGCTCGGCGAGTCCGTGCGACCCACGCGCCGCAGCGAGAGCCAGACCGTGAGATCGAGCTCGAGCGGTTGCGGCACGTGCTCCTCATGCGGCAAGAGCCCCACGAGGGTATGAAACCGCATGCCCTTGAGCGATATGCAGTCGGTTGGGGTCACGGCGGAATGGTAGTCCCGCGCGGCGCGCCTTGTCAAAAGCGCGCGCGCGTCAGGCGGCGGCGACGGTGTCCAGGGCGCCGCGGAGCTCGCGCATCAGCCGGGCGCCGCCCTCGATCCCCTCCTGCGCGAGGCGCTCAACCAGCGCACTGCCGACGACCACGCCGTCGGCGAACGCCGCCACGCGCCGCGCCTGCTCGCCACGCGAAATCCCGAACCCCACCGCGAGCGGCAGCGGTGTCTCGGCGCGTACCGTACGTACCATCGTCTCGAGACCCGCCGAGACCTCGGTGTGCGCCCCCGTCACGCCCAGTCGCGCGATGAGGTAGAGGAACCCCTCTGCGCCGTGCACCGCCGACCGCAGGCGGGCCCCGGAAGTGGTGGGCGCGAGCAGGCGAATGAGGGCCAGCGGACTCGCCGCCACGTCCGCCTCGAGCGCGGGATCGGCGCCGGCCGGGAGGTCGGTGAGCAGCAGGCCCGCGATCCCGGCCGCGTGGGCGTCCGCGAGGAAGCGCGGCACCCCGTACGCCAGGATGGGATTGAGATACGAGAACGCGATGACCGGAACGGCCGGGCGCACCGAGCCGACCACGTCGAGCATCGCCCGCACGGACATGCCGGCATCCAGGGCCGCCTGCGTGCTCCGTTGAATCACCGGGCCGTCCGCCAGCGGATCGCTGAACGGGACGCCCACCTCGATCAGATCCGCGCCCTCCGCCTCGAGCATGCGGAGGGCGTCGGCGGTGGCGGCGACCGAGGGGAATCCGGCGGTGATGTACGGGATGAGCGCCGAGCGCCGGCGCGCGGCGAGCGCGCGCCAGGCGGCGGCGATGACACGGTCAGACAAAGTGGTCGCCGGGCGTGATCTGCCACTTGGCCGGATCGGTGACCTTGATGATCGAGCGCCGGAAATTTCCCGTCTCGTCCACGTCGGCGAGGTTGACGAGCGGTCCGTGGTCCACCCGGCGGCCGTCGGCGCCGATCAGCACGCGCACCACCGGACGGTGAATCTGCGAGAGATCCGAGTTGGCGGAGTGGACGATCGCCACCTCGTAGGTATCGAGGATCACGCAGGTTCCGACCGGATAGATCCCGACCAGGTTGATCAACGCCTTGACCAGGATCCGGTCGTACCCGCGGCGCGGGTTCTCCCACATCTCGCGCAGCACCTCGTCGGGCTGGAGCGGCGTGGTCTGGTAGCTCCGCCGCGAGGTGGCGGCATCGAAGCCATCGGCCACCGCTACGATCTTGGAGTAGATGGAAAGCGTGCGCGGCCGGAGCGACTTCGGGTATCCGCTCAGGTCCATCTTCATGTGGTGTTCGTGCGCGGCGATCATGCCGCGGTAGGGGATCTCGCCGTAGCCGCGGAGCCCGAAGAGCGTGAGCACGCCGAGCCACGGATGCGACTGCATGATGCGCCATTCGTCTTCGTCGAGGGCGCCGGTCTTGCTCAGGACCTCGATGGGCACGCGGCTCTTCCCCACGTCGTGAAAGAGCGCCGCCATGCCGAGGTCATAGAGCTGCAGCCGCGTGAGGCCGAGGCGTTTGCCGATCGCGACGCTGAAGATGCACACGTTCACCGAGTGAGTGAACGTGTACTCGTCGTAGTCGCGGATGGTGGTGAGCCCGACGAGCGAGACCTCGTTGCTCAGCACCTGGTCCACGATCCCCTGCACCGCGCGCTTCACCCGCTTGACGCTCGCGCTCCGCCCCATTCGTACGCTGTTCACGACTTCCTTCGTCACCGCCACGGAGCGCTCGTACGTGCGCTTCGCGACCTCCTTGGCCCGCTCGGCGTCGTCGTAGTTGTCGTCCGATTCGCCCGGCGCGTCCACCATGATGTGGGTGACACCGCCCTGCAGCATCTTCTGCTGGAGCTCGACGAGCTTGTTCGGCGTCGATTCCCGGGTCGAGAAGGTGAGCAGGAGGGAGACGAACACCTGCCACTCGCGCCGCTCGATCGCCTCGTCCACCTGCACGACGCCTACCCCGCACTGGACGAGCGTGCTCAACACGTGGCTGAACGACGCGTAGTTGTCGAGCTCGAGCCGGAGCCGGGTCGAGTTCACGAAGATGAACTCGCCGGAGATCCGCACCTCGAGCTGGTCTTCGATCCTGAGGAGCGTGCGCGCGGAGTTCGCGAGATCATCGAGCGCGTGCTGCACCGCGTCATTCTCGATCGGATAGAGCTTGAGGCTGCGCAGGGTCGTGTAGAGCGACACGAGAAAATCTCGACCGGCGTGCCGTAGCACCCGCTCGGTGCTCTGCATCGTCTCGGAGATCGTGTCGCGGCCCTCGCGGGCGGGGGTCGGGTCGGTCATCGGATCAGCGCACCTCCCGCAGGGCCTTCGCCACGGCGTTCCGTACGAGGGGGTCCTTGTCGCCTTGCGCCCGCTCGAGGAGGTCGCGCGCCTTTTCATTGCCGATCTTGCCGAGCGCCATCGCGGCGCACGCGCGGATCTCCGGATCTTCCTTGCGGCGCATGAACCCGCCCGTCGCCTCGAGCATCGGCGCGAGGCGCGCCACCGACTTCTCGCCGCCGAGCACGCCGTAGGCCTCGAAGAAGACCATCTTCTCGGTGAGCTCCGCCGCCCGCAGCGCCTTGCCGAGCACCGCGCTCTCGATGCGCGGGAAGACGGCGCGATGGCGCCGCGCGGCCAGGGCCCGGACGGCGGCGACGCGGACGTCGCGATGCTCGTCCTCGACCGCCCGCTCGAGCTGCTGCATCGCCCCCGGCGTCCCGATCGTGGTGAGCGCCTCGACGACGGCGACCTTGATGTCCGCCCGCCGCTGATGAATGAGCACGCCTCCCAGGGACGGCACGGACGGGGTGAGCTTGAGACGCCCGCTCAGCTTCACCGTCTCGAGCACCACACTCTCGTCCTCGCTCCCCATCGCCTTCGCGAGCTCTTCCGGATGCGCCAGGGCGATGCGCTGAATCGACTGATACAGCAGGTCCCGCACCCGCTGGTTCGAGAGCCGAGGCATCCAGGCGAGCACCGTCTCCAGCGCCTCGGGCTGGAGCTCGCGGAAGAGGGCGCCGAGCTCCTCTTCCGTCGGGTGGACCACCGCCTCGTCGAGCGATTGCAGCAGCTGCGCCAACGCGTCGGGCGCCGAGAGGCGGGCGGGAAGATGCGCGAGCGCCTCCCGCTGCTCCGGGATCACCTCACGGGCCCGCTCGAGCACCACCCTGATCTCGCGAATCAGGTACGCGACGGAACGGAAATCGCCCACGCCGAGCAGATACGGAACGAAGTTCTCGATGATCGAGATCAGCTCGGCCCGCACCGTCGTGTACGTCTGCAGCTCGAAGAGATCGAACAGGATCGCCAGGATGTTGCCGCGCAGATCCTGTGAATATTCGCGGTCGATCTCGCTCTTCAGGTACTCGACGTCGCGCTCGTCGAGGAAGTAGAGCGTCGAGTCGAAATCCTCGAGACTCACGACGCCCGATGGACGCTCCGGCTCTTCGGCCTCCGCCTCTTCCACTTCCTCGCGCACCGCCGCCTCGGAGACTTCGGTCGTCTCGGGCTGCTCGTTCGCTTCGAGCGGCGCGGCATCCTCGCGCATGAGCTCGACGAAGGTGTAGCGGATCAGCTGGAAATCCTGCTCCCAGAGCAGGGTGAGGAGATCGTCCTCGGCGTCTTGCGGGAGGTTGCGCGCTTTGTGGATCACGCGCAGGAAGGCCGCGAGCTCCTCGTCCTCGGCGCCCGGGATGAGGGTGACGGACCGGACGCCGTCCTTGAAGAGCACCCACGCCACGCTCTCCGTCCGCGTGGGCTGGCTCAGCACCGGCTCCCCGTTCCAGACGAGGTCGCTCTCGGTCACGTCCAGCGTCAGCTCGGTGGTTACCCCCCAGACGGACTCGAAGGCGCGCTGGAGGTTGGCCATCGCCTGCTGATAGACCGGATTGTTGGGCAGGTACAGCTGTGTCGCTCGCAGGCCCTTCACGAACGACCGCATCAGATCCTCGACGGGCGAGAGATCGAGATCGGGTTCCGATTCGGACAGAGTCGGATCCGTCACGCCGACGCTCCCGTGCGCTCCGCGACCTGCGCGACGTCCTTGTCGCCGCGCCCGCTGAGATTGACGATCACGATCTCCTCTCCGCTCCGACGAGCGGATTCGCGCAAGACCCAAGCGACCGCATGCGCGGTCTCCAGTGCCGGCAGGATGCCCTCGAGGCGTCCGAGCGCATGAAACGCGTCCAGGGCCTCCGCATCCGTGACGACATCGTACCGCACGCGGCCGGTTTCCCGAAGATATGCATGCTCGGGCCCTACGCCAGGATAATCGAGCCCGGCGGACACGGAGTGCGCCGGGAGAATCTGCCCGTCCTCGCTCTGGAGGAGGTAGCTCATGCTCCCGTGCAGGACGCCCGGGCGCCCCGCGGTCAGGGTGGCGGCGTGCCGGCCCGTCGCGACACCTTCGCCCCCGGCCTCCACGCCCACCAGCGCCACCGCCGCATCGTCCAGGAACGCCGAGAAGATGCCCATCGCATTCGAGCCGCCCCCCACGCACGCGACGACCTCGTCCGGCAGACGCCCGGTGCGCTCCACGATCTGGACGCGCGTTTCCCGGCCGATGACCGATTGCAGGTCACGGACGATCCGCGGGAAGGGATCCGGTCCCACCACCGACCCGATCACGTAGTGCGTGGTCTCGACGTTCGTCACCCAATCCCGCAGCGCCTCGTTGGTGGCGTCCTTGAGTGTCTGCGTGCCGGAGGTCACGGGGATGACCTCGGCCCCCATGGATTGCATGCGGTAGACGTTGAGGCGCTGGCGATCCATGTCCTCCGCACCCATGTAGACCACGCAGTCGAGCCCGAAATGCGCGCACGCCGTCGCCGTTGCCACGCCGTGCTGCCCCGCTCCCGTCTCCGCGATGATCCGGCGCTTGCCCATGCGTCGCGCGAGGAGCACCTGGCCGATCGTGTTGTTGATCTTGTGCGCGCCGGTGTGGTTCAGGTCCTCCCGCTTGAGGAGGACGCGGCAGCCCGCGCGCTCCGAGAGGCGCGGCGCCTCCGACAGCGGCGTGGGCCGGCCCACGTAGGTCACCAGGAGCTCGTCGAGCTCCGCCCGGAACGCCGGATCGGCACGCGCCGCATCGTAGACCGCCGAGAGCTCGTCGAGCGCGGCCATCAGCGTCTCGGGGACGTAGCGGCCGCCAAAGCGCCCAAAGCGGCCCGGCGTGCTCGATGGCGCGCTCATCGCGCAGCCACTCCGCGCGCGCCCGGCACGCGCGTGATGCACGAGAGCGCACGCACGGCCTCCGCCGGATTCGCCGCGCGCGCGAGCGCCGTCCCCACCAGCACCGCGTCCGCGCCCCAGCCCGCCGCCCGTGTCACGTCGTCTGCGGTGGCGATCCCGCTCTCCGCCACCGCCACGATGCCGGCGGGTACCGCGGGAAGCACCGCCTCGACGCGCGCCGGATCCACGGTGAAGGTGTCGAGATCGCGGCTGTTCACGCCGATCGCCTCCGGCTCCACCGCCACCGCCCGATCCAACTCGGCCCGGTCGTGCACTTCGACCAGCCGCCCGAGCCCGAGCTCGGCCGCGAGGCGCGCGAGCTCACGGAGGCGCGCGTCCTCGAGCGCGCGCACGATCAATAGCACCGCGCTCGCCCCGGCCACGCGTGTCTCGAAGAGCTGGACCGGATCGAGAATGAAATCCTTCCGCAGCACGGGCACGGTGACCGCCGCACGCACCCGTTCGAGATCGTCCAGCGACCCGCCGAAATGCGGTCCGTCGGTCAGCACCGAGATCGCAGACGCGCCCCCCGCCGCGTACGCGGCCGCCTGCCGGGCCGCGTCGAGTCCCGGTGCGATCGCCCCCGCCGACGGCGAGCGGCGCTTCACCTCCGCGATCAGCGCGACGGACGGACCGTCGAACGCGTCGCGCCAACGGGGCGCCTCGGCGGCATCGGCCGCGGCACGCTCCAGCGCCGCACGGCGCGGCGCCAGCGCGCTCACGCGCTCCTGGGTGGTCTTCAGAATCGATTGAAGGCTCACCGACATCGGGCTCGCTTGCGGTTCGGGAGAATTTCGGGTATAGTAGCTTCGGCTTTCATTCGGTTCAAGGACCGATCCCTCGGGTCACGGAGCAACGGATGCCCCTCACTCGGCGCCAGCGTCAGATCCTCGATTTTCTCGAAAGCTATATCGACGCAAACGGTTACGCTCCGTCCTTCGAGGAGATCGCCAGCCGGTTCGACTTCGCTTCCCTGGCCACGGTCCACGAGCACCTCACCAACCTCGAACGGAAGGGATACATCCGGCGGTTCCACAACGAGAGCCGGGCCATCGAGCTCGTCCCCGCCCCCGGCCAGGTCGGTGCCACCGAGCTTCCCCTGCTCGGGCAGGTCGCGGCCGGCGAGCCCATCGAGGCCGTCGCCGTTCCCGAGACCATTCCCGTCCCCAACGATCTCATCCCGAAGCGTGGTTCGAGCTACGTGCTCCGCGTGCGGGGCGACTCGATGATCGACGACCACATCGTGGACGGCGATTACGTAGTGGTCCACAACCGGAATACCGCCGACGACGGGGAGATGGTCATCGCCCTGGTGCAAGGCACCTCCGCCACGGTCAAACGTCTGTATCGGGAACGTGGCGGTTGGATTCGGCTGCAACCCGCCAACGACCGCATCAAGCCGATTCGCGTCCACGAAGACGACCTGTTGGTCCAGGGCGTCGTGGTGGGCGTGATCAGGAAGTACTGACCCCGCCCTCACGCACCAGCCGCTCCAGCGCCTCGGCGGCCGCGCCCCGTCGCATCGCGTCCACCGCCCGCTCGGTGCCTGCGCGGAGATCGTCCGCGAGGCCCGCCACGTAGATCGCGGCGCCCGCGTTCAACGCCACCGCCGCGAATCCCGCGGGATCGTCGTCGGGGCGCTCGAAGAGGCGCCGGACCCGGTCCGCATTCTCTGCCGGCTCGCCTCCGGCGAGCGCCGCGAGATCGTCGTGCGCGAGGCCGATCGACGCCGGATCGAGCTGCGTGGCGTCGACGCGATCACCGCGCACCTCCCAGACGAGCGTCGGGCCGCTCGGCGCGATCTCGTCCATGCCCACGGCGGCGTGCACGACGAGCGCATGCTCCATGTCCAGCCGTGCGAGCGCGGCCGCGATCACGGGCGCGCGCTCCGCATCCGCCACGCCGATCACCTGCCGGGTGACCCCGGCCGGATTCACCAGCGGGCCGATCAAGTTCATGATCGTCGGTACGCCGAGCGCGTGTCGCACCGGCCCCAAATGCTTCATGGCGGGATGGAAGGCCGGTGCAAATAGAAAGGCCATTCCCGCGCGCTCGAGTAACGCGGCCGCCCGGTCGGCGTCGATCATGAGATCGATCCCCAACGCCTCCATGAGGTCGGCCGAGCCACAGCGCGACGTATGCGACCGATTGCCGTGCTTCGCCACCCGCGCGCCCGCGGCCACGGCCACGAACGCCGCCGCTGTCGAGACGTTGAAGGTGGGCACCGTGCCACCGCCCGTGCCGCAGGTGTCGATCACGGGCCCCGTCTCCGCGGCCACCCGCACCATCGCCGCGCGCAGCGCGCGCACCGCGCCCGCGATCTCGTTCGCCGTCTCACCCTGCACACGCAGTCCCATGAGCAAGCCCGCGGCCTCGGCGGGACTCGCTTCGCCGCGCATGACCTGGGCAAAGGCGGCCGCGACCAGCGCGTCGTCGAGCCGGGCACCACGGGAGAGACGAACCAACGCCTGGCGCACGGGCGAGCCGGGAATGGCGGGACTCGACGTCACGGCACTCGGTTGTTGGAGGTAGGGACGGGTGACAGCGAATGCTAGAGGGTTTCGGGACGCGTTGTCAATCGTCCCGGGCCGCGCAACCCCTTGTGGCGCTTGTCGCTAGCACCGGTCCGGCCTATCTTCCCCGGCGCATGGCGGAGCTCCCGTGGTACGTGGTCCTCCAATACGCCGGCCGGGACTTCGCGGGCTGGCAGCTGCAGCCCGCGGAGCGCACCGTCCAGGGCGAGGTCGAACGCGTGCTCGCGCGGCTCGCCGGCGCGGCAGTG
>DATFMZ010000328.1:0-9231 GCA_035266665.1 Gemmatimonadales bacterium | reverse complement strand
AACCTGGCGGCGGGCAGTGGTGAGCGCGGCTCGATGCTGCGCACGAGACGGGCGTTCGTCGAGATAAGTGACACATGGACGGTGACGATGTGGCGTTTCGCGAGCTCGACGAGGAGCGGCGCATCGCGCACCACGAGCGTGCTCTTGGTGACGATCCCGATGTGTAGGCCACGCGCGCGGGCGAACCGCTCCAGAATGGCGCGGGTGACCCGAAACCGCCGCTCGGCGGGCTGATAGGGATCGGTGGCGGTACCGATGGCGATGGACGGTGCCGCGTCCCGGCGGCGGCGAATGCGCGCGAGGTCCCGTTCGAGGGCCCGCAACACGTCCCCGCGCCGCTTGACGAAGATGCGGCGCTCGAACGCCTCCCAACCCGCCGGCCCACGGAGCTCGCGGAATTCCGCCGGGCCGATCTGCCCGGCATCGCGCGCACGCTCCACCACGTACCGATGCGCGAACCGCGCGTAGCAGTAGCGACATCCGAACTCGCAGCCCACGTACGGGTTGACCGACCAGAATCCCATTCCGGTGGATTCCGGCGGGTTGGCGATGGAACGCACGCTCTGCTCGAGGAAGACCGTTCCCCGGCGGCGCGCATCGAGGATGGAGAGTGCCACGCGCGGTCCGATGTTCGGTATTTGTTCGGTATTATATGCAACCGATCGGCGGATTCCGCAAGCGGGAGCTCGGCAGATTACACGGCGTCACCCTGTTCGGCGGCACCGTGCAGGTCGAGCATCTGGATACCCAGGTCGTATTCGGTGACCGGAGCGTTCGACAGGTTGGTCATCTTCTTGACGTCGCCGGCGATGCGTTGGGCGGAGCTGTAGATCGCCCGGGCGGAGGCACGCTGTTCGTCGTTCAGCGTGTCGTCGAGCTCGGCGAGCAGGTGGCTCTCGGCGATGATCGCGGTGAGCGCATTGTTCATCTCGTGCCGGATCGTCACCGCCATGTGCCCGATGGCGACGAGTCGTTCATTCTCGAGCGCCTGCTGGTAGTAGTCATGCAGCTGCTGCGAGAGCCAGCCGACACTGATGGCGAGCAGGCCGTAGGCCACGTAGATCGGCATGATGATACGCCAGTCATCCGCCGTGTAGTTGATGGCGAGCGAGAGCTGCACCACGATGAACAGGGCGGTGCCCATCAGGAGCCCCGCCACCGCGCCCTTCATGCCGTAGTGGAGCGAGAGGAGAAACGCCGGCGCGAGCGTCACGAGCCAGACCAGCTCGTCGTAGCCCGTGCGATGCTTGGCCATCACGATCTGGGTCACGACCGGCAGGACGAAGGCGACGACGCAATACACCCAGAACCGCGGCGTGAGCGGTGGGCGGTGGGCCATATGGGCGAAGCCGAATGCGCGTAGCAGGCGGCGGCGGAAGGGCATTGGTGCTCCGGACCAAGAGTCGGAAGGGAATGCTCGAAGATTGCATCCTTCCGGTTCTCACGGAAAGGGGGCCCGCTCTCCGGGCCGCCCGAGAGCACCGCGAGCAGCACGGGCGGGCGCCACTCGATGGTGCGGAGCGGCGTCCGCTCGATCCACTCACGCAATGCGGTGTGGAGCGCCCGCGCGTCGAGCGCGACATCGAGCGTACGCGCGCCTCCGATGCGAAGCCCGGCGCGCACGCGGGCGAGGGCTCGATCGAGCATATCCAGCAGCGTCGGGTCCCGCCGCCGTGCCGCGACCGATGCTCGCCGGACGATTCGTCGCACCAGCCGCCGGCCGAACGGGTCCACGGGTCCCGTGGCGACGGCGGCGAGCCGCGCACGCACGAGCGCACAGATCGCCGACGTGACCCATGCCACGCCACCGTGCGGGGCGGGTGGTTCGTGCGCGAGCGCACGCAGTCGATCATCGATCATCTCGAAGTCGTCGACGATCGACCCGTTCTCCCCGTCCAAGGCGAAGATTTCGGAGACCATGCCGCGATCCGTGTGCCATCCCAACGCGACCACAGCTCGCCGGCGGCCCTGAACGGACGCGCGACAGGGCGCACCGGTCGGTTGAGCGAGGATGAGACGTTCACGGGCGGCGAAGGCACCGCCGATGACACGTGCCCGACCCGGCACACTCGATGCCGCCACGCCGTGCGCCAGCTGGGTGCTGAGCTTCTCCCGTAGCAGACGCCCGAGCTCGAGGCGGCGTTCGAGCGCGGCGCAGGGAACGAACCAGTCGATGTCCACGCGACGGTGCGGCGAGCCGAGGCGAACGAGCCGGCCGAGGCGCTGCTCGAGGCGGAGCGGGGTCCAGGGCAGATCGTAGTTCACCAGACGTTCGGCGTCCTGGAGATCGAGCCCTTCGCTCGCGAGATCGGTCGCGATGAGGATATCGATGCCGGCGGCGCGCGGCGCGTGGCCGTGTGCGCGGCCGATGGGTGCGAAGAGGTCGAATGCCTCATCGCATCGGATCGGGCCCGATGCGATGCGGCCGCGTCCGGCCGCGACGACCGCGATGCGCCGCCAGGCAAACGCCGCGGCGAGCCGGAGCGCGGTGCGTCGGGCGACCGTGAAGATCAGCGTCTTGCGAGCCGGCGCGCGTCGCACGAGGTGGAGGAGTGTCTCGACCTTCGGTGCGCGGGCAGCCGATGCGACGTCGGTCATGAGGCGCTCGATCCGCGCCCGTTCGGTATCCATGGCGCGGACGTCGAGTGCCGCGCACGGTGGTTCGAGGCCGGCGAACGAGAGCTGCGGATCGTCGTCCGGTCCGAAGAGACGCCGCGCCGCGCGCCGATCGAGTGCCTCCCCGCGCGCGGCCGCCTCCGCGGCGCGCCGCAGGTAGGTGGCGTGACGCCGCAGTGTCTCCCGGCACGCATCCCACGACGACGCCAGGCGATAGAGCAGGTGACGCCGCAGAAGCTCACCCGCATCGGGACCAAACGATGGAAAGGTGAGCGCGTCGATCTCGGCCAGGCAGCGCTCGAGCTGATGGCGCGTGAGCGGTGATGGATGACGCGCGTCACGATTCGCGGCACGGGGCAGGGGCGGCATCCGCGGCGTTCGGCGCCCGCGCGCAACGACGGTGGGCGCGAGGGCGTGCACGAGGCGTGCGGTGGCGCCGTCGCGGCAGGCGGCTTCGAGCGACGGAACTCCGAGTGGCGCGAGCGCTCCGTCCGGGAGGACCAGCCGTACCAGATGGGCGAGATCCGCACCGCGATTGACGACGGGGGTCGCCGTCACGAGCAGGACGTCGGCTCCGCCGAGCCCGCTCGCCAGGGCGTCGTATCGCTTCGTCACGGGATTACGGAAGTGATGAGCCTCGTCGACGATCACGAAGTCGGCCGGCGGCAACGCGCGCTCGCGACTCAACGCTTCGTGCGAGACGTATCGCGGGGCGAGGCCCACGTCGTGGGCACGACGTCGCCATTGGGGGAGCAGCGCCGCGGGGGCGGCGACCGTGACGCTCGGATAGCGCGTGGCGAGGGCGAGCGCCACGTAGGTCTTGCCGAGTCCGACGGCGTCGGCGAGGACGGCGCCGCCGAAGACGTGCAGGCTCGCCGCGAGCCGGCGCGCGGCCACCACCTGATGCGGCAACAACCAGCCGGGAGCCGTCCATCCGAACGTGACGGCACCGGCCGCAGCCGCGCGGAGTGCCGCAACCACCTCGGCGATCGGACGTCGATCCCCGGCCGTGAGCACCCAGCGCAACGGCTCGTGGACGACGCGCAGCGCCTCAGCGGGAATCGTCGGCGAGCGCCGCGAGCTCGCGGCGGACGGCCCGCGGAAGGCGGAGCGCGTCGGCGACCAACTCGTCGAGGGTGTCTTGGTCGAAGGCATTGCTGGCGTGGGCGTCCGCGCCGAACGCGGCGAGGCGATCGCGCGCCGGCGAAGGCGTTGGAACGGGGAGGCGGGAGGCGACGGTCGCGTTGATCCGCCGGTAGCCGCCCCGTGCTTCATCCGCGAGGGCGCGCACCGTCACGGCGGACCATGTCGCGTTGAGGGTTGCGGTCACGACGTGCGCGGTCTCCGCGTCCGGCGCGATCAGCACATAGCAGGAGTTGAGTGGAATCGAATCGGCGTCTTCGGGAAGCGCGACCGCGGCGGGTCGCCGCGCGATGTCGCGCCAGACGACGCGATGGCGCGGACGTGCGGCCCGCAATCGGAAGAGCGTCCACGGCGGCCCGCCCTCGAAATCGGCGCGCGCCTCGAGCGCCTCGGCGATGCGCCTGACGTAGGCGGCGGCGCGTCTCGGAAGCCGCGCGCGCAGGCTGGCGGCGGCGTCATACCCCCAGAGGACGACATGCGTCGGCGTGCCACGGAACGGCGCGACGTCGCGACCGCGCAGCACGGCCCGAAGTACCGTCCGCTCCAACTCCACCGTCTCGGCGCCGAATCGCACCGTGCGAGTGCGCCGGCCGGTGGAGACCACTCGGCCCACGAGGAGTCCGTCGGCCCCGGTCTTCACGCCGAGTGCGGGGTGTCCCACGGCGGCGAGAGGCTGCCCCATATCGAGATAGCGCGTGAGCGCGGCACGTTCGCGATTGCCGGTGAGAATCCACGGCCCGTCGGCCGCGAGCGCGCGCTGCGAGCACCGTGTCCGCACCCCGAAGTCGAGCGATACCTGGTGATCCGCGGGCGGCGGGCGCTTGCGTGCGACCACCGCGAGCGGATAGGTGGTGGCGCCGAATTGCGCCGCCGCGCGATCCGGTACGCGGTGCAGGTAGGTGAGTGTCGTCTCCCGCACGAGCGCCGCGCGCGCCGTGGCCGCGTACCCCGCGCTGGCAAGCTTGCTCGGCACGAGGAGACCGACGACGCCGTCGTCCGCCGCGAGCTCGAACGCACGCTCCAGGAACGCCACGGAGAGATCGGGCAAGTGCGCGAACCCGCGTCCCGACCCTGCACGCCACCAGCTGAATCGCTCTTTCAACGTCTTCCGCGTGTCGTCGGGCAGCCGTTCCGAGCGCACCCAGGGGGGATTCCCCACCACCACCGTGAATCCACCCTGTGCCACGACCTCGGGTCGATGCACGTCGAACGCGAAGAACGGCAGGACGCCGTCATCGAGGGCCTTCCGGGCCGTCCGGAGCGCCATGCGCCGTGTGCGGAGCGTGCGATAGAGGCGACGCTGGGGCTCGCCGAGCCCGGAGCGCCGACCGAAGAGATCGTGTCCGCGCGCGAGTGCGGCGAGATCACGGAGCGCATGGCGGATCCGAGCGTCGGCGGCATCCACCGCGCTGCGCGCGAGATCTTCCTCGTGTGCGCGCAGCGCGCGCTGCGCCGCGCGCCGTCCGGCTCCCCGTGCCTCGAAGAGCGCGTCGCGCGCGGCCGCAACGGCCGTCGTCGCGCGGCGGGGCAGTGGTGCCGAGAGCCCGAGGGCCCGTGCGGCGGCGATCGGGTCGAGCAGAGAGTCGCCCTGGCGAACGACGCCATCGAGGTTGGGAAGAGGCTCGATACGCGCGAGGTCGTCGCTCGGGTCGTCGGCGACGATCGCGAGCCAGAGCCGGAGCTCGGCGAGGCGCACGGCCACGGGACTCAGATCCACGCCGAAGAGGTTCTCGCGCAGCACGCGGCGACGCGTGTGGTGCGGCTCACGCGGTTCGGTGGGATCGGTGACGGCGAGTCGTGCCGTGGTGAGCAGATCGAGGGCGCCCAGGAGGAAGGCGCCCGACCCGACCGCCGGGTCCAACAGCCTCAGGCGCGTGAGCGTTTGCGCCACGCGTCGAGCCGATCCCGACGGGATGGCCCGGCCCTCGAGCACGGCGTCGGCATAGTCCGCGGAAATCTCGCCGTGCGCCACGAGCGCGGTGGCGAGGGCCGCCCGCACGACGTCGTGCACCACCGGTGCGGGCGTGTAGTAGGTACCTGTGCGGTGGCGATGCTCGGTGGCCATGACGCGCTCGAACACGCGGCCGAGCATATCGGGCGCGATGGCGTTGACCTCGTCCGCCTCGCGGACGCAGAACCGGAACCGTTCGAAGAGGTCGTCGAAGGCGCTGCGCCACAGCTCGTTCGAGAAGACCACGGGCCCGAGCCGACGCTCGACCGGATGTGGCTCGAAGAGACCGCCGTTGAGGTACGGGATCGTGCCGAGCTCGCGCCGTCCCGTGCGCTCCTCCACGGGGCGGTTCAGCGTGCCGAAGAAGAGGGGGTGGAGCGCGGTGCGATGGAAGTGGCGTCGATGGGCGAGGCGGTCGTCGAGTAGGGCCCGCAGGTAGTCGCGACGTCCGTCGAGCCATCCCTTGGCCTGCACGAAGTACAGGAACAGCACCCGCGTGAGGGCGAGCAGAGCGGCCATCGTCCGGTCGGCTCGTGGGTGGCGGCCGTCGAGGGAGGCGACCATGCGCTCCAGCGCGCCACGGAAGGCGGTGTAGAACCGCTCGCCCACGATCTCCGTCGAGAGTGCGTCCACCACGTGCAGCGCGTGCGACAGTGTGTTCGACCGCGCCTGGGGGCGGAGCGCTTCGAGCCGCTCGACGGCATCCGCGCTCGGCGCGTCGAGCGCGAGCACGAGGAGACGGGGGAGGGAGGGACCCACCGCCGTGGCCGCGACGACCATCTCGCGCCCGGCGAGTGCCACGAGCAGGGCGGGCGTTGCTGTGGCGAACCGGCGAACGGCCCCGCGCACCGCGGCGCGCCCGTCGGACGCGTCGCACGCGATCACACGGTACGCCTGCCAGCGCGCCACCGCGTGCCAGCCATCGGGAAAGGGCGTGTCGTCCGCGACATAGCCGAGCGCCTCGAAGAGCTCGGGGAGATCGCTCGGTGAGCGGACGGCGGTGAGGTGCTGAGGGCGTAGCATCGGCGGCTCGGAGTCCGCCCGACGCTACGGGACGCGGGGAGTTAGAGCGGCGTCAGAATTCCGCGCCGGGGTACAAACGTCCGCGCGCGTCCGCGAGCGTGAACTCGCGGGTGGCCGGAGGCGGCCAGGCGCCGACGGCTACCTGGCGTTTCAACCACTCCTGCTCCTCGCGCACGCGCTGACCCCTGGCCGGGTCGAGCACGCCGGCCGCGAGCGCCGCGGCGAACTCGTCCTCGTCGAGCCAGACGGAGGGTCCGCCCGCGGCGGGCGTCCAGAGATCCAGAAAGAGGTCGTCGCACGACCAGCGGGCGCCGTCCAGCACGACCGGAGTGCAGAGGTTGGTGTACCACCCGGTGAAGGTGCCATCGGCCAGGTGAAAGCGCCCGACGTCATGCCACGCCCCTGGGAAGACGAACCAGATGATCGGCGCGCCGGGTTCGAGGATCACCGTATCGCCCGCCAGCACCCGACGGCCGTCGTAGCGTTCCAGTAGGGTGATCTTGAGGTCGTCACGATCGACCAGCAGCCGTTCCTCGAAGATCGTCGTGCCCTTGCCGGGCCGGTGATAATGATAGGCGATGCGCTTCACGCCACCCTCTTCCGGTCGGTATATTCGCGCCATGTCACGCCACCCCGTCGTCCCCGTCGCGCTCCTCGCGCTCGTCGCCGCCTGCCGCCCGAGCGGGCCCACACTCCGCACCGACGTCCAGACGGCCATCGCGCAGAGCGGGGCCAAGATGGTCGGCGTCTACTACCACAATCTGACGAGGCCGGACTCCCTCCTCATCAACGCCGACTACCGGATGCACGCCGCCAGCACGATGAAGGTGCCGGTGATGATCCAGCTGTTCCGGGACATCGACGCAGGCAAGCTCTCGCTCGACGACAGCGTTCTGGTGACGAACACCTTTCACTCGATCGTGGACAGCTCCGTCTACCATCTCGATCCCGGCGACGACAGCGACAGCACCCTGTACCGCCGAGTGGGCACGCGCGTTCCCGTGGGCGAGCTGATCGATCTCATGATCACCGTGTCGAGCAACCTCGCGACGAACAATCTCATCGCGCTCGCCAATCCGAAGCGCGTGCAGGCCACGATGCGGATGCTGGGAGCGGACTCGATCGCCGTGCTGCGGGGGGTCGAGGACATCAAGGCGTTCAACGCAGGGCTCAACAACACGACGACGGCGCGCGATCTCGGGGTGATCCTCACGGCGATCGCCGAAAACCGCGCCGCGAGCCCGGCATCCTGCAAGCGGATGGAGGACATCCTGTCCGCCCAGGAATTCAATTCGGGCATTCCCGCCGGTCTCCCGCCCGGCACCCGTGTCGCCCACAAGACCGGGTGGATCACGGGGATTCACCACGACGCGGCGATCGTCTTCTCGGGCGACCGCCCGCACTACGTGCTGGTGATTCTCACGCAGGGGCTCGACAGTCTCTCCGCGTCGTCCCGCCTGATGGCGGACATCACGCGCTTCGTCAACGCGGCGGCGCGCTAGGCGTCGGTCTCCCCTTTGGGGTGCATGACGCGGAACGCCGGTGGATGGTAGCCCTTCGGGAGGTGCTCATCCGGGATCGCCACCCGATTGCCGTCGCGCAGCGCCCCGTAGTGCGGCGACATGATCTCGACCCCGGCCTCGTAGAACTTGTCCTGAATGTTCTGGTGCAGATCGGAGTAGATCCGCGCCATCTCGTTCGGTTTCTCCGTGTACGCGTTGATCTCGTAGTGCACGTAGAAATCGTCGAGCGCGGTCTGGAAGACGAACGGCATGGGATTGTCCAGCACGCCATCGGTGGCTTGGGCGGCGGCGATCAACAGCTCATGCACCGTCCGCCACGGCGCGTCGTAGCCGATCGTCACCCCGGTGTGGAGGATCACTCCGCGGTCCTGCGCCGATGAGCTGAAGTTCACGATGTGGCTCGAGAGCACCATCGCGTTCGGGACCGTGATGTCCACGTTCTTGATGGTGCGGATTCGGGTGACGAGCAGCGTGCGCTCCACCACGTCCCCCGTCGTGTCGGCGATCCGCACGCGATCGCCGATCTTGAAGGGCCGCATGTAGGTGATCACGATCCCCGCCATCACGTTCGCGATCGACGACGACGATCCGAACGACACGAGCACGCCGAGGAAGACCGACACCCCCTTGAAGGTGTCGGACTGTGAGCCCGGGAGATACGGGAAGATCACCACGAAGGCGAAGGCGAGTACCAGGAACCGGACGATCTTGTAGGTCGGCTGCCCCCACTCGGCATGGAAGTTCTGAAACCGTAGGGTCTCGCGCGTGATCCCGTCGAAAAAGAGCCGAATGAACTTGAGCGCGTAGCGCGTCGCCAGGACGATGACCGCGATATAGAACAGATTCGGGATGTACCCGACGACCGCCCCCAGCACCTGCTTCACCGGCGCGATCACGTAGCCGAAGAGCGTGGAGGCGAAGTCCTGGGTCCACGGGAAGAAGCTGAAGACGAGCGGGATGTAGTAGAACAGCAGA
>DATFMZ010000327.1:0-2801 GCA_035266665.1 Gemmatimonadales bacterium | reverse complement strand
TGGCAGGGCACCCTGCTCACCATCTTTTTGGGTGCGCTCCTCGGCACCATCGTCTTCGTGCCCATCAGCCTCAAGACCAAGCGACTCGTGCCGTTCGGCATCTTCCTCGCCGCCGGCGCCGCGGTCGCCTACCTGTTCGGCGGCGCGATGGTCCGCTGGTATGTGGTCCACGCGCTGGGATGGGCACCGGGTTCCTGACCCCCCTTCCAACCTTTTCCCGAGCCGCCCTGTCCAACCCTGTGCGATGGATAGAAACCCGCGCGGCGAGGTGGACGCCCTGAGCGACGACACTCCAGCCATTCCGGACGATGCGGTGGACGCCACCCTCGCCGCGAGTGGGGACTCCCGGGCCTTCGAACGCCTGTATCGGGCCCACGTGGCCCGGATCCACTCGCTCGCGCGGCGGATGGCGGGGCCGGACCACGCCGAGGATCTCACGCAGGATGTGTTCGTCCGGGCGTGGGAGAAGTTGGGGACGTTCCGCGGCGACGCAGCCTTCGGCACCTGGCTGCATCGGCTGGCCATCAACCTGATCCTCACCCGACGGGGCCGGATCGGGGTGGAGCGTCGGCGAATGGTGGACGACGTCTCCGCGGTGGACCGCCTGCACGCGCGACCGGCGCGGCCCGATCTGACCGTGGACTTCGAGACGGCGATCGGCGGCCTGCCGGATGGAGCACGAGAAATTTTCGTCTTGCACGACGTGGAGGGCTACAAGCATGGGGAGATCGGCGAGTTGTTGGGAATCGCGACGGGCACGTCCAAGGCGCAGCTGCACCGCGCCCGGATGCTCTTGCGACGCCATCTCCAACCGGAGGGAGAGCGCACATGACCGGTGATCTCTGGACCGCACGGCTCTCGGAGTATCTCGACGACGAGCTGGCGGCGGACGAGCGCGCGACGCTCGAACGGCATCTCGCGGACTGCGCGGAGTGCCGGGAGACGCTGACGGAGCTCGAACGGGTGGTAGGCCGTGCCCGGGCGCTCGATGACCGGGACCCGCGGCGAGACCTGTGGCCGAACATCGCGCGGCAGATCGGCGCCCCCGTGCCCATCACGGCCGCACGCCGGACCGGCCGGCGGATCGCGCTCACCGTACCGCAGCTCGCTGCCGCGGGGCTTGCCCTGTTGCTCGCCGGCGGCGGAGGCGCGGCCATGTTCCTGCGCTCGCACGGCGCGCCCCCCGCGCCGACGGGCCCCATGGCGGTCCGATCGAACGGCCCCGTCACCGCCACTCCCGCGCGTTTCGCGGGCGTGGCGTATGACCAGGCGGTGGCGGACCTCGAGCGGGTGCTTCGGGAACGCCGCGGCTCGCTCGACACGGCGACCGTGCGCGTGCTCACCGAGAGTCTCGCGTCCATCGACCGGGCCATCACCCGGGCGCGCGCCGCGCTCGCCGCCGATCCGTCGGACACGTACCTGAACGAACACCTGGCTGAGACCATGCGGCGCAAGCTGGAGCTCCTCCGGCGCGCCGCCGCGCTCGCGACCACATCCCTCTGAGCGAGGGAAGGACGAGACATATGTTGACCATGTTTTCTCTGGCGCTTGCAACGGCGATGCTGCCGCAGCACACCGATACGACGTTTGCGGTGGCCCGCGATGCGCGACTCGACGTCCACGACCTGTCGGGCTCGATCACCGTGACCGGTTGGAATCGTGATGCCGTGCGGATTCGGGCGGAGCACTCGAGCGACACCCGCATCGATATTCACGCGAGCGGTGCCGTCGTGCGGGTGCGGGGCTCGGGATGGCGCGGGGCGCCGACGAGCATCGACTACGAGATCACGGTACCGGCCGGCATGGCGGTGAACCTCGGTGGCACGTCCGCCGACATTACCGTGGACGGTGTGCGGGGCGAGATCTCCGCGCAGAGCGTCGAGGGCGACCTCACCGTGAAGGGCGCCGGCGGGAGCGTCTCGCTCAACACCGTGAACGGTGACATCGCCCTCGACGGCGGTCGGGGCAGTGTGCGCGTTCACGGGGTGAGCGGCGATGTCCACGTCACCGACGCGCACGCCGACCTCTCGATCGAAACCATCGACGGCGACGTCACGTTGAGGGGAATCGACGCGGGCAACGTCGACGCGAGCACGGTGGACGGCGACATCAGCTATGACGGGACGATCCAGGACAACGGCGAGTATCACCTCTCGTCGCACGACGGCGACGTGACCGTCACCGTGCCGGCGAAGACCAACGCCACGGTGTCGGTGTCCACCTTCGACGGCGACTTCGACTCCGCATTCCCCGTGCAGATCACGCAGACCCGGCCGGGCCGGCGGTTCAGCTTCCAGCTCGGGAACGGAAGCGCCCGGCTCGACCTCGAATCCTTCGACGGCGCCATCCGGCTGCGCCGTCCGTAACCCGCGGGAGGAGACATGCGCAACTTTGGAATTCTCGGGCTCGCCGCCGCCGGCGTCTTGCTGACGCGGCCGCACGCGATGCCCGCACTCGGAACCCCCGCGACGACGCAGCGGAGCGACTTCACCTGGCACGGCGTGATCGCGAAAGGCAAGACGGTTGAGATCCGGGGGGTGAACGGAGCGGTCGACGCCAGGCCGGCGTCGGGCTCCGAGGTGGAGATCACCACGCACAAGAGCGGGAAGCGGAGCGACCCGGACGACGTCAAGATCGTCGTGGTCCCGCATGACGGAAACGTGACGATCTGCGCCGTCTATCCGACGCCCGCGGGCGAGCGGGAAAATACCTGCGAGCCGGGGGGCGGGCACAACAACACGCGGAACAACGACGTGACCGTGGACTTCACGGTCCGCGTCCCCGCTGGGGTCGTCTTCAGT
>DATFMZ010000326.1:0-2688 GCA_035266665.1 Gemmatimonadales bacterium | reverse complement strand
GATGCCGGATTGCTTCGAGCCGAAGAGGGTCATTGGGCGCACCTTAGGGAGGTACGGACCGCGAGATACGAGGGTTTCGCGTTCAAGTTCACCGCATTTGTAATCCAGGTACACGCCAGGCCCCTGTCGGTCGAGATGAAGGCCGACGAGACGATCGAGGCTGCATATGCCCTCAAGGAATCGGGCAACGACTGGTCATGGTAGATGGCCTGGGCTCTTGGAATCACCTGTTCAATCTGCTGAGGTGACGCGGTCGTATCTCCGGTGACGTCGAGCAGGCTATCCAGCTCGTGTCTGACCAAGGCAGTGCGCGGGCGGCTCTCGGTGCCACGCGGCGTACCCACGCCGGGATTTCCCGTAACATCGCGTGTCACCTGTCGTTCTGGCCCCGGCTTCGGCCGTATCGCGGCTCGGCCAGTATCGCGGCGGTTGACCGGCGCGTCCGTGCCGCCCGTCACAGTGGTATCGGCGTTGCCCGCATGCGACGAGTCGGGAGCCATCGCCGCGCTCTGTTGCGCGGGCGCCGGTGGTGTGCCATGCGCGCGCCACAACATGAAGGCCGTCCCGCCGCCCACCACGATCACCGCCGCCGCGGCGATCGCGATGACCGGGGATTTCTTCCGGGCGGCTGTGGGTGCGGGAACCGCGACCGACGGCGCCGGCGTGTCGGGCGTCGGGGCGCGCGCCGCGCCGACCCGCGTCTTGGGGATCACGTCCGTGGCGGCCGTGGTATCGATGATCTGGGTGGCGCCTTCCGTATCCGGTATCGGGGCCTGCACCATCCCGCTCACCGCCTCCGTGACGTCGCTCCCGAACTGCGCGGCGCTCGCGTAGCGATCGCCCGGCATGCGCGCGAGGGCGCGATCCATGACGTCCTGCAGCCGTGTCGGGAACGAGAGCCCCGGTCGCGCGTCGTTGAGCGGAATCGGGTCGTCCGTGAGACGCTTGATCATCGTCTCCTGCGCGCTGTCCGCCTGGAAGGGCAGGACGCCGGTGAGCATCCGGTAGAGGACGATCGCGAGGGAGTAGATGTCGCTCCGGCCGTCGAGGGTGTCACCCGAGAGCTGCTCGGGGCTCATGTACTCGGGGGTGCCGACGACCAGGCCGGTCTTCGTGACCTTCTGGCCTTCCTCACCGCCCATCGCCTTGGCGATCCCGAAGTCCACGACCTTGACGACGTCACTCCCGTCCCGCGCGCGGGCGATCATGATGTTGTCGGGCTTGAGATCGCGGTGGACGATACCGAGGTCGTGCGCGGCCTGCAGGGCGTCGGCGGTCTGTGCGAGGATGCGGCCGGCGCGCGCCGGGGGCAGCGCTCCCTCCCGCGCGATGACGTCCGTCAGCGCCTCGCCTTCGATGAACTCCATCGCGAGGTAGATGACGCCGTCGGTGGTCTCGCCGAAATCGTAGATCGCGCAGACGTTCGGATGGGTGATCCGGGCCGCATTCGCGGCTTCGCGGTTGAATCGGGCGATGGCATCGGGATCGTTGGCCATCCCCTGCGACATCACCTTGATGGCGCTCTTCCGGTGCATCTTCACATGCTCGCCGAGGTAGACCGCGCCCATCCCGCCCTCGCCGAGCTTCTTCACGATGTGATAGCGATCCGCAATGACGCTCCCGACCAGATTCCCCTGGGCGGTCGAACGCAGCGCCGACCCATCCTTGGGGCAGAATTTCTGGTCGTCGGGATACTCGGTCCCGCAGGTCGCACAAACTTTCACGGCGTCTCCAGCCGAAGCATCTTGTCGCCCACGAGGAAGCGCGAGCCGGGGGCGATCTCGACCTCGCCCCGCACGCTCACCGCGATGCCGTTCCGGCTTCCCTCGTCCACGACCACGAAATCGGCGTCCTCGGAGCGCACGCGGGCGTGCGTTCCGCTCATCGACGGATCGTACGGAAAGATCCAGTCACCCGTCTCGCGCCCGATCACGATCTCACGGCCGGGCGAGAGATGCAGCACGTCGCGAGGGCTCCCGTCGCTCCTGAGCTGCGTGAGGCTCGCGATGTCCGCGCTGGGGATCAGGCTCCCCAGGCGTCGGGTCGCATCGTGCTCCGGGGGATGGGGGCCCGGGTAGCCGAGGCGACGAAAGCGCAGCACCTGCGACCCGACCAGCACCAGGTCGCCGTCCTGCATGCGATAGGGCGCCTCCAGAAAGTACCACGTCCCGTTGCGGCTGCCGAGGTCGCGCACGTAGAAGTGCCCATCCCGCACGCTCACCTGTGCGTGGAGCGGCGACAAGAAGGGATCATCCGCAAAGCGGATGTCCGCGTCGGCCCGTCCCACGGTGGTATCCTCTCCGCGAAGGGCATGGCGGCTCTGCACCGCGCCGGCCTCGTCGAGCAACGCGAGCTCGGCGCGCGTCGTCCCGCGCGCCGCGCCGAGGCTGCTCGTCTGCGAGTCACGCTTCGGCTCCGTGAGCGAGCGCCCGCACGAGGCGCAGAACTTGGCGCCAGGCGCCGCCGGCACGCCACACGACGCGCACGCCGGCCCCGAGGCCACGGGCGTCACCCGGGTGCCACACGCCGGGCAGAACGGCCGTCCCGGCAGGAGCCCCCATCCGCAGGACGGGCAGGTGCCGGGCAGGGAAGCGCGCCCTCCGGAATCGGCCACCGCGACCGGCGTGGACGGACCGGTGGACGGTGCGAGAGCCGTGCCGCAGTCCCCGCAGTACTTCGCGCCGTCCG
>DATFMZ010000325.1:0-16916 GCA_035266665.1 Gemmatimonadales bacterium | reverse complement strand
CGTGCGCGAGCGGCTGGGGAGCCCGGGCGCCGCCGATCGGGTCGCGCGCCTCGCACTGGAACTGGTCGCATGAGCGCGCTCGGTACGCGCGTCCTCCGTCTGCTCGTCGATCTCCTCGCCGCCACCTGGCGCCTCGAGATCGTGGGAGGCGAGCACGCGGACCGGCTCCGCACGGCCGGCGGACGCTTCATCTACGCGGTCTGGCATCGCGGCCTCCTCGCACCGGTCTGGCATCACCGCACCCAGGACATCACGTTGCTCGTGAGCGGCCATCGGGACGGGCGACTCCTGGCGGACACGGCGCGGCGCTGGGGATACCGAATCGTCCATGGGTCCAGCACGCGCGGCGGGGCGGGCGGGCTGCGCGGCCTCGTGCGCACGCTCGAGCGCGATCGCTCGGTGGCGACGACTCCGGATGGCCCGCGCGGGCCCGCGCGGCGTGCCAAACCGGGCCTCCTCGCGGCGGCTCGACACACGGGGGCCCCGATCCTCCCCGTCGCCGCCCACGCGCGTCCCGCCTTCGCGGCGCGATCGTGGGACGGCTTTTTGGTCCCACTGCCGTTCGCGCGGGTGCGGATCGTCTACGGGCCGCCGATTCGGGTCGAGGCCGACGAGTATTCGCTCGCCGACGCGCAGGGCCGTCTCGAAGCCGCGCTCGACCGGCTCACGGAGGTGGCATGCGCGGTCTGATGCCGCGCCTTTGGGCGGCCCGCGGCGGTGCCGCCCGCGCCGCCCGCCTCGCGCTCGCCCCGGCGGCCACGGCCTACGGCGCCGTGGTCACCGCCCGGCGCCGCGCGTATGCAGCGGGCTGGCTCGCAACCCGCGCCCTGCCGCTTCCGAGCGTTGCCGTGGGGAACCTCGCGGTCGGCGGTGCGGGGAAGACCCCGCTCGCCGGCTGGATCGCCCGCCGGTTCCTGACGCACGGCCTCACGCCGGGCATCCTGCTTCGTGGGTACGGCGCCGACGAGGGCCACGTGCACCGCGCGGCGGTCCCCGAGGCCATCGTGGTCGAGGATCCCGATCGCCGGCGGGGCGCGCGGCACGCGGGGGCGGCCGGGGCCGATGTCCTGGTCCTCGATGACGCGTTTCAGCGGCTCGACGTGCGCCGCGATCTCGATCTGGTGCTCCTGGCCGCGGAGTCGTTGGCGGCCCCCCGACGCCTGCTCCCGGCCGGGCCGTGGCGGGAGCCGCGGGCGGCGCTCCGCCACGCCGACTTCGTGATCGTCACCCGCAAGGCCGTGCCGGCATCGGAGGCGGCACGCGTGGCCGACAGTGTGGCCGCGGACACCGACGCACCTGTCGCCATCGCTCATCTTGCCCTGGGGACGTTCACCGGCCTCCACTCGGGCCGCGTGCTCGCGCCGACGGCGCTCGCCGGGGCCCGCGTCCTGGCCGCCGCCGGGATCGCCGATCCGGACGGTTTCGCCACCCAGCTCACGGCGCTCGGCGCCCACGTCACGGTGCTGCGGCGCCCAGACCACCATCGGTGGACGGCGGCCGACGTGGAGGTGTTACTCCATGTGCGGCAAAAACTTGATTACGTTGTAGTCACCGCAAAGGACGCGGCCAAGCTCCGTCGAGTCTGGCCCGCCGCTGCGGCCGAACCGATCGTGGCGTCGCTCGATGTCCGATGGGACCGCGGGGAGGGCCTGCTGACGGCCGCCCTCGCGCAACTCGTACCGGCGCGCCGACCCGATCACCTCGACATGGACGCGAAAGGATACGGTGTCGGCGCGGACCGACGGATCCCATGAGCGATAGCACAGCCCAAGCACCGGCCGTACGCACGGCCCGTGATCTCATCGGGCGCAGCAAGGACCCGATTCTCAACGAAGACAATCCCTTCGAAGCGATGATGGCCCGCTTCGACCATGCGGCGGAGCTGCTCAATTTGGACCCCGGGATCTACCAGGTCCTTCGCATGCCCGAGAAGCAGATCATCGTTTCCGTCCCCATCACCCGCGACAACGGCGAAATCGAGGTCTTCACCGGCTACCGCGTGCTGCACAACACCGCGCGCGGCCCCGCCAAGGGCGGCATCCGGTTCGATCTCAACGTCTCGCTCGACGAGGTCAAGGCGCTCGCCGCGTGGATGACGTGGAAGTGCGCCGTCGTGAACATCCCGTTCGGCGGTGCCAAAGGCGGGGTGATCTGCGATCCGAGCACGCTCTCGATCAGCGAGCTCGAGCGTCTCACGCGCCGCTACACCGCGGCCCTCATCGAGACCCTCGGCCCCGAATCCGACATCCCGGCGCCCGACGTGAACACCAACGAGCGCGTCATGGCGTGGGTCATGGACACGTACTCCATGCACAAGCGCCACGCGGTCACCGCCGTCGTCACCGGCAAGCCGGTGGAGATGGGCGGCTCGCTCGGCCGGCGCGAGGCCACCGGACGCGGGTGCATGATCGCCACCAAGGAGGCGCTCCGGCATCTCGGCGTGCCGTTCCGCGGCACGAAGGTGGTGGTGCAGGGGTTCGGAAACGTCGGCTCCGTCGCCGCGAAGCTGCTCGAGCAGGAGGGCCTCACGATCGTCGGCATCAGCGACAAGTCGTGCGCCCTCCACAACTCGCACGGCATCTACATCGACGACGCGCTCAAGTGGGTGCAGGAGCACCGCTACCTGTCGGGCTACCCCAACGCCGATGAGATCTCGCACGCGGACCTGCTCACGCTCGACGTGGACGTCCTCCTCCCCGCCGCCGTCGAGAACGCGATCACGCGGAAGAACGTCGCCGACATCAAGGCGAAGATCATCTGCGAGGGCGCCAACGGTCCCACCACGCCCGGCGCCGATCGGATCCTGGACGAGAAGGGCGTGTTCGTCATCCCGGACATTCTGGCCAACGCCGGGGGCGTCACCGTCAGCTACTTCGAGTGGGTCCAGGACCGTGGCGGCTATTTCTGGGACGAGCAGACCGTGATAGACCGCCTCAACTCGATCATCCAGCGCTCGTTCACCGACGTGCTCTCCGTCGCGCAGCGCCACGACGTGAACATGCGCACCGCGGCGTATATGCTGGCCATGGAGCGGGTCGCGGCCGTCCATCGGCTGCGCGGCCTCTATGCCTGATGGTCGTTCACGTCGTCGCGGTGGGGCGCGTGCGGGACGCCGCCCTCCGCACGGCGTGTGACGAGTACGCCCGTCGCGTCCGGCGCTATTTCCGGCTCGACATCCACGAGGTCCAGGAAGCGGGACGGCGCGCGCCGGACCCACCCGCGGCGCAGCGCCTGGAGGCCGAGCGGCTGCGCGCGGCGATCCCGCCAGGCGCACGGTGCATCGCGCTCACCCGGGCCGGCACGCTCCTCACCGGGAGTCGCGCGCTCGCCGCGCGGGTGGACGAATGGCGGATCGCGGCTCGCGACGTCGCGGTACTCATCGGCGGCGCCTACGGGATCGCGCCCGATCTCCTCACGTCGTGCGAGCGGCTCAGCCTCTCCCACCTCACGCTGCCGCACGAGCTGGCCCGTCTCGTCTGGCTCGAGCAGCTCTATCGCGCGGGGACGATCCTCCGCGGCGAACCGTATCACAAGGGTGAGTGAGTCGTGAGCATCGAATTCCATCTGACACCGGCCGGCGCCTGGCATGCGCCCGATCTCACCGCGCTCGCGGCGCGCGCGCGAGGCGTGGACCCCGCGCTCCGGCCCGCGTTCGTCGCGTCCGGGGCGGGGGAAGCCCAGCTCCAGCGGCTGTTCGCCCCGGACGCCCTCTGCGTCACGAGCGGCCAACAGCCGGCGGTGCTGCTCGGCCCGCTCTACACGCTGCACAAGGCGATCGGCCTGATCGCGACGGCGCGCCGGTTCACGGCGCTCCTCGGACGCGACGTGGTGCCGATCTTCTGGATCGCGGGCGACGATCACGACTTCGCCGAGGCGAACCACGTCGGCGTGCTCACGCACGACAACGACGTCGAGACGCTCGTGCTCCGCGAGCGCCCCGCCGACGCGCCGCTCACGCCCCTGTATCGTGAGGCCCTCGGCCCCGAGATCGACGCGCTAGTCGCACGGGTGAAGGAGCTCACACCGGCCACCGAGTTCCGCGACGACATCTTCGACTGGGTAGGCCGCCACTTCACCGCCGAGCGCGACATCGCGACCGCCTCGGCGGAGGCACTGGCCGACCTGCTCGGACCGCACGGCCTCGTAGTCTTCCGCCCCACGGCGGAGGCCGCGAAGCGCGTGATGGCGCCGACGCTCCTCCGTGCGCTCGAACGGGCGCGCGAGCTCGATCGGGCCCTCGCCGATCGCGCGACGGAGATCGAGAAGGCCGGCGGGTCCGTGCCGGTGGGCGTGGGGGACGGGGCCACGTTGATCATGCTCGAGGCCAAGCTCGGCCGCGACCGCCTCGTCGCCACCGACCAAGGGTTCGCCACCCGCCGGAGCGGGGAGACGTTCACCCTGGCGGATCTCGAGAGGATCGCGGCGGACGAGCCGCAACGTCTCTCCCCCAATGTCCTGCTGCGGCCGGCGGTCGAGGCCGCGCTCTTCCCGACGCTCGCGTATCTCGCGGGGCCGGGGGAGCAGGCCTATTTCCCCCAGACCACGCCGATCTACGACACGCTGGGCATCGCCCCGCAGACCGTGCTCCCGCGCTGGTCCGCCGCGGTGATCGAGCCCAAGATCCGCAAAGTGCTCGACAAGTATGAGCTCCAGCCCGAGGATCTCGACCGGCCCGAGGGCCAGCTCGAGCAGGAGCTGGTCAAGGACGCCGTGCCGGACGAGGGCCAGCAGGCCCTCAGCGCCCTCCGCGCCGTGATCGAGCAGGAGTTCGGCCGGCTCGATCGGGTCTCGGGAGCGATCGACCCCACGCTCGCGAAGCCGATCAAGTCGGCGCGCAACAGCTCGTTCGCCGCGGTGAACGACATCGAGAAGCGTCTCGTCGCCCATCTCAAGCAGACGAACGACGTCCTCGTGCAGCAGATCGCCAAGGCGCGAAGCAACCTCTATCCCCTGGGCAAACCCCAAGAGCGCGTGCTCAATCCGGTGCCGTATCTGGTGCGCTACGGGCGGGCCTACGTGACCGACGCGCTCGCCGCGGCGCAGGGGTGGCTCGACTCGCTTGAAGCGCGGGCCGGGCGCCCGTAAGATGGGCTGATGCTCTGGATCATCGGGTTCCTCGTCCTGTTCGTCGCGCTCGCGATCCCGATCCTCGCGATCGTGCTCGACTCGCCGGTGCTCCATCGGTTCATGGAGGCGCGCCGCGGGCCGGGTGGGGAAGACGTCTCGGCGCTCGGCCGGCGGCTCGCCGTGCTCGAGGACGAGGTGGATGAGCTGAGCCGCGCCGTCCAGTCGCTCAAGGACGACACGCAGTTCCTCCAGCGGCTCATCGAGAGCGCCGAGGAGCGCGGCCACAGGCAACTCCCGCCCTCCGAGCACTGATGGCCCGCCGGCGCGGTCGTCCCGCGGCGCGCGTCGCGGCCGGCATCATCGTGAGCCGCCTGCTGGGCTTCGTCCGGCAGGCGGTCTTCGCGCGGTTCTTCGGCGCGAGTCCTGCGGCGGGCGCCTTCCTCGCCGCGCTCCGCATCCCCAACGCCATCCGCAATCTCCTCGGCGAGGGCACGCTCTCCGCGTCGTTCATCCCGGTGTACGCCGGCATGCTCGCGCGCGGAGAGGACGAGGACGCGCGCCGGCTCTCGAGCGCTGTCGTCTCGCTCCTCATCGTGGTCACCGTGGCCGCCGCCGGCCTCGGCATCCTGCTCGCTCCGTGGATCACCGATGCGGTCGCTCCGGGATTCAGCGGCTCGACCCGTGCGCTCACGATCGCGCTCGTCCGCATCATGTTCCCGATGTCGGGCCTGATGATCGTGTCCGCGTGGTGCCTGGGCGTGCTCAACACACACGGCAGGTTCTTCCTCTCGTACGCGGCGCCCGCGTTCTGGAACGTCGTCCAGATCGCGACGCTCGTGACCTTCGGGGCGTGGCTCTTCCGGCTCGCGGGCGCGTCGCTCGCCCACGCCCTCGCGTGGGGTGCGCTCGCCGGCGCCGGCGTCCAGCTCGGCGTCCAGCTGCCCTCGACGCTCCGCCTCTCGGGACGCTTCACGTGGTCGCCCTCGCTCGCGGTGAAGGGCGTGCGCCAGGTCGTGCACGCGTGGATCCCGGTGGTCTTCGGGGCGGGAGTCAATCAGATCTCGAGCATCATCGATACGGTGCTCGCGTCGCTCCTCGGCGCGGCGGCCGTGGCAACGCTCAACTATGCGATGCTGCTCTATCTGCTGCCGCTCTCGATCTTCGGCGTCAGCGTCGCGGCGGCGTCGCTTCCGGAGATGAGCCGGCGCGCCGCCGTCGCCGAGCCGGAGGCCCTCCGCCGGGAGATCGCACTGGGCGCCCGGCGCGTGGTTTACTTCGTCGTACCGAGCGCGTTCGGGTTGGCGGCACTCGGCACGCCCATCGTGGCGGCACTCTATCAGCGGGGCGCCTTTCACGCCTACGACACCACCGTGGTGGCGGGCGTCCTCGCCGCCTTCGCGCTCGGGTTGCTCGGCCAGGCCTCGGTGAAGCTCTTCGCGTCGGGCTTCTACGCGCTCGGCGATACCAAGACGCCCGTGCGGATCGCCGCCTTCTCGGTGGCCCTGTCGGCGGCGCTCGGCGCGTACCTCATGCAGTTCTTCGGCGCCGCGGGCATCGCGCTCGGGAGCGCGATCGGCGGGTACGTGAGCGTGACGCTCCACATCATGGATCTGCAGAAACGGATCGGCCCGCTGGTGGGGCCGGAGGAGCGCCGCGCGCTCCTCGCCACGCTCGCCGGGGCGGTGGCGGCCTCGGCGGCCGGCATGGCCGTGTTGCGCGCGCTCGGCGCCCGCAATCCCTGGCTGCTCACGGCGCTCGCGGGTGCGGCGTTCGCGTTAGCTTACGGTGGAGTGACGTTGCTCCTCGGACACCCGGACGCGCGCCGCATCGTCCAGCGGGAGCGCTCGACGCCCTGAGCGCGATCACCAATCCACCGAATATGAAGAGCCCACCACAGCCCCTCGAGGCCCAGATCGCGGCGCTGCCCGACAGCCCTGGCGTCTATCTCTGGAAGGACGCCGAGGGACGGGTGATTTACGTCGGCAAGGCGCGGCGTCTCCGCCAACGGGTCCGGAGCTACTTCGCCAACGACTTCACCGACAGCCCGAAGAACCGGATGTTGCAGCGCCAGATCGCCGAGCTCGACACCATCGTGGTGCCGTCCGACTCGCAGGCGCTGCTCCTCGAGAACAACCTGATCAAAGAGTACGCGCCGCGGTACAACATCCAGTTTCGCGACGACAAGAGTTACCCGTCGATCGCCGTGACGCTCGGCGAACCGTTTCCGCGCGTGCTCGTCGTGCGCCGCTCGGACATCCCCGGCGCCCGCTACTTCGGCCCGTATACCGACGTAGGGACGCTCCGCCGGACGCTCCGGGTGATCCGGCGCATCTTCACCGTCCGCTCGTGCCACTACCATCTGCCGGACGACGCGCCGGACCGCCCCTGCCTCGACTACCACATCCATCGTTGCCTCGCACCCTGCGTCGGCTATCAGAGCCGGGAGTCGTACCGGGCGATGATCGATGACGTCGTCGCGTTCCTCGAGGGGAAGACCGTCGAGGTGCGCGCCCGCCTGCGGCACCGCATGGAGGACGCCTCGGCGCGGCTCGACTTCGAGCGCGCGGCCGAGATTCGCAACGCGCTCCGCTGGCTCGAGCAGGTGGAGGCACCACCCGCCGTCGAGCGGGTCGGCACGGGCGACGCGGACGCGATCGGCTACGCGCGCGACGGCGACGACGCGGTGGGCGTCGTGGTCCGCATGCGGGGCGGCAAGGTGATCGCCCGCGAGCAGCGCTTTCTCCACAACCTCGCCGAGGAACCCGACGAGTCGGTGCTGAGCGCCTTCCTGGTGCGGCACTATCGCACGGCCGAGCACCGCGCGCGCCGCGTGGTGCTCCCATTCCCCCCGTCCGACTTCGACGACGTGGCGGCGCTCCTCCCGGATGCCACCTGGCTCACGCCGCAGCGCGGCACCTTCCGCCGGCTCGTCGATCTGGCCGATCAGAACGCGCGCCACTCGCTCGAGAGCTTCCGCCTCGAGTCGCTCGAGACGGACGAACGGGTGGAAGATCCCGTCTACGCGCTCGGCCGAGACCTGGGCATCACGGTGGTGCCGCGGAGCTTCGTCTGCATCGACATCTCGACCAATCAGGGCCGGGATACGGTTGGGAGTCTCGTCTGGTTCGAGGCCGGCCGGCCGAAGAAGAGCGAGTACAGAAAGTTCAAGATTCGGGGTGAGGGCAAAGAGGCAGAGGGGCAGGGTGGCAGGGTGGCAGAAGGGGCAGGGGAGCCTCAACGGCAGCAAGATGATTACGCCGCCATCCGCGAGGTCGTCACGCGCTACGTGCGACGGCGTGTGGAGCAGGAGAAGCCGCTCCCCGATCTCATGGTGATCGACGGCGGCAAGGGGCAGCTCGGTGCGGCAGGCGAGGCCCTCGAGGCGCTCGACCAGCACGGGATCCAACTCGCGAGTCTCGCCAAACGCGAAGAAGAGGTCTTCTTGCCCGGCGAATCCCGCTCCATTCGCCTCCCGCGGAGCGCGCCCTCGCTCCGGCTGCTGCAACGCGCGCGGGACGAAGCCCATCGCTTCGCCGTCACGTACAATCGCAAACGGCGCGCGAAGCGCACGGTCACCTCCGAGCTCCTCGACATCCCCGGCATCGGCGGATCGCGGCGCCGGGCGTTGCTGGAGCGCTTCGGAAGTCTCGCCGGCCTCCGCCTCGCGAGCGTGGACGAGATCGCGGCACTCCCCGGATTCTCAACCCGCCTCGCCGAACGCGTCCTCAACCACATCCGCACATGAGCACCTGGACCCTCGCCTGTTCCGCCTGCGACGCGACGCGTGATGCCGCGGGCCTGCCCTCAGTGTGTCCCTCATGCGGCGCGCCCTGGCTGGTGCGCTACGACGCCTTGCCGGACGCCGGTGCGCGATCGGCGCTCGCCGGCCGTCCCTGGACCATGTGGCGCTACCGCGAGTGGCTCCCGCTCGCCGACGGCGAGGAGCCCGTCTCGCTCGGAGAAGGGATGACCCCGCTCGTGCGGGCGCGCGCGCTCGAGCGGCGGCTCGGCCTCGACACGGTATGGATCAAGGACGAAGGGCAGAACCCCACGGGCTCCTTCAAGGCACGCGGGATGAGCGCCGCGGTGACCCGCGCGGCGGCGGCGGGCGCGCCGTCGTTCACCGTGCCGACCGCCGGCAACGCGGGCGTCGCGCTCAGCGCGTACGGTGCGCGGGCCGGACGTCCCGTTCGCGTCTTCGCGCCGCGCACGACACCGGCCCGCCTGCTCGAGCAGGTCGGTCTCTTCGGCGCCGAGCTGACCGTGCTCGACGGGCACATCGGTGACTGCGGCAAGGCGTCGCGCGCGCACTCCGAGGCCACGGGTGCCTTCGACGTCTCGACGCTCCGCGAGCCGTACCGCATCGAGGGGAAGAAGACGATGGGCCTCGAGATCGCCGAGCAGTTCGGCTGGACCCTGCCCGACGCGATCATCTACCCCACGGGGGGCGGCACCGGATTGATCGGCATGTGGAAGGCGTTCGACGAGCTGCGACGGGCCGGCTGGCTCGCCTCGGACCAGCGCGCACGGCTCTACAGCGTGCAGTCCACGGGGTGTGCCCCAGTCGTGCGCGCGTTCGAGGCCGGCGCGGACCGAACCGAGCCGTGGGACAACCCCGCCACCGTGGCGAGCGGGCTTCGGGTGCCGGCCCCCCTCGGCGGCCCGCTCGTGCTGCGCGGGCTCCGTGAGACGGGCGGGCGCGCCCTGGCGGTCACCGACGACGCGCTCGGCGCCGAGGCGGATCGGCTCGCGAAGGAAGCGGGGATCGACGCCGCACCGGAGGGCGGGGCGGCCGCGGCCGCACTCGTGCGGCTCGTGGCCGACGGCGACATCCGACCGGGGGAACGCGTGGTCGTATTCAATACCGGGGCCGGGTGGCTTTACCGGTGACGTCGGGCGATATTTTATGTTTACGCTCGACCATGCGCATCGCCATCCTCGATCCGGCCGCCGGCATCAGCGGCGACATGACCCTCGGCGCCCTGGTCGACAGCGGGGTCGGGGCGGAGTGGGCGATGGGCCTTCCTGTGCGGCTCGGGTTTCCCGACGTCGGGGTGCGGGTGGAGCGGGTGGAGCGCTGTGCGCTCATGGCGACACGGGTGGTGTTCGACATCCCCGGTGCGGACGACGGCGACCACCATCATCATGACGATCATGCGCACGGGCGGCACGTCGCGGCCCTGGTAGAGCGTGTGCGCGGCTTGCCGGTGTCGGCGTGGGTTCGCGAGCGCGCGGCCCATGCCTTCATGTTGATCGGCGAAGCCGAGGGCCGCGTGCATGGTGTGCCGCCCGAGCGCGTGCATCTTCATGAAGTCGGCGCCATCGACGCGGTGCTCGACATCGTGGGTGCCATCGAGGGATTCGAGCGACTCGGCGTGGATGCCGTCCACCACCTGCCGGTCGCGGTGGGATCAGGATGGGTGCGGGCCGCCCACGGCGAGCTTCCGGTGCCGGCGCCCGCCACGGCGCTTCTGCTCGAGGGGATCGAGCTCGCCTCGGGGGGGCCCGTGGAGGGCGAGGCCACGACACCGACGGGCGCCGCGCTCGTCCGGGTGCTCTCGGCGGGCCCGCCGCCCAGCCGATGGCGGCTCACGTCGACCGGGTGGGGCGCGGGGACGCGGAATCCCTCCGGTTACCCGAATGCCCTGCGGCTGATCGTCGCGGAGACGGCGCCCGAAGCCGCGGTGGCGGTCGTCCTCGCTACCGACGTGGACGACATGAGCCCGGAATACGTCGAACCGCTGCGGCAGGCGCTCACCGCGGCCGGCGCACTGGACGTCTCGGCGTGGGCGACACAGGGCAAGAAGGGCCGGATGGCGCTGCGCATCGAGGCGTTGTGCGCGCCGGAGACCGAGCGGGCGGTGACGGCCGCGCTGCTCGAGCACAGCACGACGGCGGGGGTGCGGCGGGCGGGGGTGACGCGCGTCACACTCCCCCGAAATGAAATCGTCGTGGAGCTTGCGGACGGTGTGCGGGTACGGACCAAGGTGTGGGAAGGTCCTGCCGGCCGCCGGCTCAAGCCGGAATTCGACGACGTCGTCGCGGCGGCCGACCGCTTGGGCCGCCCGGCGCTCAGCGTCGCCCGCGAGGCCGAACGCCTCGCCGAGCGGCGTCTCGAGCACGGGACGACGGACTAACCCAACTGGAACGAGGAGCCAGCATGAGGAAGGTGGCGATCTTCGCGGGACTCACCGTCATGATCATCGCGGCGACCCCGCGGCACGCCCTGGCGCAGGGGTGGGCGGAACCGAAATGCGACATCAACGCGAGCTATTTCTTGGTGAATAGCGCGCTCTTGTATCTCAAGCATTCGGCGACCACCGGCTACGTGGACCAGAAGAAGAAGGACCGCGAGGACGCGAAGCAGGTGCTCCTGAAAGCCATCGCCCAGGGCCGCACCGACGACCCCGCCGTCTGGTACTACCTCGCCCGGTACTACGAGTATTCGGGGGATGCGGCCGGCGCGGACAGCGCATGGGACAAGACGCTGAAGCTCCAGCCGGATTGCGCCAAAGACATCGACATGCACCGGCACAACATGTGGGTGCCGCTCTTCAACGGGGCCATCCAGCAGCTGCGCGCCAACAACCTCGACAGCGCCAAGGCACTGTTGAACGCCGCGAATGATGTCTACACGGGCAAGCCGGAGGCGGTGTACTACCTGGCGCAGATCTACGCGAATCAGGGCCAGCTCGACACGGCGGCACAGCACTTCGCGGAGGCACTCCGGATCGCGAACGACAGCGCCAACAAGAGTGATACGTCGTTTGCCGATATCCGCTCGACGTCGGCGTATGATCTGGCGCGGATCTATCAGAGCCTCGCCAACAAGTCGCGAAGCGCGGGCGCGCAGGCGTCGGCGAGCGGCCAGCCGCAGGTTGCGCAGGCGGCGTTTGCGCGCGCCACGGCGCAGTATGACTCGGCCATCAACTGGTACAACACGTACCGTCAGGTCAACGCGAACGACGTGCAGGCGCTGGCGGGGCAGGCCACCGTGTACTCGCACGCGTCCGCGTTCGCGGCCGAGCGTGCGAGCGTGGACTCGGGCGCGCAGGCCAAGGCCGATTCGACGCTGGCGGCCGACTATCAGACCAAGGCCACCGCATTGTACGACACGGTGCTCGTCCGCTCCGATTCGATCCCGGTCGAGGACGTCTTCCAGGCCGGCGTCCAGATGTTCCAGGCCCAGCGCTACCAGAGCGCCATCGCGGCCTTCAACAAGGGACTCGCCCGTAGCCCGTATCAGCGCGACGCGCTCTACAATCTGGCCAACGCGTACCTGGCGACGTCGGGAACGGATACGACGCTCACCAAGGCCCAGGAGGCGAAGCGCGAGGTCGACATCGGCCAGAAGCTCGAGTCGGTGGCGCAACGGCTGATCGCGCTCGACCCCGCCAACAAGACGGTGCGGCGCCTGCTCGCGACCAGCTTCCAGTTGCAGCATCTCGACGACTCGACCATCAGTGCGGTGAAGTTCATCCGCGCGATGAAGTACAACGTGGATATCGGCCGCTTCCATCTCACGAACCAGGGAGCGGACATCAGTGGGACGATCACCAACATCACGATGGACAGCTCCGCGGTGAGCGTGCCGACCCTCAGCTTCGAGTTCCTGGATGCCCAGGGGAACGTGGTGGCGACGGATTCGGTGGCCGCGCAGCAGCTCGCGAAGGGTGCCTCGGCCCCGTTCAGCGTGAAGGCGGACGGCGAGAAGATCGTGGCCTGGCGGTACAAGCCACAGAGTTGAGTCGCGCTTGACATGACGGGCGGAGGTTTGGCATACTCCGCCCTAACGCGGGCGTAATTCAGTGGTAGAATGCCAGCTTCCCAAGCTGGACGTCGCCGGTTCGAGTCCGGTCGCCCGCTCTGATCGCCGGGATCCCGACAGGGGTTCCGGCGATCGGCGTTTCGGGGGGCGCAGGGCCTTCACGTGAATCTCATCCGGCCTTCGTGGCGTAGTTTGAGATTGAGATGGGACCCATGCTCGCGCCACAGACCGCACTCCGGACCGGGACGACCTTCGCCGGCTATGTGATCCGACGGGAGTTGGGCCGTGGCGGGATGTCGGTGGTCTACCTGGCCGACGACCCGAAACACCATCGGCCGGTGGCCCTCAAGGTCCTCTATCCCGAGCTCACCGTCACGACCGCGGCCTCGCGCTTCCTGCGAGAGATCGACATCGCGGCGACGCTCACCCATCCCAACATCCTGCCGCTCTACGACTCCGGCGAGGCCGAGGGACGGCTCTACTACGTCATGCCGTACGTGGAAAGCGGCTCGCTGCGCCAGCGCCTCCACGACCAGCGCCAGCTCCCGATCCCCGACGCCGTCCGCATCGCCCGGGCCGTCGCCGACGCGCTCGGCCATGCGCACGACCATGGGATCATTCACCGCGACGTGAAGCCCGAGAACATCCTGTTCGAGGGAGAGCACCCGGTGGTGGTGGATTTCGGCATCGCACGCGCCGTCTCGGAGGCGGTGAGTGAGCACATCACCGAGGAAGGCGCGGTGGTGGGCACCCCGGCCTATATGAGCCCGGAGCAGGCGTCCGGAGACAGCGACATCGGCCCCGCAGCGGATCAATACGCACTCGCCTGCGTCTTGTACGAGATGCTCGCCGGCGATCCGCCATTCACGGGTACCACCCGGAGCGTCCTCGCTCGCCACGTGGTGGACCGGGTGCCGCCGCTCGCCACCGTCCGCCCCGGGGTCCCGCGGCCCATCCGCCAGACCATTCTCCGCGCGCTCGCCAAGGCCCCGGCGGACCGATTCCGGACCATGCGGGAGTTCGCCGACGCGCTCGTGGAGCCCGAGACGGACGCCGATGCGGACTCGTCCATCGCCGTGCTGCCGTTCGTCAACATGAGCGGATCACCGGAGGACGAATACTTCGGGGACGGCATTGCCGAGGAAATCCTCACGGCGCTGACGCGCATCCCGGGCCTCCGGGTCGCGTCGCGCTCGTCGTCGTTCGTCTTCAAGGACAAGTACCCGAACGTCCGCGTGGTCGGTGAGCTGTTGAACGTGCGAGCGGTGCTGGAAGGCAGCGTGCGCCGGGCGGGGAGTACCATCCGCATCACGGTCCAGCTCGTGGATTCCAGTGACGGCTATCAGCTCTGGTCGGAGCGCTACGACTTCGAGCCCAAAGACGTCTTCGCCATTCAGGACGCCATCGCGGCGAACGTCGCGGGGGCGCTCCGGGTGGTACTGCGCGACGATACGCGGCGCGCGATGGTCCGCGCCCAACCGAGCGACATCGGCGCGTACGACCTCTATCTCCGCGGACTCCAGTTCCTGCATGAGCGCCGCAAGAAGAGTCTGATCTTCGCGCAGCAGATGTTCGAACGTGCCGTCGAGCGCGACTCCACCTTCGCCAGAGCGTATGCCGGGATCGCCGAGAGCTGCGTGTTGCTCGAACACTTCTTCCCGCGCGAGGGGCACGACCGGAATCTCGAGCGGGCAGACGCCGCGAGTCGGAAGGCCCTCGAGCTCGATCCCGAGCTCCCGGATGCACACGCGACGCTCGGCTTCGTGCTGTGGCTCTCGGAGGAGTTTCCGGAGGCGGAGCGCGAGTTCCAGCGCGCCATGGCGCTCGATCCCACGCACTTCGAGTCGCGCTACCTCTACGCGCGGGCGAGCTTCCAGCACGGTGATCTCGAGCGCGCCCTCGCGCTGTTCGAGGAGGCGAGCCGTCTCCAGGAAGACCACGAGACCGCGTTCTTCGCCGCGCAGACGCTCTCGGCGCTCGGCCGGCACGAGGAGGCGGAGGCGGCGTACCGGCGGGCGCTCCCCATCATCGAGCGGCACCTCGAGCTCAATCCCGACGATGCGCGCGCAATCACGATGGGCGCCGTCGCGTTCAGCCGCCTGCGCGACAAGGCCCGCGCCATCGAGTGGGCCGAGCGTGCCGCGACGGTGGATCCGGAAGACGCGAGCGTCTGCTACAACCTCGCGTGCCTCTTCGCGCTCGAAGGGGAGCGTGACCGGGCGTTCGACCGGCTCGCATGCGCGGTCAAGGCGGGGTTCGCGCACTGGGATTGGATCGCGCACGATCCCGATCTGCATTCGCTGCGGGACGATCCGCGTTTTCTGGAGTTGGTGTCGGAGCGGTGAAGCGGGGCAGGCCGGCTCAACCGAGACGCGCGCCGTGCTCCTCGAGCAAGGATCGGAGCACGGACCGGTGGCACCGCGATGCGTGCTCGCAGTAACATCCCACGGACAGATTGGTTTGGTGCGAGAGCGCCGCGAGGAGATCGAGGAGCCGGCGCGCCTCGGGCGTCTTCATCTCCGCGCGATACCGTTTGACGAACGCATTCCACTCGCGCGCGGTCTCTGCCTCCTGCGCCTGTTTCACGAGCCCCGCACTCGGCGCGAGCTCCGGAAGCCAGACGTCGTACCAGTTCTGCGATGCCAATGCCTCTTTGGGCACCCCGCGCGGCGGCCGCCGTACGGTGCCGATGCGGAGTCCCTCGTCGGCAGCGCGGGGACTGCCGAGGCGGACGATGCGGATCAGCGGGGCCCCCACGAGACCAGACTCGCGAAGATCGCGACCGCGCTCGCGATCGGCACCACCACCGCCGTGATGATCAGCAGCCGGAATTTCCCGCGACGAAACCGCTCGGCCCGGTCGTCACCCTCCCCGCCCTTCACGGTCCGGCGTTCGGAGAACGACCAGGCGAACTGCTTCCCGATGAGCAACGCGACCGGAAAGACCGCGATCAGCGCCGCCGCACTCGCTACGGCCGGCGCAAACCCTTCCGCGCCCAAATGCAGCCCTTCGCCCGGGAAGTGGCGGGCGTGGAGGTCCATGAGCGCGGTGATCGCGACCCACCACAGCACCGCGCAGCTGGACAGTACCGCCGGGATGAGGGTGAGCGCTCGCATGCGGCGCCGTCGCGCGACGCGCCGGCGCTCCTCTTCGAAGTTCTGCGGAGATTTCAGCCACCTGCCCGTCACCGGGTCCACGCCACCGTACATCGCCCCTCCCAGCATGTCCCACGATCGGCGCCACCTCCCTAACAATCTTTGCGTATGGGACGCATCGCGAAAGTGGCCCGTTGAGACATGTGCGTCCCGGCGGACGCGATCGCTAGTTGGCGGGGAGAAACGCCCGATACTTGTGGAACAGCGCGCGAGAGACCTCGAGCGGATCCCCGGAAGGACGGGCGGGGAATGACCCATGGCGGTGTGACCAGGCCTTCTCCCACTTGCACGATGCCGCGGCGAACGGCTTCCGGTCGAACGGCGCGCCGGACGCGAGCGCCGCGTTCAGGTCCTTGAAGAACGCCTGCCAACGCGGGAGGAAATACCGCGTGAACATCCCCTCCCACTCCTTGAACGCATACAGGTTCAGATCGTCGTTCTGGCCCTCGGTGCACTTCTCGCCCCAGAGCGTGATGATGTTCCGCGCGTTCCACTCGTACAGATTCCGCTCGGCGGGCGTCTTCCCCCACGCCTTCGCCTGGTCCAGCCACGTCCCCAACAGAAACTCGCGGCGCGTGCCGACCAGCCGATCGAGATCACCGAGCAATCCCTCAACACGCGTCTCTGCCGCGAGCAGGGCGGGGCGGTCCTTGCGATCGTACGCGGCCTCCACCGAGTCCACGAACGAGAGGCCGAGCCCGCCGAGCACCTGACGCGTGAGATTCACGACGTCGTACCGGTAGGCATCCACCGTATCGAGCGCGGGCGATGCCGCGAGCAGCGTGTCGAGCGCCGCGACCAGCTCGTGCGGATCGTACGGCGGCTTGGGCTCGCTCCGGTATGCCATCGTCGAGTCGTAGAACTGCGGCCGCTCGGCCAGGAAGGTCCCCGTCTGCGGCGCCGACCGGTACGCCGTCGCGAGCAGG
>DATFMZ010000324.1:0-16785 GCA_035266665.1 Gemmatimonadales bacterium | reverse complement strand
GGTCGGACGGCGAGCAGTACCTGGCGGCCGGTCTGATTGCGCAGCAGCTCGGCGGGATCCTGCACCGAGAGCGTCGGCACGCCGTTGATCTGCGTGATCACGTCGCCGTCATGAATCCCGAGGCCGGGTTTCCCGAGCGGTGAGAGTTGATCCGGCAGATCGGGATCGTTCTCGTAGATGTGCGCGATGCGATAGCCGCCCGCGGCGGAATCCCGCGTCAGCTCGGCGCCGAGTGACGCCGGTGCGATCTGCTCATTGCCTTCGCGGAAATCGCCGCCGTAGACAAACATGTGGAGCGCGCTCAGCTCGGAGATCATCTGGCCGAGGATGTCGCTCAGCTCGCCACGTTCGGTGACGCGATCCACGAGCGGTTCGTACTTCTTACGCATCGCCGACCAATCGATGCCGTTCATTCCGCGGTCGTAGAAATAGTCGCGCTCCAGGCGCCACGCCTCGACGAACATCTGATGCCACTCTTCGCGCGGATCGATTGGGAACTTCCAGCCGGAGAGATCGAGGCCCGCCTTTTCGAGACTCACGCCCGGGGCGGCATCGGCGCCGATCACGTAGAACCGGTCGTGTTTCCGGACGAGGACGTGCCGGCCGTCGGCGGAAAGCTCGTACGATCGCACGTCATGGACGAGCGCTTTCGGTGTGGTGTCGGTGCTGCTGAGCGCCACCATCTCGAGCGTCGTGGTGTGCGGCGCCGATGTTTCGGACGAGAGATAGAAGAGACGTTTCCCGTTCACGTCGAGCGCACGGTAGTTCCCGGACGGCACGGGAAGCTCCATGATCCGGTCGGCGATTCCCGAGAGGTCGATCGTCGTCGCCGGTGGCGCCGCCCGCGCTCCACGCTCGGCGTGCCCGTCGCGCTGCGACGCCGTGTCGGGCGCCTCGAGCTCGTCCTTCGGCTGGAAGGGCGAACGCAGTCCCGGGACGAGCGGGAGGGCGTAGAGCTTGGTCTGCTTGTCGAAGAACGGCTCGGGCTCGCGCGAACCCCACGGGCCCGACACGAGTGACTGGAAGACGCGGTCGGACAGGAAGTAGATCCACTTGCCGTCGCGACTCCATGCCGGGCTGTAACTGTCGAAGCGGTCGCTGGTGATCGCGGTGATCGCGCCGTCGTCCACGTGGTAGAGCTTGATCTGCTCGAAGCTGCTGGTGGCCGTCTCGTCATAGGCGAGCCAGTGCGAGTCGGGCGACCAGGCGAGATCGCCGAACTCCCCCTCGAGCGATGCCGCGACCTTCGTCGTCTTCTTCTTTTCCGTGTCGAAGAGCCAGAGCGTCCAGTTCTTGTCGTAGTAGGCGATGTACCGCCCGTCGGGCGACGCGACACCGTCGAAGCGCAGCACGTGCGCGTCGTCGGTGAGTTGCGTGGGCGCGCCGACGCCGTTGGCCGGAAGACGCCACCATTCCGTTTCCCCGGATTCGTCGGAGAGGACCAGCAGTGACTTGCCGTCCGGAGCGAAGCGCGCCTGCCGGTAGCGGACGCCCTGATGCCGCGTCGCCTCGACGAACCGCCCCTGGCCGACGGGCGCCACGAAGACCTGTCCACGTGCGGTCAGCACCACGCGCCCGCCGTCGGGCGCAATGTGGGCGGCCGTCAGATAGTCCATCGGCTTCTGAACCCACTTCTCGCGCATCTGGTCGAAGTCCGACGCGAGCCGGATGTCGAGCTTCCGGTCGGTCCTGGACGCGATGTCGTAGACCCAGAGGTCGGCGCCGAGCTGATAGACGATGCGGCCGCCCGCGAGCGACGGGGTTTCGACGTCCCAGCCGACGTGATGCGTCTCCTCGGTGAGCGCCCCGCCGTCCGCATCCATCGACCAGATGTTCATCGTCCCGTCGCGATCCGACGCGAAGTAGACGCGGCCCTTCCAGTACATCGGCGTCCGGCTGGTGCCGTCATAGTCCCCGGTGAGCTCGACCGCCTCGGCGGCGCCGGGCGCGTACTTCCAAACGTGTTGGGCCGTCCCGCCCTTGTACCGCTTGGTGTGGCTCGACTGCGCGGCGGGGCGCGTGAAGTACAGCGTCCCGTCGGGGCCGTACGAGCCATCGTGCGCCTGCGCGAGCGGAATGAGATCCGAGGCGTGGGTCGTGGGGTCCAGCGTCGCGAGCTCGGCGTCCGGCAGCGTCGAGTAGCTCGTGGTGGTGTAGAGAACCTTCCCCTGCGGCGTCCATCCCACCACCGTCGCCGTTCCACCGAGATACGTCTGCCGCACCGGGAGCCCGCCATCGATGGGCATCGTGTAGACCTCGGTCGGCCCCTCGTACGCCGCGGAGAAGGCGATCGTCTTCCCATCGGGCGAGATCGCCGCGTGCGTCTCCTCTTCCGCGTGCGTGGTGAGGCGCTCGGCGAGTCCGCCGCTCAGTCCGATCTTCCAGAGATCGCCTTCCGCGGTGAAGACGATCGTCGTGTCGTGGAGCGTGGGGAAGCGATAGTAGCCCTCGGTGGACGAGGGCGCGGGCCGCGTGAGCGGCGAGAGCGCGAGGAGAGCGGCGAAGGCCGCGACGCGTCGCATGCGGAGCTCCTTGTCGATGCCGGGGATCAGTCGCCGGTCAAGATGCCGCGCGGGCCCGGCATCCGCGAGGGGTCACTGAATGGAATCGAGCCGCGCGTTCTGCGCGTTCAGCGAATCGGCCGCGCGCTGGGCGGCGCCGATGCCCTTGGCACCGGGGAGTTTGGAGGCGCCGATCGCGCTGTCGCGCTGACGCTGCGTGAGCGTGTCCTTCCTGGCGGCGGATTGCTGCGGGGCGGCATTCCCGCCGCATGCCACGAGGAGGGCCACGGCGAGCACGGGGACGAAGCGGGGCATGAGGCCTCCGAGTCGAGTGGGCGTGGTGATGGCGACCCGTGAAACGTACGCGGGCCGCTCCCGTTCGGAAGCGGCCCGCATGCTCTGCTTGCGTGTCGGGCGGGTCAGCTCGTGGTGACGCCGGCCTTCCCGTCCGCGGAGACGTCGAAGTGAACCCACATGCCCGCGAGCGCATGCCCGGGGATGTAGCAGTTCAGCGCGTAGTTGCCGGCCTTCGACGCCGTGAAGTGAATGGTTTCGGTGGTTCCCGGCTGGGTCGCCTTCGTCATGTCCGTCGGGTTCGAGGTCATGGCACCCGGGAAGATCGGCGTCGGGTTCGTGAACGCCGGCGGGAAGGACGTGTAGAGGCTGTCCACGCCGAGGCTGTGCGCCATCGCGGGATCATCGTTCTTGAAGTTGATCGTGATTTTGTAGCCCTCGGGCACCGTGATCGTCGCTTCTTTGCCCGCGTAGTAGCCGTTGTAGTTCCAGTGGTTGTTGTCGGCCGTCTTGCCGGCCTCGATGTCGAGCGTCACGGTCTTGGCCGCGCTGTCGACCTTCATCCAGTCGGGCATCGTCATCGCGCCCTGGGTCGCTGCGGCGGGCGCGGCGGTGGCCGCCGCCGTGTCCGTGCTGGCCATGGCCGTGTTTCCACCGTTCTGCGCGGGCTTCCCACCGCCGCACGCGACGAGCGCGGCCGCCGTCATGGCGAGCACGCCGTGAGCGAATTTCATCATGGTACTCCTTTCAGTCGTCTCAAACGGCCGACGGCGCCCCATGCGCCGTCAGGCCTCGATCAGTGCTTCATACTCCGGGTGGTCCCTGACCACACGTTGCACGAACGAGCAGGTCGGGATCACGCGGCAGCCCTGGCTGCGGGCGAACGCGAAGCCCGCCATGACGAGACGGGCTCCGACGCCGTGGCCACGCGCCATCGGCGGCACGAACGTGCTTTCGAAGTCGAGCCGCCCCGTACCGGCAGGCTCGTAGCTGAGGTAGGCTTCCCCGCCGTCGACGTCCGCGACGAAGCGGCGTCGTCCCTCATCGTGGCGTATCTCCATGTTCCACATCGTCGTGCACCGCCACAAACATACACGGACGCGCCCGGAAACGGGCGCCCCGCGGCCTAGAGACCGTCGGACCGGGGCCGGAAGTAACGTGCGCCTTCACGAATGCGCGCGCAGCGAGTCCTGGGTCACGATGCTGACCGGTACCGCCACCCGGTTGGGCACGCTGTCGCCCTTGAGCGCGGCGACCACGACGTCGATGGTCCGACGCCCGATCTCCACGGGATCCTGGACGGCGTCGGCCACGAGGGCAGTGCCGCTCTCGATGGCCGTCCGGGCCTCGGGCGTCGCGTCGTACCCCACGATCACGATATCCTTCCGGCCAGCTGCCTGGACCGCGGCCAGGGCGCCCAGGGCGCAGTCGTCGTTCGTCCCGAAGATCGCGTCGATCTTCCTGGACCCGGCGAGCAGGTTGTCGGTCTTCTGTTTCGCGACGTCGCGGAGACCGCGGTCGATGGCCGGTTCCGCCACGATGTGAATCCCGGGGTGGTTGGCGAGCGCCTCCTTGAACCCCGCTACCCGGTCCTGCACGCTGGTCACCGTGGGCTGGTCGAGAATCGCCACGCTGCCGGTATCGTGGAGCCGGGCCGCGACGAACTCGCCGAGGAGGCGGCCGCCCTGTTTGTTGTCGCTCGCGACGTGCGAGACGATCGTGCCGCCGTCCGCCGCGATGTCGGCGGTGAAGACGGGAATCCCCGCCTGATTGGCCTCCTCGACCGCGCTCACGATCCCACTCGAGTTCACCGGCGCGATCACGATCGCGTCCATCTTCTGCGTGATGAAGTTCTCGACCTGCGAGGTCTGGCGCGCGAGATCCCACTCACCGGCGACGACGTGCAGGTCCACGCCGAGCGACTCCGCCTCGGCCTGCATGCCCTTCTGGAGGTTCTGATAGAAGACGTGCGCCTGGGTGAGGAGGGTCACGCCGATCTGCGGGCGCGTGGACTTCTTGGCACCGGCGCACGCGAGCGTGAGCGAAACGAGCGCGAGTGGGGCGAGGTGTCGTCGGAGACTCATCGGGCGCACTCCACGAGGACGGTGGCGATTTCGTAGGGACGAAGCGGCAGGTTGAAGCCGCGTCCGTCGGGGATGATCAGCGCGCCGGGGTCCTCGAGGAGGTTGGCGTGCCGGATGGACGTCGGCGTGCACGCGAGCGTGACCCGGGCGGTGGTGGCGACGCCATGCCACTCGACGAGCCGGAGCACCCAGGTGCGGGTATGGTCTTCGTCGCGCTTGATCCACGCGAGCTGCACGTCGCCGGGCGACGCCGCGGCGAAGGACACGGAGCGGCCGAGAGAGCCGCCGTGCGAGGGCGCACGCGCCGCGAGAAGCGGCACGTTGTACTCGGCGCCGCGCCGGTCGGAGGCGACGCTCCGCCAGTCCCCCGTGTGCGGCAGGACGGCAAACCGGAAATGCTGCATCCCGCGGTCGGCCGTCGAGTCGGGCCAGATCGGCGCCTTGAGGAGCGAGAGTCGAAGCACGTCGCCGTGGTAATCCCAGCCGTACTTGCTGTCGTCGAGGATGGTGACGCCGAAGTCGGGCTCCGAGACGTCGGCCCAGCGCTGCCCCGGGACCTCGAACTTCGCCCGCTCGCGCTTGGTCTGGGGATTCCCGGACCGCCCGATGGTCCCATAGGGGATCTCGTACGTCGCGGAGTCGGCGGTGACCCCGAGCGTGAAGGCGACCTTGAGCAGCTTCTGGCGCTCGTGCCAGTCCACGTCATTGGCCACGTCGAGGTAGCGCTCGGCGCGCCGCAACGCGAGCACCTGGTGGAAGGTCGATGCGCCCCAATGCCGCGTGAGCTCGATGGAGGCCGCACGGGAATCCGCGTGCGTCGCGACGTGCCGGACGTCGGTCACCTCGTACACCGGTCCGGTCGTGCCGATGTTCCACGCGTCCCACTCCTGCGGCTCGTCGGTATGGATCTGGAGCACGTTGCCGCGTCCGTCGGGCGCGAGCGCCTCCCGGCCCGCCGTCTTGTCGTAGAGGCGCGTGATCTCGCCGGTCGTCGTGTCGATCTCGACCCGGAGGAACGCGTTCTCGATCCAGTTCGGCCCCGCGGTGGGCGCGGGAAGCGCGCGCTCGTCGGCCGACATGGAATCGTGCGGCAGATGGACGACCATGGCACCGAGCGCGGGAACGCTGTCCACGGTGATCCAGGTGGTGTCGCCGCCGTCGGGAACGGCCACCCGGCCGCTCCGCGTCCAGCCGAGGGCGTTGAAGACCACGACCGCATGCTTGCCCTTGGTGTCCATGCGTGCCCGCAGGTCGGCGAACGCCGTGTGTGTCACGGTGTCGATCATCGCCCACGCGGTGTCGTACGTCTTGGCCGCGTCCATGTAGATGCTGTCGATCCCCGATCCCGGCAGGAGATCGTGGAACTGATTGAACAACACGCGCCGCCACGCGCCTTCGAGGCGATCGCGCGGATAGGCGGCCGTGTCGACCGTCGCGAGCGCTTCCGCGGTCTGGAGCATCGCCTCACTCCGGCGATTCCGGCGCTTCATCATGGCATGCGAGGTGTAGGTGCCGCGATGGTACTCGAGGTAGAGCTCGTCGTTCCAGACGGGGAAGGGCTGCGTCGTCGCCTCGTGCTCGATGTGCCTGAGCGCGTGAAGCGGCGTCGCGTCCTGCATGACCGGGAAGGTCGGCACGCGCCGCAAGTTCTCGGCGCGGTGCAGCATGCCGATCGTCGGGCCGCCGCCGTGATCCCCCACGCCGTACAGGACGAGCTGGTCGTGCCCACCATACGTCTTGGAGCGGTCTTCGATACGCTGCGGCACGAGCTTGCCGGGCGAGAGATCGTGATCGTAGCCGTAGGGGATGTACGTGAAGATGGTCGTCCCGTCGCGTCCCTCCCAGTAGAACGCGTCGTATGGGAATTTCGTGGAGTCGTTCCAGCGCACCTTCTGGGTGACGAAGTAGTCGAACCCCTCGAGCTTGAGGATCTGCGGAATCGTCCACATGTAGCCGAAGGTGTCGGGCGTCCAGGCAACCTTCGAGCGGTGTCCGAACTGCCGCTGGAAGTAGCGCTGGCCATAAAGCCCCTGCCGCACGAGCGACTCGCCGGACGGAATGTTCTGATCGGCCTCGACCCACCAGCCGCCCACGGGCGCCCAGCGTCCGTCGGCGGTGGCCTGACGGAGCGAGTCCTCGAACGCCGGATAGAGCCGCTGCATCGCGTCGAAGTAGGCGGCCGAGCTCGCGGCGAAGACGTACCCGGGGAAAATGTACGAGAGCTTGAGCGCGGATCCCCACGTGTGACGGATGACGTCGATCGTCTCCCGCCAGCGCCAGAGCCAGGCCGCGTCGATGTGCGAGTTCCCGGTGAGGAAGAGCGTGTCTTGCTTGATCGCCGTGGCGAGCGGCGCGTACGCCGCCCGGTACCGGCCCAGCAGCGCACCGTACGCCGGCGTGCCGAGCGCGCGGAGCCATGCCGTCGCATCGGGTGGCGCGATCGGCGGCACGGTGTCGGCGAGCGCGCGGGCGTAGCGGTACCCGTCCGCGAACTCGGCATACCCTGGGTCACGCACGCGCGCCTGGGGCATGAGCCAGAGCGGGCGCGTGGGGTCGAGCGCGACGGCGAGATCGAGCGTCGCACCCGCCGTGCAGGGCGCGCAGAGCGGGACACGTCCGTCGCGCCACGGTACCTCGTGGCCGTTCACCGTGTAGTGCGCGTTTGGACCGGTCCCGTTGCCGAGGAGGTCCAACGTGAGCCCCGCGAAGGCGGCGGGGACGACGAGCCGCGCATGGAGACGCGTGGGACGGCCGCTCGCCGAGTCCACGCGGAGATTGCCGAGGGCGACGCGCCCACCGGCGAGCCGGAGCAGGCGGTCCGCTTCGACGACGAGCGCGGTACCGTGCCTGCCGCCGCGCCAGCGCGCGGTGGCCGTGACGCGTGCCGTGCCGAGGCTCGCCCCGCGGAGGCGGGCGAACGTGGTGTGCAGCGCGAGCAGCAGTGGCTCGCCCGGCGCGAGCGCCGCGAGCGTGTCCGCCGCCCAGGGCGCGCGCGCGGGACCCACGACGACGCGCACGCCGTGGAGCGTGTCGCGTCCCCAGGCGGTGACGGGCGCCGTCGCCCCCGCGTCCAGCCGGCCATCTGCCCAGACGAGCATGCTGTCCAGCGCGATCGCTCCGACCGCCACCCGCGGCGCAGGATACAAATGCGCGCGCATGCCGGCGGGCCGATCCGCGGAGAGCGCGAGATCGCCGACGCCACCACCCGCGGCGTAGGGCGCGAGGGCGCCGAAGAAGCCGAACCCGCCGGTCCGGTTTCGGATCTCGAGCAGAATGGTATTCCACCCCTTGGCGAGCCGCACGGGAACGGTATCTCGTGCGGTGGCGACGCCGCGCGCCACGACGTGGAGCCAGACGCGTTGGCCGTTCACGAACGCCGCGATATCGTCGTCACTCGCGAGTGTGAGCAGAACCGTGCGCTCGGTGGGGGCATGCACGTACACGTGTGCGTACGCCGCCTGCCAGTTGGTGGACCGCCCCGCGTACACCGCGTTCAAGTCCACCGCGCCGTCGGAATCCGCGGCCACGGGGACGAACGGTCCGCCCGCGACGGTCTCGTCGCTGTCGGGTAGCACGCGCGCCTGGCCGCCCAGGTAATCGGCGCTCACGCCGGCAGGACTCGTATCCGCCTTGAAGGGGCCGCGGACCAGCCAGTGCCGCACCACGAGATCCTGCGCCCGCGCCGCCGGCGCGATGCCGAGGGTGAACAGAACGACGAACGAGAGTGCTCTACGCATCAGCGGAAGCTCCGCGTTTGGTCCAGACGTCGAAGAGAACGGCCAGGAGAATGATCGCGCCTTTGGTGATCTCCTGCCAAAAGGCCTGCACACCCAGGAGATCGAGGGCGTTGTTGAGGACACCGATGATCAGTGCGCCGACGAGCGCGCCCCACGCGGTGCCCACGCCGCCGAAGAGCGAGGCGCCGCCGATCACCGCCGCCGCGATCGCGTTCAACTCATACAGCATCCCCGCGTCGGGGCCCGCGGAGCGGAGCTGGCCGGTGAGCATGATCCCCGAGAGGCCGGCGCACGCCCCGGCGATCGCATAGACCGCGAGCTTCACCTTGCGCACGGGAACGCCGGCGAGGCGCGCGGCTTCTTCGTTCCCCCCCACGGCGTAGACGTAGCGGCCGAACCGGGTGCGCGTGAGCACGAAGCCGCCGAGCACCACGAGCACGATCATGATCAGCGCGGGCCCGGGGAACCCGCGCGGCAGACCGGGAACGGGGATCCGGCCGCCGCCGATGGTGTGGAGGGCATTGAGCGCCGCGACCTTCGCCTGAAAGGCCGGATCGTTCGTGGCGGGGAACCCGATCGGCACGCCGCCCGTGACGAGCCGCGCCGCGCCGCGCGCCATGGTCATCGTCGCGAGCGTCACCATGAACGGGTTGACGCCGGCGTACGCGGTCACGGCGCCGTTCCCCCATCCCACCGCGGTGCCGACGGCGATCCCGACCGCGGCCGCGAGGGCCGTTGCCCCCACGACGCCGACCGTCTGCAGGACCGGAGCGCTCGTCAGCGCCGCGGCGGCGATGACGCCCGCGAGCGCGAGGACCGATCCCACGGAGAGGTCGATCCCCGCGGTGACGATGACGAACGTCATGCCGAGCGCGAGGATGGCGTTGATCGAGACGTGCAGGAGGATCGTGGAAAGGTTCTCGCGCGAGAAGAACCCGGGCACGGCGATGGCGCCGATCACCACGAGCAGCCCGAGCGCCAGGGCCACGCCGTAGCGGCTCGCCCAGCCTCTCATGCCGCCGCCACCGCGAGCCGGAGAATCGACTCGGCGCTCGCGCCCTCACGCGCGAGCTCACCCGCCACGCGCCCTTCGCGCATCACGACGATCCGGTCGGCGAGCGCCAGGATCTCGGGGAGCTCCGACGAGATGACGAGCACCGCCTTTCCCCGATCGGCGAGCGCCCGGATCTGCCGGTGCAGCTCCACCTTGGCTCCCACGTCCACGCCGCGCGTCGGTTCGTCGAAAATCAGCACGTCGGCATCGGCGAGGAGCCACTTGGCCACCACGACCTTCTGCTGGTTTCCGCCCGACAGCGTGCGCGTCACGCGCTCGATGTCGGGTGGCCGGAGGGCGAGCGCCCGCACGGCGCCGTCCGCCGCCGCGCGCTCGGGGGCCGCATCCACGCGACCCCAGTGCGTGAAGCGTCGCAACACGGGGAGCGTCACGTTCTCGCGGATGCGCATCATGAGAATCAGCCCATGCCGCTTGCGATCTTCGGGGAGGTACACCACGCGCTTGGCGATTGCCTCGCGCGGCGTGCGCGGCCGGTACGGGGCGCCCGCGAGGGTCATCGCGCCTTCCTCGGCCCGGTCGATGCCCGCGATGCAGCGCCCCACTTCGGTCCGGCCCGCGCCGACGAGCCCCGCGAGCCCCACGATTTCGCCGCGGCGGAGCGTGAGCGAGACGTGGTGAAAGGCCGGGGTGCGCGTCAGGTCACGCACCGTGAGCGCGGGATCGGGATCGGGCGCGCGGCCGGGCGGTACACGCTCGTATTCGACGTCGCGTCCCACCATCAGGCGAATCACCTCGGCATCGCTCACGTCGCGTGCGGCCCCGCTCCACACCCGGTGGCCGTCGCGGAGCACGGTGATCGTCCGTGCGAGACGCCGCACCTCGTCCAGGCGATGCGAGACGTAGATCACGGCGACACCCTGCGCCGTGAGGCGGGCGATGTGCTCGAAGAGGTGATCGGCTTCGCGCGCGGTGAGTGCCGCCGTGGGCTCATCGAGCGCGATCACGCCGGCCTTCCGGCGCAGCGCGCGTGCGAGCTCGACGAGCTGCTGCTGTGCGACGGAGAGCGTGCCGACGGGTGTGGACGGGTCGATGTTGAGACCGAGGGTGGCGAGCGACTCGGCGGTACGGGAGCGCATCGCCGCACGATCGAGTGTCATCCCACGCATCGGCTCCATACCGAGGAAGATGTTGGCGTCGGCGCCGAGCTGCGGCACCAGGGCGAGCTCCTGGTAGATGACCGTGATCCCGCGGTCGAGCGCCGCCCGCGGCGCGGGGAAGCTGGTCGCGTCGCCGTCCAGGCGGATGGTCCCCTCATCGGGGCGGGTGGCGCCGGCCAGGATCTTGAGGAGGGTGGACTTTCCGGCGCCGTTCTCGCCGACCAGCGCGTGGACCTCCCCTGGCTCGACCGCGAAATCCACGCGGTCGAGCGCAACGACGCCCGGATAGCGTTTGGTGATCGCGTCGAACGAGAGCAGTGGCACGGGCCGCAATGTACCGCGTGGCCGGGCGGTTACAATCCCCGCTTGCGTGCGTCGAGCGCACGGACGATGTCGCCGCCGATCTCGACATAGGCCCCGCCCAGATGATGTCCGCCCGCGAGGGCAATGACGCGGCCGGCGCCTGGCGGCAGGGCGGGACACGCCGTATCCGTCTCATCGCTCCCGTAGAAGCAGAGCGTGGGCGCGAAGTCGAGGGCGCGAAGCTCCGGAATCACCGGGCGATCGCTCGCGCGATGGGTGTCGAGCACGAGATCGGTCGGGTGGATCTCGAACCCGGCGTGGGTGGATGGCGAGATGAGCGCGATCAGCGCAACCCGCGCCTTGAGATCGTCGGGGAGGCGCGCGGCGGCGAAGGGCAGGACGTCGGCGCCTCGCGAGTAGCCCGCGAGGATCACCGCGCCCGCATGCCAGGTGTCGAGGAAGTGGCGCATCACGCGCGCCAGGTCGCTCGCGAGCGAATCGGGTGTCTTCGCCTTCCAGAGGTACTGCAACGAATTCCAGCCGACGACCCGGATGCTCGAGTCCGCCAGCGTCTCGGCCACCTGGCGGTCCAGGCTCGCCCACCCGCCGTCGCCGGAGAGGACGATCGCGAAGGTGTCGCGGGGCGTGCCGCGTACCGGGACCTCGACGAGCGGGAGATCGGCCACGGCGGGCGCCACGATCCGTCTGTCGACGGGTGGCGCCGCGACGAGCGCCGCGAAGGCGGCCTTGAATTGCGGCAGCCAGTTCCGCTCGACCCCGAACCCGTGCCCGACGTGCGGGAGCCGGATGAGGGTCCCGCCGTCCACCGAGTCGGCGTACCCGGCGACGACGGCGGGCGAGCAGACCTGATCGATCTCCCCCTGAAAGGCGGTCCACCGGAGCGCGCGATCGGTGACGGGCGCGAACCGGTACCCGCCCTCCACGCCTTTGCGGCGCGGCACGAGTGTCGAGACGAGTCCCGCACCGCGGCAGAGCGGTTTGTGGAGCGGGAGCATCGGGCAGAAGCCCATGCTGATCGCACCGGCGAACGTCGTGGGCGGAGCCTGTGCGAGGAGCGTGTACACGAGTGTCGCGCCCGACGAATACCCGACGAGCATCGGTGGGACATACCGGGCGTACCCCAGGGTATGCTGAATCGACTGGCTCAACGCTTCGAAGTCGGCCGCGGGGTAGCTGCACCCGCCGGGTTCCTTCTCCAGGGCGGGGAGGTAGCGCCGGATGTCGATGCCGACCACGAGCGCGTCCATCCGCGCGAGCTCGCGCGCCATGTTCACGACGCCGAGGTTCCAGCCGCCGTCGCCCGACACGAAAAGGACCACGTGCGCGGGAGTCGGCGTCGTGTGGTAGAGCACCACCGTCCCGAACGGCCGGGCGGTGAGGGAATCCACGTGCATCGGCGGCAGGGCCTGCGCGTGGGCGAGCGCCGGCATCCACACGAGGGCGGCGAGCGCCACCACCCCTCGGCGACTCACCGGGCGATCACGCCTCGCATACCGCCGGAGATGAGGGTCGTCGTGTCGGTGAGGACGCGCGGCAAGGCGAGGCCGCCGGGTGCGGCCAGGTACTTCGGTAGCCATTCGGGATCGAACTTCTCCTTGTACTTCCGGAGGCCCTGGAAGTTGTAGAAGTGCTCACCATGCCGGTACACCACGGCGTTCACGCGGCTCCAGAGGGGAGCGAGCGAGCGATCCTCGAATCCCGAGAGCGGCGCCATCCCCAGATTGAACGCACCGTACCCCTGGGCCTGCGCCCACACGATCGCCTCGATGAACAGGAAATCCATCACCTGCTTCGGCGCGTCGGGGCGGTAACGCATCATGTCCGGCGAGACTTCGGTGCCGGGTGCCGCGCACCAGAGGTTGGTGAACGCCACGATCTCGCCTTCCCGCTTCACGACGCCGATCGGGAACCGCACCACGTAGGCCGGATCGAACCGGCCGAGGGAGAACTGCTTTTCGCGCGTTCCCTTCTCGGCGAGCCAGCTGTCCGACACGTCGCGGAGCTCGTGCAGGATCCGCGGCGTCTCGTGGCGGGGGATCACCTCGAACGTGCAGGCCTGCTTCTCGAGCTGGCGGCGGACCTGGCGCATCCAGCTCCGTGCCCCGCCCGCGAGCGAGAACGTGGTGAGCGGGACGCGCGCCTCCTCGCCGAGCTTGAGCGGCCGCAGGCCGAGATCGAGGTACAGCGGCAGCCGCTCGGGCGCGATCTGGTAGAACACCGTGAGCCCGCCATGTTCGGCCACCGTTTCCCGGAAGCTCCAGACCAGATCCTCCATGTCGTCCGCCGGACTCACGGGATCGCCCATGGCGATCCAGCTATGGCCCGAGACCGCGTACATCACGAATCCCGTCTCGGACTCGTTGAAGAGGAAGAACTTGTCGCCGAGGAGCGCCACGTTGGCGTTTGCGCGTGGGGAGGTGGTGACGATCTTCGCCGCGAGCTCGATGTCCTCCGCCGTCGGGAAGACCGGGGTCCGCCGCGCCGGTCGCAGCAATCGCGCGAGGCCGAACGCCGAGGCCGCGACGAAGATTCCCACCGTCGCGCGCAGGAACCGCGGCGCGTCGCCCCGGAGGGCGAAGTGCCACCACAGTTCGGTCGAGTACGCGACGTGCCGATAGAGAAAGAAGCCGAGCCACGTAGAGGAGAGGAGCACGACGCCCACGGCGAGCACCCACGAGGTCGAGAATGGCTCCTGCGTGAGCGACGCCTTGCGATGGAAGTGGCTCCGCGTGGGGAGCAGGAGCGCGAGCACGAAGGTGAGGAGCAGCGCTTCGTGCCAGTTGAACGATGTGAGCAGCGAGGTCACGGCGCCCGCGGCCAGAAACAGCACCGTCAGGTGGTACGCCGCATCGAGACGGCGTCGCAAGCCCCAGGCGAGGATCAGCAATCCCACGCCCACGAGGCTCCCCACGAAGTGGGACGCCTCGATCACGGCGAGCGGGAGGATACGCCCGAGCCAGACCAGGCGGCTCCCTTCGGTGGGAATCGCGCCGGAAAAGACGAGCACCGTGCCCGCCACGAAGGTCACGCCGCTCAGCACCCACGGGGCGGCGGCCGGCAGCCAGCGCCCGATCTCGCGCGCCACCTTGGCGACCGTGCCCTCCTGCGCGAGCACCTCGTAGGCACCGAACAGGATCAGCGCCACGACGAACGGGAGAATGAAGAAGAAGATGCGGAAGACCACGAGCGAGCCGAGGATCGCGGCGGTCGGCACGTTGTCCTTGAGGAGGAGCAGGATCGTGGTCTCGAAGACGCCGAGGCCGCCCGGCACGTGGCTCACCACGCCGGCGAGGTGTGCCAGCAGGAAGACGGCGACGAACGTCGAGAACTGGACGTGCGCGTCGGGTGGGATCAGCACGTAAAGCACGCTCGCGGCCACCGTCCAATCCATGGCCGCGATGATCACCTGCGTGAACGCGAGCTTCGGCTTGGGAACGGTGACTTCCCACCCGCCGATGCGCAGCGGTCCGAGCTTGAGCATGGAGGCGATGAAGTATGCCGCGATGACCGTGAGGAATGCCGCGCCGAGGAGCGGGCCCGGGACGCTCGACGCGCTGAGCGGGACCGGCCCGGTGACGAGCCCGAGACCGGCCAGGAAGAGTCCACCCGACCACGAGGTCAACGCCGAGACGGCGATGATCTGCGTGATTTCGGAGCCGGAGAGTCCCCAGGCGGAGTAGAGCCGGAACCGGATCCCGCCGCCGGTGAGGAGACCGAAGCCCAGGGTCTGGCTGAACGAATTGGCGACGTAGCCGATGAAGACCGTGCGCTTGAGACTGAGCTTCCGGCGAACGTAGGCGAGGCCGATGGCGTCGTAGGCCGGAAGAAAGGAATAGCCGATCGCCGTCAGACCGAGCGCCGCCCAGAGGATGTGCTGGGGAATCGCCCGGATGGTCGCCGCGATCTCGCGCGGCGGGTGCGCCGCGAGCTCGCGGTGCAGGACCCAGAGCGCGGCCGCGAAGAGCGCGAGGCTGATGAGCGGCGCGAGGCGCTTGGTGACGGATTTCACGAGTCCGAAGGTAATCTGGGGGCGGGGCGGGCTCTAGGAGGGCTGGTCCCGTCGGCTAGTGCGCGTGGTGACCGTGCGCCATGGTGCTCATCGCGGCCCGGTGCGCCCGCCGACCGCGCCAGTACAGGAACGCGGCGAGCGGCAGGAAGACGACGTTGAGCCAGGTGGTGTAGTCCCAGGAGAAGTACCGCATGGACCGAAGCGCGGGGCTCGCGGCCGGTGACGGCACGAGCCCAGTCACGCGGAAGACCCCGTCCACGATCAGCCCCGCCACGACCATCGTGACGAAGAGATAGGCCGCGTAGGTGAGCGCCGGCTTCCATCCGTAGTACCGGCGGTAGACCAGCACCATCGGGATCGTCACCAGGTCGGCAAAGATGAATGCGATGACCCCGCCGAACGCGCTGCCGCCATGCCAGAGGACGGCGGCGAGCGGGATGTTCCCCACCGAGCAGACGAACGACAGGACGGCGATCAGCGGCCCGACGACCGCGTTTTCGATCGTCACGAAGAGACCGGGCGCACCGGATGCCGGTGCGAGGAAGAGCGTGTGCCACCAACTCTGCGGTACGAGCGCCGCGAGGGCGCCGGCGATCACGAGCCCCAAGACGATGTCCTTCGCGATCATGGAGACGTCCATCGCGAAGTAGTGCGCGATCGCGGGGAGCCCGCGTCCGCCCCCGCCGTGATCGTGGTCGTGCGCGGCCGTGGCATGCGCGAGGTGCTCGCGTGCCGCCTCGAAGATCCGTTTCGGCGCGAACCACTTGAGCAGGATCGCGGCGATCGCGATCAGCAGGAATCCGCCGACCAGCTCGGCCAGCACGAACTGCCAGCCGAGCATCACCCAGATGACGAGCCCGATCTCGATGACGAGGTTGGTCGACGCGATGAGAAAGGCGGTTGCCGTGACGAAATCGGCGCCCTTCTGGAAGAGGGTCTTGCTCATGGCGGCGGCCGCATACGAGCACGACGACGACGCGAAGCCGAAGAAGCTCGCGAGCCCCAGCGACTTGAAGGTCACGGTGCCGAGCGCCTCGGCGATCCGCTCCTTCGAGACGTAGGTCTGGACGACGGCCGAGATGAGAAATCCGAGGCTCAAGCCCCAGGCGATCTTCCACCCCATCCCGACGATGGTACGTAGCACCTCGAGCAATTCCATGCCGATGTCCATGTTGTCTCCCTCGTCCGGTACCACTTGGGTAACGTAATAGAAGGAGGAAGTGGGCCATGGCAACACAGACCTGGAACCTGCGGATGGGCGGGTTGACGATCGTGCTTCTCGTTGCCGCCTGCGTGGGCGGTGGCGGGAATGCCGGCGAGCAGGGAACCGTCACGGATACGGGGCAGCAGGCGCAGGCACGTCCGAGCGCCATGGGCGGCATGATGGGAGGCCGCGCCGGAGGGATGATGGGTGGCATGATGGGGAACGCGCCGCGGGATACGGCGGCTGCTCCCACCGCGACGGCCGCCGCCGCGACCGCGGCGGGATGTCCCGCAACGTCGCAGGCGTTGGTGGATCAGGGCCGCACGATCTTCACCGGGCCGGGCAACTGCTACGCCTGCCACGCCAGCAATGCGCAGGGGACGGCCGCCGCCCCGAACCTCGCCGACTCGGCGTGGTTGAACATCGACGGCTCGTACGGGGCCATCGCGCAGCTCGTGCG
>DATFMZ010000323.1:0-4468 GCA_035266665.1 Gemmatimonadales bacterium | reverse complement strand
CCCGAACCAGTGCTCGAAGCAGCGGAGCATGGTCTTGGCCTGCTGCCACTGCACCTTCGCCGTGTCGACGTGGAACGCGAGCGGCCAGAAGTCGAGCGTCAACGGCCCCGCGGCGCCCTGCACGGTGTCCGCGAAGTGCGCGTAGTCACCGGCATTCACCGCCACGCCGTAGGTGTTGATCGGGTTGGCGACGAACCACTCATAGGTCGTCGTGCCGTCCGGGTGGTGCGTCGTGCTTCGCAGGCGCCCGTTCGAAACCTCGACCATCGGATCCGGCACCGTGACGGCGATGCGCTGACTGTCCGGCTCGTCACCGAGGTAGTCCTTGAGCGGCCACCAGATGCTGGCACCCGGCCCCTCGTCGGACGTCGCGACCCAGGGATGACCCAGGCTGTCACGCGCCCAGATGAAGCCGCTACTCCACGGCGCCCGCCGTCCGCGTCCGGGCTGCCCGTGGTAGTACGCGGTCACGGTGCGCGTCGCCCCCGTGGGCTGTGCGCCGACGAGCCGCACGAAGTACGCGTCGCCGTCCGCGCGCCACGTGAGCCGGCGCCCGCGTTGCACGACGCTGTCCAGTACCAGCGGCGCCTGGAGATCCAGCTGCATCTCGCGGGCGGGCCGCAGGACGTGGTAGGTGATGCCGTTGTAGCCCGCGACGCTGCTGTCCGCGGGCTGCACGCGGACGTTCAGGTCGTAGAAGGTGACGTCCCACCACGCGCGTGCCGGTCCATCGGCGCCGCGCAGCGAGTCGGCGTGGGTGTAGGTGGTGGTGTCCTGGGCGCGGGCCGCAGCGAGCGGCAGCGCAAGAAGCACGCAGGTGAGGATGAGACGGCGCATTGAGTCTCCGGAGTGCCGAGAAGGGGCTCCGGGGACGTTACGCCGCGTCGGGTTCCGTGTCGAGCACCCGGCGGACGCCCTGGGTGATCTCCTCGATGGTGAACGGCTTTTGGAGGAACGCGGCGCTGGGCGGAATCACGCCCGTGCCGCGCGCATGCTCGCCGGTATAGCCCGACGTGAAGAGCACGCGGAGGGATGGGTACGTCCGCCGCAGGCGTTTGGCGAGCTCGTCGCCGCGCATGCGCGGCATGACGACATCGGTGATGAGGAGATCGATCTCGCTGCCGTGCGTCTCGGCGACGTCGAGGGCCTCGTCGCCGCTTGCCGCGGCGAGGACGTGATACCCGGAGAGCGCGAGCGCGCGTTCGGTGACGCGACGGACCGCTTCATCGTCTTCGGCGAGGAGGATGGTCTCCGTTCCCACGGCGGCGATCACCGGTTGGGGCGTGCGCCTCGTCCGGACCGCGGGCCGATCCACCCGCGGCAGATAGATCTTGAACGTCGTGCCCTGTCCCGGCTCGCTGTACGCCCAGATGAATCCATCGCTCTGCTTGACGATGCCGTAGACCGTCGAGAGGCCGAGGCCCGTGCCGCGCCCCGCGCCCTTGGTGGTGAAGAAGGGTTCGAAGATGCGCGCCTGGGTCGCCGCGTCCATCCCGACGCCGGTGTCGCTGACGCTCAGGAGGACGTACGGGCCGGGGGTCACGGGAACGTGCTGCTTCGCGTACGCGTCGTCGAGCTCTACGTTCGCGACCTCGATCCGGAGCGCCCCGCCGTTGGGCATGGCATCCCGGGCGTTCACGGCGAGATTCATCACCACCTGCTGGAGCTGGCCGGGGTCGGCATGCACGGTCCCGAGGTCCTTTGCGCTCCGCGTGGTGAGCGCGATGTCCTCGCGGAGCAGCCGATGCAGCATGGCCCGCATTTCGTCCACCAGATCGCCGAGATGGATCGGCGCGGGAGCGAGCACTTGCTGGCGGCTGAACGCCAGGAGTTGTCGGGTCAGCGCGGCCGCACGCTTGGCGGCCGCATGGATCTGATCGACGTCTTCGCGGGCGGCGTGGTCCGGGGTCAACGTCGAGAGCGCGAGCTCGGCGAACCCGGTGATCGCGGTCAGGATGTTGTTGAAGTCGTGCGCGATCCCGCCGGCGAGCTGCCCCACCGCCTCCATCTTCTGGGCTTGGCGCAGCTGTTGCTCGAGCGCCTTGACCGACCCCACGTCCTCGGCGATGCCGAGCATGCCGGTCACGCTGCCCGACGCATCGTGGAGCGGTGCGACCGACAGGCTGATATCGACGTGGGAGCCATCCTTCCGAAGCCGCCGGGCCGGCACGCCGAGCAAGGGGCCTTCGGCCAAGACACGGGCGATGTTTCGCTCGACGTCAGCCTGCTCCGCCGGGCCGACGTAGGGGAGCGGACGGCCGAGCACCTCGGCTTCCGTCCAGCCGAAGAGGCGCTCCGCGGCCGGATTCCAGTTCTGGACGCGGCGCTCGAGGTCGATCGCGAAGATCGCGAGCGGGGCCGCCTCGACCAGGGCGCGGAGGCGCTCGTTGGCTTCGCGGAGCTCGATCCTGGTACGCGTGCGTTCGGTGACGTCTTCCTTGACGGCGACGAAGTGCGTGATGGTGCCGTTCTCGTCTCGCACCGGGGAGATGGACGCCGAGTCCCAGTACAGTGATCCGTCCTTCCGGCGGTTCAGGAGATCGCCACGCCACACCTCGCCGGCCGTGATCGTGCGCCACAGATCCTCGTAGACTTCCGGTGGTGTCTGCCCGGATTGGAGTATTCGCGGGTTTTCACCCTGCACTTCGGCGGCACTGTAGCCCGTAATCTCCGTGAACGCAGTGTTCACGAACTCGATCCGGCCCTCGGTGTCGGTGATCACGACGCCCGCTGGGCTCTGTTCGGTGGCACGCATCAGCGACCGCAACCGCTCGTCGCGGCCTTTGCGTTCGGTGAGATCGCGGGCGATGCCCAGGACCACGCGCTTGCCGTTGATCGTCACCGGATACGTGCGGGTCTCGACCGGCACGAGGGTGCCGTCGGCTCGGCGCAGGGTGAATTCGTCGGGACCGGTCGGCTGGCCCACCATGTTTCGCGCCAAGGCGGCGCTGGCGGCGATGATTTGCCCCGGAGAGAGAAGATTGACGGAGACGAAGTTCTTGCCGATCAGCTGCTCGCGGGGGTAGCCTACCAACTTCTCGGCCGCGCGGTTGCCGTCGAGAAAGGTGCCCTTGAGATCAACGATGTAGTAGGCGTCCGGCGCGTACTCGAAGAGGATCTCGAACCACGCGTCGTTGCTCCCGTTCTCGCCCTCGCGGCGCGACTCGGGATCGGGTGGGTCGACGGGACGGCGTTTCACGCTCACGGGCCCGTTCCGCGACGGGCGTTCGCGTTCGCATGCCGTGGGATGAGTGCGGCTCGTTGCATGCTCGCTCACTTGCGATTTCGTGCAGGCCACCGCGCATGAGGCCCGACATCGTGGGCGGGGCGACCCAGGAGGACGCGAAACCGCTTACTCCATGTTGCGGACCATTGGCGAGTTGAGCAAGGTGTCGCACGGTCGGACTTGACGTCGTTTGAGCGTAACACATTGTTACGTAATAACATGCGTCGGTGCGCGCCGTTGCATCGTGGGCGTGCGGCACGTGCCGGAACAAACGATGGTGAACGCTCGTAGGTGGGAATCGAGATGACACTCCCTGTGAACGCCGAGCTCCTCGCCCTCCAGGAAGCTCTCGCCGGCCGATACTTCGTCGAGCGGGAGCTCGGGCGTGGCGGTATGGGCATCGTCTTCCTCGCCCGCGACGTGGCGCTCGATCGGCTTGTGGCCATCAAGCTCCTCCCGCAGTCGCTCGCCACGCAGCCCGCGTTCCGCGAGCGCTTTCTGCGCGAGGCGCGGACCGCCGCCGCTCTCTCCCATCCGAACATCGTGCCGATCTTCGCCGTCGAGGAGCGGGGCGATCTCGTGTACTTCGTGATGGCCTACGTGGATGGCCGCACGCTCCGCGAGCGGGTCGAGCGGGGCGGCCCGCTCTCGCCCCGGCTCGCGATGAAGCTGATGCAGGATGTGGCGTGGGCGCTCGCCTACGCCCACCAGCGCGGCGTGATCCATCGCGACGTCAAGCCCGACAACATCATGATCGAACAGGGAACCGATCGCGCGATCGTGATGGACTTCGGGATCGCGCTGAGCCCCCGATCCGCGCCGGGTGAGGGCGACGGCGAGGTGATCGGCACCGCCCGCTACATGAGCCCGGAGCAGGCCTGCGGCGAGCCCCTCGACGAGCGCAGCGATCTCTACGCACTCGGCGCCACGTTCTTCTACGCGTTGAGCGGGCGCGCGCCGTTCGAGGGCCGCACCTTGCCGGCGATCATGGCCCAACAGGTCACGCGACCGGCACCCCGCGTCGAAACCGCGCGGCGCGACGTGCCGGCCAAGCTCGCCGCCGTCATCGACCGCTGCCTGGAGCGCGCTCCCGACGACCGCTGGCCGACGGGTGACGACCTCGCGCGCGCGCTCGGCGAGGCGCGGGGGCGCGACTTCCGCGCCCCGCCGCTGGTGCGGAGCTTCGTCCGGAATGCGCAGGTCACCACGATGGTGTTTCTGGCCGTCATGATCGGAAACAAC
>DATFMZ010000322.1:0-8820 GCA_035266665.1 Gemmatimonadales bacterium | reverse complement strand
ACGAGGAGCGCGCCCTCGCAGGCGGCCAGCGAGCGGGACACTTCGTACGTGAAGTCCACGTGGCCCGGCGTGTCGATCAGGTTCAACTCGTATTCCTCGCCGTCCGTCGCGGTATAGCGCATTCGGACGGCGTTGAGCTTGATCGTGATGCCGCGCTCGCGTTCGAGGTCGAGGGTGTCGAGCACCTGCGCGCGCATCCGGCGCTTCTCGAGCGTGCCGGTCGCCTCGATCAGGCGGTCGGCGAGCGTCGACTTCCCGTGATCGATGTGGGCGACGATGCAGAAGTTCCGGATACGATCCTGGCGCATGGGGCAGAATATAACCGGCAGGGGGGGACGGCCCGGAACGTCGTTCCGAGCCGGATGCGGTCGCCGTTCCGGCCGGCGATCTTCGCTGGTCGCCGGACGGGCGATGAAGCGGCAGGGGACCCTCATCACCCCAAATCCCTGCCGTCTCACCGCCCGTGCGGCGCTGCACTTCGCTTCGCTTCTACGACCTCTGCTGCATCATCCGTGACCGCGCCGTCGTGGTGCTGGCCGGCTGGGCGGGCTCGGTGCTCGCTGCGGCCTGGCCCTGGGCGCGGAGCGCTGCGGTTCTACCCGGCGCGGCTGAGGGAACGATCGAGGCGCAGCAGGCGTCCGCTGCGGAACCGATCGGGGCTGTGGGCGCGGCTGCTGTACGGGCCGAGTCCGTGAATCGGGCCGCACCGGAGCCGGGGTCGGCGTGGGCACCGCCCGCCGCGGCGCCGGCGTGGTCGTCGGCGTACGCTGCGGATTCCGCCGTTCGAGTACGGGGTCCGGCGCAGAGCGCGGCTTCTTCGGTGCGGGCACCGCGCGGCTCTGCGGGCTGCTGGGCGCGGGACGTTGATCGGGTATCACGCGGCGTCCGGGCGCGTTCGACGGCTGAGCCGATGACGGAGCGGACGGCACGTGCGGGAACGGGATTGCCCGACGCCCGCTCTGGGGCGTCTGCGAGATCGGCGCGGGAATCCGCCCCACACCGCCCACCGACCGGGCGCCGACTCCCGGATCGACCACGCGCCGGCCGGATGCGTCGACGGGCCGCTGCCGGACGCTCGTCACGTACGGTTGCGTCGGGGAGCGATCCTTGAATACGAAGCGTGCGATCGGGATGCGGGGCCGCGAAACGAATACGACGCGGGTGCCGCCATAGACGCGGCGCGGGTAGTAGTAGGGATCGTTGTAGATCACGACCCGATACCGAAGGCACGGAGTCGCGTAGGGATCCCAGTAGGGATACGCCGCGTACGCATGGCAGTTGTAGCAGACAAAGCGTGGATAGCTATAGTGCTCCTCGACGTAGTAGGACGCGACGTCGTACGTGTAGTCTACGTAGTTGGTCGGTACGATCTGGTTGATCAGATCCCCGAGGGCGACGTAGGGATCGCCGGTCACGCGCCCTTGGGTCGCGATCGCGCGGTAGTCCCAATGATCGCCTCGTACGTAGCTGGCGTAGTTGAACGGGTCCGCGCTCGCGATGGCGAACACGTACCCCTCGCCGGGGTAGTCATCGATCCGGAACGCGTAGTCGTCTTCCCGTGCCGCGACGTCGTATTTGTGACCGCCACGCGCGTAGTTGTCTTCCCACGGATCCACCGGAAAGAGCACCCGGACGCGGCCGTCGGTGTCGACGCGGAATATCGTGATGTATGCGTCTTCGTCGGTCTGGAAATAGACGTGCGCGCGATCCCCACGGTGATAGACGTCCGCCGTGTTCATCCAGACCTCGATGTGCGGCGTGAGGGCCGGAAGGGCGTGCGCCGGTGTGGCGGGGGGGCCTACGGTGCCGTTCAAGGCAAGGGTCGCGTACAATATTGGTAGCAACATGATCACCTCCGAACGCCTGCAAGTGGGGTCGGCCAGAGAGCCGACCGCCGACATAGATGAAGAGCACGGTCCGTGCCAGGTGGTGTGTTTTCCCGTTAAGTCTCTGTCTAACAACGACTTAGGGCAACTTTTGGCAGCGGTGCGCTGGCGGCGTATGTCCCTCGTTGGGGACACGTCCATCGGGGCGCCGTCCTGCCGTGGGAGGGGCCGATGAGCGCCGCGATCGAGCGTCTCGATCTACTCGATCCGTACGCCGTGGCCGAGCTCGGCGGGATCGAGCTCACTGCACAGGGGGTGGTCGAGGGCTTCTTGACCGGTCTGCATCGATCCCCATTTCGTGGCTTCTCGGTGGAGTTTGCCGAGCACCGTCCATACCAGCCCGGGGACGAGCTCCGCTATCTGGATTGGAAGGTCCTGGCGCGGGCCGATCGGCTCACGGTGAAGCAATACGAGGCCGAGACGAATTTGCGCGCGATGGTGGTGCTCGACGCCAGCCGCTCCATGGACTGGTCGGGGGCACCGCGACGCCTGACGAAGCTCGCCTACGCCCAACGCCTCGCGGCGGCGCTCGCGTTGGTGCTTCTGCGACAGCGGGATGCCACTGGACTCGTGGTCTTTGACGAGCGCGTCCGGACCGTCGTACCCGCCCGTGCACGCACGCAGCAGCAGGCGGTGCTTTTGTCGGGGCTGACGGAGATCGTTCCGGGCCGCGGTACCGCGGCCGATCCCGCGCTTCGGCGCGTGACCGATCTGCTCCGGCGGCGCGGTCTGGTGGTGTTCATCTCGGATCTGCTCTTCGATCAGGATCTGGCGCTCCGCGCGCTGCAGTACCTGCGGCATCGCGGACACCAGGTGATCGTCTTCCATCTCCTCGATCCCGCGGAGCGGACACTCGAGGGACCGCCCGAGGCGCGGTTCGAGGATCCGGAGTCGGGGGACGGCGTAGTGGTTCGGCCCCGCGAATTCCGTGCGGCCTACGCCGAGACCGTGCGGCGCGCCATCTCGGCCTGGCGCTTCGCATGCCGTGGCAGCGGGATCGCCTATTACGACGTCGGCACCGACGAGCCATTCGGGTATGTGTTGCGGCGGGCGGCGGGTGCCAGGGTGCGGCTCGGGTAGATGGGCTTTCTCCAGCCGCTGGCACTGCTGGGACTCGCCGCCGCCGCGATTCCGGCGCTGTTGCACCTCCTGCAGCGCCGGGTTCCGCCCACCGTCCAGTTTCCCGCCGTCCGGTATCTGAGCGAGACGGAGCGACGCCATAGTCGCCGCCTCAAGCTGCGGAACCTTCTGCTGCTCCTGCTCCGCACTGCGTTGATCGCGTGCGTGGTGATCGCCGCCGCGCGCCCGGTCGCCCGCCTTCCCTTCGGCCGCGCGCACGGACCGTCGGCGCTCGCCGTCGTGGTGGACAACTCGCTGTCGTCCGGCGCGGTCGTCAATGGACGCCGGATGGTCGACATCCTTGCGGACGAGGCGCGGGCGGTGGTGCGCCGCGCCGATGCCACCGATCATCTCTGGTTCGTGTTCGCCGACGGTGTGCCCGCGCGTCTGACGCCGGCCGAGGCGCGGACACGGCTCGACAGTCTCGTGCCCGAGCCGGTGCGGCTCGACCTCGGTGGCGCGGTGCGCGCCGCGGCGCGGGTGGTGCGTGACGATGCCCTCCCCGGCGAGGTGGTGGTACTGAGCGACCTGCAGGCGAGCGCCTTGTCGCCGGGCACGCCGCCCGTGGTGCCCGTGCTGGTGTGGACACCACCTCCCGGACCGGGCGATCGCGGGGTGGATTCCGCGTGGACCGTTCCCGCAACCTGGCTCGGCGGTGGGCGCGTCGTCGCCGCGATCGGCGGGACGGGTGCGCCGGCGGACGTGCAGTTGGAGGTCGGTGGGCGGGTCGTCGCGCACGCATTGGCGGCGCCGGGCGCGACCGCGGTCTTCGACGTGCCGGCACCGCCCTTCGGCTGGCACGTGGCGCGCGTAGTGCTCCCGCCCGACGAATTGCGGGCGGACGATGCCTTCGACGTTGCCGTGCGACGCGTGGCGCCGCCGCGCGTCGCCGTGCGGCCGGGCGCGGGGCCGTTCGTCGCCGACGCAATCCACGTGCTCGAGCGTGCCGGCCATGTGAACGCGGGAACGGACGTGGTCGTGGATGATGCCCTTTCGGGGAGCCGAGTGATCGTCGTGCCGCCAGCCGATCCGGCGCTGGTCGGTCCGGTGAACCGCGCCCTCGCGGCGCGGGGCATTCCGTGGCGATACGGTGCACGCGCCGCGGGATCGTGGGCGGTGACCGGTGAGCTCCCAGGGCTCGCTGATGCGCGCGTGCTCCGACGTCAGGTGCTCCGCGGTCCGGGCGGGCGCACGGGGGTGCTCGCCGAAGCGGGTGGGACGCCGTGGATCGTGCGCTCGGGGGACGTTGTGCTCCTCGGCAGTCGGCTGGAGGAGGCGTGGACCACGCTCCCGGTGAGTGCCGGTTTCGTGCCCTTTCTCGATCAACTCGTGGGCGATCTCGGCGCGGGGACGTACCGTCGCGTGCGGGCGGCGCCGGGCGATGCAGTGACGCTGCCGGCGTCCGGCACGGCGCTCCTGGGCCCGGCGGGTCGGATCGCGCTTCCGCCGGACGGGCGCATCACCGCCCCCCGCGTCACGGGGGTGTATTTCATCCTCGGCGCGGCGGGCGACACGATCGGGGCGCTGGCCGTGAATCACGATCCACGCGAGACCCGGCTTGTGCGGGCCGAGCCGGAGGCGCTCGCGGCGAGCTTCGGACCGGACGTGCGGCTCGACGACGCGCCGGGGCTCGACCGCGATCTCTTTCGCGGCGCGCGGCGCGCCGATCTCGGTGGGTGGTTCCTGGTGCTCGCGCTCGCGACGGCGCTGGGGGAGCTGGGCGTGGCGACGGCGGGCGGGAAACGCTGATGCTGCCCGGATTGCTCGAGGCCTTCCGTCGGCTCCCGGCGTATCGCGCGCTCGAAGCGGCGCTGCCGCCGCGGGGCGGCGTGATGCGGCTCGGCGGCCTCCCCGGATCGAGTCCCGCGGTCCTGACGGCGGCACTCGCCGAGCGCCTGCCCCAGCGGGTGTTCGTCGTGGTGACCGCGTCGCCCGGCGACGCGGAGCGTTGGGAAGCGGATCTCCAGGTGCTCCTGGGCGAGCAGACGCGGCTCTATCCCCAGCGCGAAGGCGTGACGGCCGACGAGACGCACTACGAGATCGCGGGCGAGCGCGTGGAGACGATCGCGGCGATGCTCGCCGGGACCATGCGCGTGATCGTGACGACCGAGCGCGCGACGACCGAGTGGACGCGGATGCCGCGCGCGGTCCGCGCAGCGCGGCTCGCGCTCGCGGTCGGGGGCACCGAGCGGCCGGCCGAGGTGGCGCGGCGGCTCGAAGGGATGGGGTACGAGCGGCGGCCGAGTGTTGCCGACGTCGCGCAGTTCGCGGTGCGGGGCGGGATCATCGATGTCTACGGGTTCGGCATGGCCGCGCCGGCGCGCATCGAGTGGTGGGGCGACGAGATCCTCTCGATGCGCGCGTTCGACCTGGATACGCAGCGGTCGATGGGGGAGCTCGAACGGATCGAGGTCCTGCCCGTTACCGCGCGGGCGGCAGAAGCGGCAGAAGCGGCAGAAGCGGCAGAAGCGGCCCAAGCGGCAGAAGGAGCGGAGACGCTGCTCGATCTGGTGCCGCCGGATGCGGTGCTGGTGGTGGATCGTGGCGTGGACGGTGCGGCCGTCGAACGGTACTGGGAGGAGACCGCCCATCATCTCGAGGTGGCGCGGCGGCGCGGGGAAGATGTGCCCGCCCGCGACGAGTTGATGCTCGGGCCCGCGGTGTGGCGCGAGCGGTGGTCCCGCCTCGCGCGCCTCGACGTCGACGGTGCCGAGGCCACCCACGACTTCCGCATCTTCCAGCCGGAGTCCATCGCGCGCGACCTCAAGCGGCTCGCGCGCGTCGTCGCGGCGGGTCCCACGCTCATTCTCTGCGACAACGCGGGACAGCTCGAACGGCTCGAGGAGCTGCTCGGAAGCGGCGAGCGGCCGGGCGAGCGGCTCCCACCCAATGCCCGGCTCGCGCTCGGCGCCCTGCACGGGGGCTTCGCGCTTCCGGGACTCACCGTGCTCACCGACCACGAAATCTTCCGACGGCCACGACGCATTCGCCGCGCGCGACGGTATCGGCAGGCGGTGGCGAGCGCGGCGAGCCCGCTCACGCCGGGAGATTACGTCGTGCATCTCGAGCACGGCATCGGCGTCTACCGCGGGATCGAAACGATCGCGGTGGGAGACGGCAGTCTCGAGGTGGCGGTGGTGGAGTACGAGGGGGGCGACCGGCTCAACGTGCCGCTGTACCGGCTCGATCAGCTCGAGCGCTACCGCGCTCCGGACGACGGCGATCGCCCACCGCCACGCATCGATCACCTGGGAGGAACGCGGTGGCGCCGGCAACGTGAGAGGACCGAGCGGGCGATCCGCAAGATGGCCGCGGAGCTGATCGATCTCTACGCGCGGCGCCGGGTGGCACCGGGGTTCGCCTTCCCGCCCGACGGCCGCTGGCAACGCGAGCTGGAGTCCTCCTTCCTGTACGAGGACACCCCGGATCAGCGCACGGCCACCGAGGACGTGAAGCGCGACATGGAGCGGCCGATGCCGATGGACCGGCTGATCGTGGGCGACGTCGGGTACGGCAAGACCGAAGTCGCGGTCCGCGCGGCATTCAAGGCGGTGCAGGGCGGAAAGCAGGCGGCGGTGCTGGTGCCGACGACGATTCTGGCGGAACAGCACGGCCGCACGTTCAGCGAGCGGCTGGCCGATTTCCCGATCCGGGTCGAGGTCCTCTCGCGGTTCCGCACGACGGGCGAGCAGGCCGGGGTGCTGGCCGCGCTCAAGGAGGGCAAGGTCGACATCCTGATCGGGACCCACCGGATCCTGTCGCCCGACGTGGCTTTTCACGAGCTCGGCCTCCTCGTGGTGGATGAAGAGCACCGGTTCGGGGTGCGGCACAAGGAGCGCCTCAAGGCGCTCCGGCTCGAGGTGGACGTGCTCACGCTCACGGCCACGCCCATTCCGCGGACGCTGCATACGGCCATCGCGGGACTGCGCGATCTGACGCTCATCGAGACGCCGCCCCGCGATCGGTCTCCCGTGCTCACGTTCGTGGAGTCGTGGGACGACGGGCTGCTCGAGGAGGCGATTGCGCGGGAGCTCGACCGCGGGGGCCAGGTGTTCTTCGTGCACAACCGGATCGAGACGATCGCCACCACGGCGGCGCGGGTGCAGGCGCTCGCGCCCAACGCCCGGGTCGCGATCGCGCACGGCCAGATGCGTGAACGCGAGCTCGACGAGGTCATGCGGCGCTTCGTGGCGGGTGAGGTGGACGTGCTCGTCTCGACGATGATCGTCGAGTCGGGCCTGGACGTGTCGAACGCCAACACGATGATCGTGGATCGCGCGGACCGACTGGGCCTCGCCCAGCTCTATCAGTTGCGGGGTCGGGTGGGGCGCGGTCACCGGCGCGCGTACTGCTACCTGCTCGCGCCGGACGCGATCGACCAGGACGCGGAACAACGGCTCCAGGTGCTGGAGCATCACACGGAGCTGGGCTCCGGCTATCGGATCGCGCTTCGGGACCTCGAGCTCCGGGGTGCGGGTAATCTTCTGGGGGCCGAGCAGTCGGGGCACGCGCATGCGGTCGGCTTCGACGTGTACATGCGGTGGCTGAGCGACGCCGTGCGGGCGCTTCAGGGCGAGGCCACCGGTACCGGGGTGGCCGCGGTGCCGCCCGAGGTCACGTTCGACGGTGCGGCGCGGCTGCCGGATGTCTATGTCCCGGACGAGGATGCGAAACTCGATCTCTACCGGCGGCTGGCGCGCGCGGCGCAACTTGGCGAGATTGCGGCCCTCCGCGAGGAATTGCGGGATCGGTTCGGTCCGATGCCGGAAGAGGCCGAGCGGCTCCTCATCGTCGCCGAGCTGCGGGCGCTGGGCGCCCGGCTGGGTCTCGAAACAGTGATCGTCCGTGGCGACGAGGCGCGGCTCACGTTCCGGGCGGGGGCGGTCCCGCGGCTCGCGGGCCTGACGGCCGCGCTCGACGAGGTGCAATTCGACGCCGACGTGCGTCGCGCGATGCCCCTGTCGCTCCGCCTGACGCGCGTCGGCGGGATCCCCATCGGCCCCGGTCTCGTGCGTGCGCTCGCTGCGGCGCTGGGCGAGACGTCATCATCTGCCGGGGCGCGCCGCGCCTCGTAAGTCCACCACTCAGGAGACCGCATGCGTTTGCGTTTGGCCACCATACTCTTGGGCACCGTCGTACTCGCCGGATGCCACGATACGTTCCAATCGCGGAGCGATCTCGTGGCGCGCGCGGGGGACGCGGAACTGCCCGTGGACACGCTCGCCGCCATCGTCGTAGGCGGGAAGGGCGTGCCGGTGCATCGCAACGTGATCGAGCAGTTGGCGGACCTCTGGGTCGACTACACGCTCTTCGCCGAGCGGATCGCGTCGGGCGACTCGTTGCTCGATTCGGCCACCGTCGTCGCGGCGATGTGGCCGGAGGTCGAGCAATCCATCGCGAACACGTTTCACGACACGCTCGCCGCGCACCGCACGGCGCTCGACTCGGCGCAGGTGGATAGCGTCTATCGGGCGGGGGAGTATCGCCTGATCCGCCACATTCTCTTTCGCACGACGCCGGACATGTCGCCCACGCAGAAGGCCAAAAAGAAGAAAGAGGCGGAGGCGATGCTCGCCAAGCTCAAGCACGGCGAGTCGTGGGCGGAGGCGAGCAAGGCGACCGAAGAACCGAACGGCGCGGCGCGCGAGGGAAGCCTCGGCGTCATCACCGCGCACGACCAGTTGGTGCCCGCGTTCCTGGACGCCGCGTTCAAGCTCGATCCCGGCCAGCTCTCGCCCGTCACCGAGACGCAGTTCGGCTACCACATCATTCAGCGTCCGGCCCTGAGCGAGGTGCGGGACGAGTACCACAAGGG
>DATFMZ010000321.1:0-2008 GCA_035266665.1 Gemmatimonadales bacterium | reverse complement strand
CTTTCGTCATCTATATGCTGCTCGGTGCACCCGGGCAGGCTGCTACATCTGCCGCCTGAGGAACACCGTTGGGGCGTCGGGGCCGGACCGGGGCCGATCTTCAGGGGCCACGACGGTTCCGAGCCACCGGCCACGCTCATCGAAGAGCGCGTAATTCTTGCGCGGGGTCTTCCGCCGCTCGCGCCGCACCAACCGCCCCAACGCCGTGGCGGCGTATGGTGCCGTGGTAAATGTCAGTGCCGGTGCCGTCATGGTGACTCCCATCCATCGTGCCTGTGTTTCGTCCCTCTGCATACTCTGACGCACGACGCCGGCAAAAGGTTGCAAGCAATCGTTGCTTGTCCCGTCATGGACACGATGGGTCCGACTTTCGTTATGCCGGGTCCCCACCGGGACGATGCAAAGCTCGCCGCCGCGTGTCACGGACGCACCACGGCCGTCAAACGGGGGGTTAACGATTGTGGGGTGGGGGGCTACGGTGATCACGGCGGGGGTCGGCGGAATTCCGGGGCTAAAGCCCCGGCTCGGCGCGCTCACGCGCGACGCGTCGTGAACGACGCGGGAATCGGGCGTCCTTCAGGACGCCACGCGGCCGCAGGCCGCGCCGAGCCCGGGCTTCAGCCCGGGAAACCCTGCGACAGCGGTAGCGGCGGTAGCGGCGGTAGCGTCGGTGGCGGCCCCGCCGCGATCGCCTACCGCCCGCTGCTCGCCCTCAGAGCCTCGACGCGCTGCGCGGACACGTGGCAGCGCTGGGCGAAGGCGAGGAGCGCCAGATCGAACTCCTGGGCGGGACGCTGGTCGTTCGTCTCGGGGAGGTCGTTGAGCAGGCGCCGGCGCAGGCGGTAATAGGCGCTGGCGTTCACGCCGCGCGTCCGGGCGATCGCCCGGTTCGAGAGACCACTCCGCCCCGAGGCGTATGTCACGAACAGGAGCGTGAGCCAGTCAAGCAGCTCCTTGGGCTGCGGAAGCCGTCTGTCGGTCCACGAGCGCAGGAGCGTGCGCCGGGTGTAGCCGAGCTCCGGGACGATGCTCCCGACCGTGATCTCCGGATGCCACTCGGGCCCGGCGATGCGCCGGAGCGCGGCGAACGTGAACTCGGCGACGCGCGTGGGCATGTCGGGGAGCAGCAGGGTCAGGAGACGCGCCAATTCCACCGCGGGCACGTCGGCGACGCCGCGCTGAATGAACGTGGCGAGGCGCGTCGCTTCCTTCGCGTCGCTGAACTGTCCCTTGGCACTGACACCCGGGATCCGGCCGGCCGCGAGCAGGAGCGATGCGGTGCCGGGGTGGTGTGGGACATATAGAAGAATGGGGAGCGTCGGGAAACGGGCGCGCAGGCTCCGCACCAGGTGGAGCGAGTCATCGCCAATCGGCTCGAGATCGTGGACGATCGCCGCGCACGTCTTGGCCGAGGATGGCTTCTCGAGGACCTCGTCGGGCGAGACCTCGAAGGGCCTGAGTCCTTCCGCCTCGATGGCAGCCATCAGGCGCGCACGCGCAGCCGGATCGCTCACGCAGTGGGCGATGCACGTGGATGAGGGCGAACCGGACGTCCGAGTCATAAGGTGTTCCGAAGCGTCAACTTAGCACACGGTTCCACGGTGCAACAGACCTCGGTTTCGGTGCCGGAGGTTCCCTGGGGCGGGGCAATCCTACGATACGCGTTCCCCCGTACGGCATCCGTGCGGCAGCATTACGAGAGCGTTACATCCGGATTACGAAGCAGCGCCGCACGCCGTTGATGTCCCAAAGTGTTCACACGATGTCCCAAAATGCCCCGCACGCTCGCGTCCAAAGTGCTATGCTAGGGCCGACTTCCCATCGGGGTACGGGGCATGAGTGAGCGGGGCGGGCGGATCGCGGCGCTGGCGTGTGCGGTGCTCGTGGCGGCGGGGTGCGGCAAGACCGGTTCGCAGCACGAGGCGGGTGGCTACTCCACGCTCGCGTGCGGCACGTGCGCGATCGCGTTATCGCCGATCGCGACGCTCGGCGCGGACTCGGATTCGGT
>DATFMZ010000320.1:0-4118 GCA_035266665.1 Gemmatimonadales bacterium | reverse complement strand
GGGACGGGACTCGGCCTGTACATCTCGCGCCAGATCATGCGGGAGCTGGGGGGTGACCTGCGGGTGGAAGCGGTGGAGCCGCGCGGCGTGCGATTCGTGGCGACCGTCCCCGCGACGGACGGTGCGCGTCCGGTGCCGGCGGCCGCGGCCGCGCCGAACGGCCGCAGGGGCACGCTGCGCGGTGCGAGAATCCTGGTGGTGGACGACGAGGATTCAGTGCGCCGTCCGCTGGGCATCTTCCTGGAGCGGCGCGGGGCGCAGGTGGTGCAGGCCGCCGACGGCCTGGAGGCGCTCACGAAGCTGGAGCGCTATCCCGTGGACGTGGCGCTGCTCGATCTCCGCATGCCGCGCATGGACGGCATCGAACTCTACCACGAAATCGCACGGGTCCGCCCGGACCTCGCCGATCGCGTGATCTTCGTCTCGGGCGATCTCCAACAGCTCGAGCGCGCCCACAATATCGCCGTGCCGCCCGAGCGGATCCTCGCGAAGCCCGTGGACCTGGTGGACGTGGAGGCGCGGATTCTCCCGCTCCTCCCCGCCGAGTCGGAGTCCGCCTAGAGCGACACCGCCTGCATCGTCTGCTTCACCGACTCCGCCGACTTCGTGAGCGCGGCGCGCTCGGCGTCACCGAGCTCGATCTCGAGAATCTGCTCGAGCCCGCCCGCCCCCAGCTTGCACGGCACGCCGACGAACAAGCCCTCGAGACCATACTCGCCCTCGACCCATGCGGCGCACGGCAGCACCCGCTTCTTGTCCCGGGCGATCGCCTCGGCCATCTGCGCGGCGGCGGCCGACGGCGCGTAGTAGGCGGAACCGGTCTTCAGGTGCGCCACGATCTCCGCCCCGCCCTTCCGCGTCCGGTCCACGATCCGGTCGAGCGTGGCGCTATCGAGGAGCTGGGTGACAGGGATGCCGGAGACCGTCGTGTACGAGACGAGCGGCACCATGGTGTCCCCGTGGCCGCCAAGCACCATCGCCTGGATGTCCTCGACCGACACGTCGAGCGCCTCGGCGAGAAAGCTGCGATAGCGCGCCGTATCGAGCACGCCCGCCATCCCGATCACCCGCTCCCGCGGGAAGCCGGTGACCTCCTTCATCACCCAGCACATGACGTCGAGCGGATTCGAGATGACGATGACGATCGCCTTCGGCGACGCCTTCTTGATCTCCTGCGCGACGCTCTTCACGATGGCGGTGTTGGTCTTCACCAGATCGTCGCGGCTCATGCCGGGCTTCCGCGCGACGCCCGCGGTCACGATGAACAGCTCCGAACCCTTCGCGGCGCCGTAGTCGTTGGTGCCGATGACGCGCGTATCGAATCCCTCGATCGGCGCCGATTCCCATTGGTCGAGCCCCTTGCCCTGGGGCACCCCTTCGACGATGTCCACCAGGACGACCTGGCGGGCTAACTCTTTCTCGGCGAGGCGCTGCGCGAGGGTCGCGCCGACATTCCCCGCTCCGACAACCGTAATCTTGTTCATGGGTCTCCCAAGAGTGTTACGGCGAGAAATATAAGCGAGCGTCCGGCGCGTTTCGCGCCGTGCACCGCGTCAGGCGCCGCTCGGCTCGCTCGGGCGGCTGGGAGTGCGCCCGCCCGCGTTGTCGCGCCACTGTGCGGTGCCGTCCGCGAGGACCTCGCGCTTCCAAACGGGCAGCCGGCGCTTGGCCTCGTCGACCGCGAAGCGGCACGCGGCGAACGCCTCGGCCCGGTGGGGGGCCGCCACGGCGACGGCAATGCTCGGCTCACCGAGCGGGATGCCGCCGACGCGATGCTGCACCGCGACCCGGGCGTCCACCCAGCGCGCGGTCGTCTCAGCGGCGATGCGTAGGAACTCCGCCTCGAGCATCTCGACGTAGGCCTCGTATTGGATGCGGATGACCGGACCGTCGTCCGGACCGGCGCGGACGGTGCCGAGGAAGAGGGCCGTGCCGCCGCAGGCGGGCGCGGCGACCGCCGCGAGCAGCCGCCCCGCGTCGATGGGATCGCGCGTGACCGCCGGGAGATCAGCCACCGGCGAGCGGCGGAAGGAACGCGAGCTCGTCGCCGTTGGCCAGCGGCCGATCCGCGAGCGCATGCTCCCGGTTCACGGCCACCAGCGGGCGCTCGGGGATACGTTCGCCGTGCGGGAGCTCCTGCCGGACGCGGCGGACCGCGTCCCGCACGATGCTCCGGCCGGGGAGCGTGAGCGCGACCTCCTCGGTTCCAAGGAGCTCGGCGTACCGCGCGAAGAAGCGGCACCTCACGTGGAGGGATTCGGTGGGCACGATCTAACGATACCGCCGCCGCGCGGCACGGTGAAGCCTCGTCCCCGGAAACAACACGCCCCATCCGGGTGTCCGGATGGGGCCGATCACGCGACCAGGGCGTGCGTGACGAGGCTCAGGACGGCTGGGGGGCCTCCGAGGGCTCACCGGCGTCTGCCACCATCGTCCGCAACTCTTTGGAGGGCTTGAAGACGGGCACGGGGCGCGCCGCGACTTCCACCGGCTCGCCCGTACGCGGGTTACGCGCCATCCGCGTCTTCCGGCGCCGAATCTTGAACGTGCCGAACCCACGGATCTCGATGTTGTGCTGCTGCGCGAGTGACTCTTTCACCGCGTCGAGAAACGCGTCGACCACGCGCGCGCAGTCCTTCTTCGAGATCATGGGACCGGCAGTCCGGGCAATCGTGGCCGTTACCCGCTCGACGAGATCGGCCTTCGTCATGCATTCCCCCTGGTGGACGCGCTCCCGCGTTCTCGGAGGCCAACATCCGAGAGCGTCGGGGCGGTCAACATAGGAGCTTACCTATTGACTGTCAAGAGCTTGGACGAATTGCCGGAAGTGACCTCTAGCATCGTGGGGGCCCGGAGATGCCTCCGGATGGTACTGAACCGCGAATGCCGGGAGCTCCCGGTGCCTGATCCCTTCGACCGTGCCATCATTGAGGTTAACGTGTGTCACCTCAAGCTCCGTGACACCTGGGAGGCCGTTAGTCGTTCCCTTTACTGCAAATCCGTGGTTTTGGCTGGTGATCAGGACTCGGCCGTCCGCGAGCTCGCGCACCGGATGATTTCCACCACGATGCCCGTAGGGGAGCTTGACGGTCTCCGCGCCGAACGCGAGCCCGAGGAGCTGGTGGCCGAGACAGATGCCGAAGGTCGGGATCCCGGAGCGGGCGAGGCTCTCGATCTCGGGAATGGCGTAGTGCACGGCTGCCGGATCGCCGGGACCGTTCGAGAGGAAGACCCCGTCCGGTTTGAGCTCGCGCACGCGATCGGCGGACGTGGCGGCCGGGACCACGGTGACCCGGCATCCGGCCTCGCTGAAGAGGCGGAGGATGTTGCGCTTCATCCCGAAGTCGTAGGCGACGACGTGATGTTTCGCGCCCTCGAGCGGATAGCTCACCTCGCCCGGGACCGTCGCCTCGGAGGCGAGGTCACGCCCCTCCATCGAGGGGCTCTGCGCGAGGAGCGCGCGCACGGCGTCGGTGGGTTCCGGTCCTTCGGCGAGGATCGCGCGCATCGCGCCGGCGGAGCGGATGTGCCGGGTGACCTGCCGGGTGTCCACGGCCTCGAGCACGGGAATCCCCCGCTCCGCGAGCCACTCCTCGAGCGATGCCGTCGCCCGCCAGCTCGAGTACTCGACTGAAAGCTCGCGGACCACGACGCCGCTCACCTGCGGCTTGTCCGATTCGACGTCCTCGAGGTTGATGCCGTAGTTGCCGATCATCGGCGCCGTCATCGCCACGATCTGGCCGAGGTACGAGGGGTCGGTGAAGACCTCCTGGTAGCCGCTCAGGTTCGTCGTGAAGACGGCCTCGCCTGGCGTCGGCGCGAAGGAACGGCGCGTGGTTCCGGAGAACCACGCGCCGTCTTCGAGCAGCAGATAGGCGGGTCGGAGCCCGCCGCGGGAGGTCTTGCTCACTGATTCTGCTTCGCCGGTGCCTTTCCGGCCGGCTGCGACGGCTGGGTCGCACCGCCCGCGGCGGGAGCGGCAGCGCCTGCTCCCGCGCCCTGCTGGTCCGGCTGGAGGTTGAGCGGCGTCGGCGCCGGCGCCACCGGTGCCGGTGGCTGCAGGTTGCCCTGGAGGACGGAGCGCGGTGCCGCACCCCGGGTCGAGAGCCCGGAGAGGA
>DATFMZ010000319.1:0-2984 GCA_035266665.1 Gemmatimonadales bacterium | reverse complement strand
TGAACCTCGATCGCCTTCGCGAACTCGACGACCACCCCCGTGAAGTCAAACGCGGGATCCGTCCGCTGTTCCCGAAACACCTTCTCCGCCGTCGCGATGAACGAGCGGGCCTCGGGCTCCAAGGCCTTCCACGCCTTGTCGCCGAACAGGTTCTCGCGCAGCTCCCGCTCCGTGGCGCCGAGTCCCGACCGCTCGAGATCCCATTCCACCCAGAACTTGCCGTTCGTCACCCGGTCCCGCTCCTCGCCGTCGAAGTAGCGCCGCGGGTCCGACTCCTCCACGATGAGCGGCAGGTTCACCATCCCGCCGTAGATCGACACCGGCCGGTTGTAGTGCTGCACGTTCTGGAGCTTCCGGAGCTCATCTGCCACAAGCACGGTGTCGTTCCGCACCAGACGCCGGATGTCCCAGAGCAGAAACCACATGTCGCAGTGGAGGTCCCGCTCCTTGTAGTACGCCGGCACGTACGCGCGCTCGCGCTCCTCCTGCCGGATGTCGTCTGCGGTGATCTGCCCGACGTGCGCGATGTAGAGCGACTGAAAGTCGGTGAGATAGAGATGCGTCTCGGGGCCCGGATCGTCCCGCTCGGCCTCGGTGTCGATCGCCATGATCTCGGCGAAGTGCGAGAGCGGCCCCGTCCGACTCGGCGAGCGCACCTTCCCCCACCAGACGTACACGTCGTCCTCGTCGAAATGCCCCGCGCGGTGGCGACGCACCTTCTCGAGCAACAGCTCGAGGTGCATCTCCATCACGTTCGGGCCGTACATCGGATTCCACAGCGAGACCAAATGTCGTCGCGCCATATCCCCTCCGCCGCACCATCTTGAGCAAAACCCGCGCTAACATGCGCCTTTGTTCATTAGTTCGATAGTGCGATTTTGGGACATTTGGTGCGGATTTGGGACATTTGCCCCGAAATCATTCCCGACCGTTCGGGTCGCCTTCCTGAAACCCCACCGGCCATAGCGCCACCTGGACGTTTGTCGCGGGGTAGCCACGGAGCCACTCGAGAAACCGCGGGCGGCGGGACGCTCCGGATGGGCGCCGACGTCTGCCCGGAGAGAATGGCCGTAAGCTCCGCGTACGACATGTGCCTGAGAATCCGCTCGATGCTCATCGCCCCGCCTCCAGCCGCTCGGGATCGTAGTGCGCGAGCACCGCCTCCCCCAGGCGGTCGCGCCCGGTGGTGTTGTAGACGACCGCGAGGTTCAACAAGGTGATCTCCACCCGCGCCGTGACCGGCGTGCCCGACGCCTTCCACGCGGCGAGCGAGCGCAGATAGTACGACTCCGCCTCGTCCAGCCGGCCGAGCGTGTGCTGCACGAACCCGATCCGATCGAGCACCCACGCCACCGTCGGATGCGCCGGGCCGTACACCTCCCGGTAGAGCGCGAGTGCGCGGCGGAAGAGCCGCTCGACCAGCGCGAGGTCGCGCGGGCGCCGGTCGTCGAACAACTGCTCGTCCGCCGCATGGCTCGCCGCCTCGGCGGCCGCGAGCGTCTCGCGGACGTTGATCTTACGCGCCGCCATTCGTCCCTCCCCACAGACGTCGTGCCGGAAGAGTGCGCGAGGGGTGTGACAATCCGGGGGAGCCGTGCGATGCTCGGCCGCCTTGCCCCGCCTCCGGCCCACTCGCAAATTCCATCCGTGACCAGCGATGAGATCGAAACCGCCATCCTCCGCCGCCTGACGGCCGCACGGAAGCTCGACGTCATGCATGCGCTGTGGCGCCAGGCCTGGGAGCTCAAGGCGGCGGGCGTTCGCCAGCAACACCCCGAGTGGAGCGACGAGCAGGTGACCGCGCGCGTCCGGGAGTTGTTCGGTGGCCGAGTCGCCTGATCTCGTCAGCCTCTTCATCGCCCCGCTCAACGCGCTCGACATCGCCTACATGGTTACCGGGGCCGTCGCCGCCGTCGTGTACGGCGAACCGCGGTTCACCCGGGATCTCGATCTCGTGGTCACGCTCAACCCGGCCCAGGCGCGGCGGCTCGTCGCGACCTTTCCGCTCGCGGACTTCTACGTGCCTCCGGAAGACGTGCTGATCGAGGAGGCGGGGCGGCCACGGGGCGGCCACTTCAACATCATCCATCACGACACCGGTCTCAAAGCGGACTGTGACGTCGCCGGAGAGGACGCACTCCAGGACTGGGGAATGGCCCGGCGGCGGCGGTTCGACATTCACGGCGTCCCGGTCTGGATGGCGCCGATCGAATACGTCATCGCACGCAAGCTCGAGTGGTACCGCGAGAGCGGCTCGACGCGCCACGTGGAGGACATCCGCGCGATGCTGCGCGTGAGTGGTGACGCGATCGACCGCGCGGCGCTCGACGAGTGGATCGATCGACTCCGCCTCCAGGACGCGTGGCACGCCGTGCGCCCTGGACCGTGACCGCGGACACCCAGGAAAGCGCATCGGCGTCCCTCGTCACCCGCTGTCCGCCTTTGCCGATGGCGGCGGCTGCACCGCCTCCTCGGGATGGAGCCGGATCGCGATCACCTCCCCCTTCCGCTCGGCCTGCCCGCCGAAGAGCGCTGCCGCCACCTTCGCCCCCGCGCTCGGCTCCTTGATGTTCTCGAGCACGATCGCGTTGGCCCCCAGCTTCCCCGCCTTCTTCCGCATCGCGTTGATCATCCCCTCTTCGTCCGTCCACCCGCTTGCCCCCGAGGCGTTGATCAGCGCAAGCTTCTCGTACGGCACGTGGATGTCACTCGCCGCGAGAAAGACCTGCACCGAATCCGCCGGCACCGCCGGATACTTCTGCGCCCCCGGCGCCAACTGCACCGCGTTGGTCGAAACACACGCGGCGAGCACCACCACCGCCGCGCCCAGCACCCCAATTCTCCGCATTATCCCTCCCTTGCTCCTTGCTCCCTGCTCTTCATCCCCCTTGCACCGTGCACCGTGCACCGTGCACCCCCTTGCTCCTTGCTCTTTGCTCCTTGCTCCTCATCCCCCTTGCACCTTGCACCTTGCACCTTGCACC
>DATFMZ010000318.1:0-2810 GCA_035266665.1 Gemmatimonadales bacterium | reverse complement strand
CTCACCGGCCATGGTTAGCCGGAAGCGCCGCCGCCCGTGGATACCGCACGCGATACCACGGCGGCTGCGGCGCCGGACTCCACGGCTGCCCTGCAGCCCGATACCGCCGCTCCTCCGGATACGACATCACCGCGGGATACCGCACAGGACTCCGTGGGCGCCGCGCGGCCGGCCGCCGTGCCGTCCGTGCCGCGCGACACGGGAACGACGGCGGCAGCGTCCACGGCGGCGGCGAGCGTCCCTCCCGCCATCGCGCCACCCAACCTTGGCGGCGCGGCGGCCGGCGTCATTCCGCCTGTCACGCAGCCGGCACCGTCCAAGCCCGCGGGCCCGAGCCCGCCGCGTACGTCGGCGGCGCTGCCGCCCGGCACCACCCTGCAGGACGTGGTCGTCATCCCGGGGCTCGCGGTGGACAGCGTCTCGGGCACCGAGGCCCAGTACCGCGTGGTGCAGCACACGTCCAACGGCACGGCGCTCGCGCTCACCGCGCGCCGTGCCGGCGTGGGAGACACGATCGGCGTGAGCGCCATTCAGATCGCCGCCGCCGGCCGGAACACCGCTCCGGTGGGGTCCGTGCGGTTCTGGGGATTCCTGGTGACGGTGCGCGGCAACGTGCCGGCCGACACGCTGCGCGCGTTCATCGGCCGGCTCGCGCTGGCGCGCGGCGGGAGCTGAGCGCTAGGGGCCGACGCGCACCACGACCACGCCGTGGGCCGGAACCGTCGCGGCGTAGTGGCCGGTCGCGGGGCCCACGTCCCGATGCGCCCAGAGATCGCGGACGGGTGCGGCGTGATCGGCCGGCAGTCCCAGCTCCTCCCATGACACCGCGATCGTGGCCTCCCGCGTGCCGCGGTTGAGCAGCGCCACGGCGCGACCTCCGTCCGCCAACGGCTTCACCCAGACTTCCTGATCGCCGTCGTCCCGCACGCGGGTGCCCTCCTTGCCCAGCCGATCCTGATCCACCGCGATGATCTCGCGGTTGGTGAGGATGTCGCGGATCTCCGGGGTCATCGAGCGCAGGTCGTTGCCGGCGATGAGCGGTGCCGCGAGCATCGCCCACATCGAGAAGTGTGCCCGATACTCCCCGGCGGTCATGCCGCCGTTGCCGACCTCGAGCATGTCGGGATCGTTCCAGTGTCCCGGACCGGCGAAGCGCGCGAGGCCCACCTGCAGATCGAGGATGTGCGTCCAGCTGTTCCAGTTGTCGGAGATGTCACCCGTGGTGCGCCAGAGCTGGCCAACGGTGCCGGCCCAGATCCACGGCTGGTTCGAGCCCCACTCGCAGAGGGAAAACACGATGGGACGTCCCGAGACGCGGAGGGCGTCACGCATCAGCTCGTACGATGCCGGCGCGTTCTGCGTGCCGTGGTAGCACCAATCGTACTTGAGATAGTCGACGCCCCACGCGGCGTAGGTGCGCGCGTCCTGAAACTCATAGCCGCGCCCGCCGGGACGTCCCTGGCAGGTCTTCCGGCCGGCGTCCGAGTAGAGCCCGAACTTGAGTCCCTTCGAATGCACGTAGTCGGCGAGCGCCTTCATCCCCGACGGGAAGCGCTGGGGATCGGCGATGATCGTCCCGTTCGAGTCGCGCGCCACCTGCCAGCAGTCGTCGATCACGACGTACTGATAGCCCGCGTCCTTCATCCCGCTCGACACCATCGCATCGGCGGTCTCGCGGATGAGCTGCTCGTTCACGTTGCAGCCGAACTTGTTCCAGCTGTTCCAGCCCATCGGCGGGGTGGCGGCGAGGATCGTATCGACCACGGGCACGGCGGGCGCGTTCTGCGCGGCGGCCGGGGTGGCGCAGACGGCGAGCGCGAGCACGACGAGCAGACGGTGGTGGCGCATTGGGATCTCCGGCGGCTGAGAAGTGGACGGTAATATGGTGCCGGGGACAGGTGTGATGAAGTGCGCGGTGCGCGAGCCCGCTTGCCGCCATGCCGGTGCGGCGTGACATTGAGCGTTCCATGCACCGCAAACGCCCCCACGCCACCGGCCGAGAGACCCCGTCGTCCCCATCCGCGCCGCAGGCCGATCCCCACGACCTCGGCTTCGGCCAGGTCGTCGCGCGCGAGAGCCGCAAACGCCTGCTCAATCGGGACGGCAGCTTCAACATCGTGCGCAAAGGCCTCGGCGTGCTCCAATCGCAGAGCGCCTATCACACGCTGCTCACGATCAGTTGGCCCAGGTTCCTCGCATTGGTGACGGGGTTTTACGTCGCCGTGAATCTCGTGTTCGGCGTCGTGTACTGGGCGCTGGGTCCCCACACCCTGAGCGGTCCGGGCCTGGTGGTGGTCGGCGGGCAGTTCTGGCGGGCGTTCTTCTTCAGCGTACAGACGTTCGCCACCATCGGCTATGGGCAGGTGAGTCCCGTGGGGTTCACTGCCAACGCCATCGTCGCGACGGAGGCGCTGGTCGGACTCCTGAGTCTGGCGCTCGTGACCGGCCTGCTCTTCGCCCGCTTCTCGCGACCCACGGCGGCGATCCTCTTCAGCCGCAACGCGGTCATCGCGCCCTACGCGGACCGGACGGCATTCGAGTTCCGTATCGTGAATCGCCGAACCAATCAGCTGATCGAGCTCCATGCGCGGGTGCTGATGAGCCGCATCAAGGTGGAAGACGGCCGCGCCCGGCGGGACTTCACTGAGCTCACGCTGGAGCGCACGAGCGTGGTGTTCTTTCCGCTCTCGTGGACCATCGTGCACCCGATCGACGACGAGAGCCCGCTCCACGGCCTCACGGCCCACGATCTCGCAACATGCGACGTGGAGTTCCTCGTGCTGCTCACGGCGGTGGACGAGACGTTCGCG
>DATFMZ010000317.1:0-9167 GCA_035266665.1 Gemmatimonadales bacterium | reverse complement strand
TGTATCGCTTTCCGACCATCGAGACACTGGCGGGGCACGTCGACGAGATCCTCGCCGGGAAGTCGCCGACGAACGCGCCATCGACGCCGATCCTGGTGACGCTCCGTCAGGGGCGCCATCCAACTCACCCGCCGCTCTTCCTGGTTGCATCCGCCGGGGGCACGCTCGGCGCCTATGAGCGACTGGCCAAAGCGCTCGAGACGCCACGCGAGCTCATCGGCGTGCGCGATCCGTTCGTCTGGGGCGAACGCGATCCCTCCGAAGGGTTCAGTGGGTGGATCGATCGGTACGTGGCGGCGATCCGCGCGCGGCAGCCGCACGGTCCGTACGCCGTGGCCGCGTATTCGTCTGCCGGAGCCTTCGGCTACGAGACGGCGCGCCGCCTGCGCGAGTCCGGCGAGGACGTGGAGATCCTGATCCTCATCGATCCGCTGGCGCTCGATCGGCGGAGCCGCCGACGCTTCGGCTGGTGGGCGTTGCGGGCGACGTGGTCCAGACCCTCGGTCCGCGCGCTGATCCGCCTCATGGGATGGCTTCGGGTGCCGCTGGGGCTGCTCGCTCGGAGGACGTCACTGCGGGGGGCAAACGGGCTCACACCAACGCGTGAAGAGTTCGCGCGTCTCGCCGCGGCCACGAAGCAGAACACGGGGCACCTCAAGGCGTTCGCGGCGCTCCTCGAGCTGAACACCGGCCTGCCGCTCGCCTTGGACGATGCGGACCTGGCCGACGTGCCGGCCGAGGACGCCCTCGACGTGCTCAAAGCCCGCGTGGCGAGCGTCATGCCCGAAGTCGATCCGGCGAGCATCGAACGCATCGTGGTCCAGTACGAGCTGCAGGTGCTCAGTCAGCATGCCTACATGCTGCAACCGTACGGCGGCCGCGTGCTCCTGCTCGAGCCCGCGACGCGCTATGCGGGGCTCCTGCAGCCCTTACTCCGGCCGTATGCGCGGAATCTGCGGGCCCGGACCATTGCACTCGGTGAGCCAGCCGCGCGCACGCGGGAGCTCACCGCGCAATTCGGCCCGCTCGCCTCCCACTATCGCAGCATGCGGGACGATCGGTTCGTGCAGGGCCTCGCGCGGGCCATCGACGACGTGCTCGGCTGAGGCTCGGCCCTACGCCCCTTCCGCCTCTGCCCGCAGCCGGCTCTTGCGGTACCCGTAGGTGAAGTAGAGCACCATCCCGATCGCCAGCCAGATCACGAACCGCCACCATGTCACCGCCGGCAGCTGCGTCATCAGGTAGAAGCAGGCGAGGATCGCGAGCGCGGGCACGAACGGCACCCACGGCGTCTTGAACGGACGCCGGCGGTTCGGCTCGATGTAATGGAGGATCAGGACGCCCGCCGACACCAACACGAACGCGAAGAGCGTGCCGATGTTCGTCAGGTCCACGACCTCGGCGATGTTGGCGAACGCGGCGAAGACGGCGACGAAGACGCCGGTCAGAATGGTCGTGATCCACGGGGTCTTGAACTTGGGATGCACCTTGGCCGCCCATGGCGGGAGCAGGCCGTCCCGCGCCATCGAGAAGAAGATGCGGGGCTGCCCGAGCTGGAAGACGAGCAGCACGCTCGTCATCGCCACGACGGCGCCGAACGCCACGATGACCCGGGAGAAGGCGAGCAATCCGCCGCTGCCGTGCGCCAGGTTCAAGGCGGTGAGCATGGGCTCCGCCGTCCCGAGCTGCTTCCACGGCGCCATCCCGGTCATCACGACCGCCACCAGGATGAAGATGACGGTACAGACGATGAGGCTCATGATGATCCCGAAGGGCATGTCCTTCTCGGGATTCTTCGCCTCTTCGGCTGCCGTGGAGACCGCGTCGAATCCGATGTAGCTGAAGAAGATGATCGCCGCGGCCGTGCTGATCCCCTTGAACCCGTTCGGGGCAAACCCGTCGTACTTGGTGTAGTTGGCGCCGCGGATGAAGAAGGCTCCAACCACCACGAAGAAGAGCACGATCCCCACCTTGAGCACCACCATCACGGTGTTCGAGGTGGCCGACTCACGGATCCCATAGACCAGGAGGGCCGTGATGGCGGCGACGACCGCGACGGCCGGCAGGTTGACGATGAGCGGAATCCCAGCGATGTGCGGCGCGGTGTTCCAGGCGGCGGCGAACAGTCGGTTCACCGGGTCCACCGCCCCGCCGGCGACGGCCACCGCGGCCTGGTGCGCGGTGCGGTAGTCGGTGGCGAGCCAGATGGGGATGGTGATCCCGAAGTTCGCGAGCAGCTCGCGGAAATATCCGGACCACGAGATCGCGACCGCGACGTTGCCGACGGCGTACTCGATGATCAGGTCCCAGCCGATGATCCAGGCGACGAACTCGCCGAGCGAGGCGTACGCATACGTGTAGGCCGACCCCGCGATCGGCACCATCGCGGCGAACTCGGCGTAGCAGAGGGCCGCGAGCCCGCAGGTGCAGGCGGTGAGGACGAACGACAGCATGATCGCGGGGCCGGCACCGAGCCGCACGGCGTCGCCGGCGATGGCGGTACCGGTGGTCGCGAAGATGCCCGCGCCGATGATGGCCCCCACGCCGAGCGCCGTGAGATCCCACTTGCCGAGCGCCCGCTTGAGGCCGCCCCCCGGCTGGTCGAGGTCGCCTTTGAGCTGCTCGATGGTCTTTCTGGCAAAGAGCTGCCCCATGCCCGCGCTCCGTCCAAGGATGAAACTCGAGGGTCCCGACGCTGAGCCGGGCGTGAGAGATCAGAGGCTGAAGGTCACCGTGAGCTCACCCGCGACGTGGGTCCCGTCGGGCGTGGTGGCCGGGAAGAACTTATAGCTCCGGAGCAAATCGCGGAACCGTTTGCCGAAGGCCCTGTCCCGGATCTCGGGATCGATCGCGACCCGCTCGACGTTCCCGCGTGCGTCGATCCAAAAGTGGACCTGCACCGTCTTACCCCGCACGGATGACGGCCGGTTGTCGGGAGGCAGCATCACATATCGGGAGGTCGGCGGAAAGATGTGGCCGGAGCCTCCTCCCGTTCCCGGCCCGGTGGCGTTGCCGGTTCCCGTACCCGTGCCGCCCCCCTGCCCACCTCCCGTCCCCGTGCCCGAGCCGGCACCGCCGCCCGTTCCCTCTCCGGCCCCGCTCACCTCGGCGATACGCTCCGGCTTGAGCTCGCGGAGCTCGAGCCGCTGTTCGACGGGCGGCGTGGTGACGTGGGGCTTGGGAATGACCAGCGGCTGCGAGACGGCGTCGGGCGTGGGGACGGCCGTGCGTGCCGCGGATGCCTGATAGGGGGGAAGCTCGACATAGGTGGTGCGCGCCCCGCCCCCGCCGCCCCCTCCTCCAGCCGGACCGGGACCCGCCCCGCCGGCCGGTGTGTCGCTCGAGATCATCCACAGGAGCCCGGCGATGAGGAGACCGTGCACGACCAACGAGCCCGTGACCGATCGCGTGTAGGAGCGATCGGTGCGCGGGACGCGAAGGGTGGGGACCGTTGGAGTGCGCATACCGTTTCGGGCTCATACACCGCGGGCGCGGGAGACTTCCTGCCCCCGCGCCCGTGGCGTTCCATCTCTTGCCCGCCGGTGCGTGGGGCTACTTCACATCCGGCGGCGTGAAGCCGATAACCTGGACTCCCGCGCCGCGCGCGATGTCCATGGCCTCCACGACTTCCTGATACTTCCGCGTCCCAGCCGCCTTGATGAACATCAGCTTCTGCGGCCGCGTGTCGAAGATCGAGTGCAGCTTCTGATCCAGCTGACTCTTGGGTACCGTGTCCGAGTTCACCGAGTACGAGCCATCGGCGCCGAGCACGAGCACGATCTGATTGCTCGGCGGAGCTTTCACGTTGCTCGGCGGCGCTTCCGGCGGAACGTTCACCTGCATCGTCTTCCGCTGCAGCGACACCTGCATCATGAAGATGATCAACAGCACGAGCAGAATGTCGATCATCGGCGTGACGTTGATGTCGTTGCTGAAGCCGCCCCCGGAGTCCCCCGTTGTCATGGCCATAGTATCTGTCTCCGGTTAGTGGCCACCCAAAAGGGCTCCACGGGGTTCTTCAGTCACCGAGGCGATGACGCGGACGCCGGACTTCCGAACGATCTCAATGGCGTCCTCGATCTTCTGGTACTCGAGATTCGCGTCCGCCTTGAAGTACAGGATCTTGTCGTCCCGGTTCTGGTACAGGTTCGTGAGCGCCGCCTCCAGATTGTCCTTCGCAATCGGCGAGATCTTCCCGGTACCAGGGTCGAGATAATACTTGCCGTCCTTGTCGATCCCGAGCGTGATGTCGGTCTTCTCGGTCGTAGACGGCTCGATGTTCTTCGCCTGAGGAATCTGCGCCTGGAATCCGGCTGAGATGATCGGCGTCACGATCATGAAGATGATCAGCAACACCAGCATCACGTCGATCATCGGCGTGACGTTGATGTCGGACTTGACGCCTCCCCCGCCTCCTACGGACATCGCCATCGATCGGCCCTCCTGACGTGGCGGCGGTTACTTCGCGATGTGGCCGGTGGACGCCGCCTGCTGCGTCTTGAACTCTTTCGTGAAGATCGACCGACCAAACTCGCTGCCGACGCTCTTGATGAGGAAGTCGATCAGCTCTTTCGACGTGTAGGTCATCTCGACCGTCAGATTCTCGATCTTGGTCTGGAAATAATTGAACAGCCACACCGCCGGAATCGCGACCAGCAGTCCGAAGGCCGTCGTGATCAGCGCCTCGGCGATACCGGCCGAGATCGCCGACAGCCCGCCGGAGCCGGACACGGCCATGCCGGTGAAGGCGTTGACGACGCCCATCGTGGTGCCGAGGAGCCCCACGAACGGCGCGGTGGCACCGACCGTCGCGAGCACGCCGAGCCCACGCTTCAGCTCGGAGAGCAGGATCAGCATCTGGCGCTCAACCGCGCGCTCGGCGGAGTTGATGTCGCCGGAGGTCACGGTGGCGCGATCGCGGAGCAGGGGCTTCACCTCACGGAGCGCATCGCCCAGGACGCGCGCGACGTGTGAGACCTTCTGCTTCTCGGCCAGGGCGATCGCCTTGTCGAGCTGCTCTTCCTGGAGGAAGCGCGCAAACTCAGGCGCGAAGCGCCGGGTCTCGCGCAGGCTCTTCCGGATCCGCCACCACTTGGCCGCGGCGATTCCGAGGGAGTAGACCGACATCAGGGCGAGCACGAAGATGATGCCGCGCGCGAAGGTACCTGCGCTGTTCCACAGTTCAAGCAGCGACAATTGCATGGGCTACCTCGATCTCCGTTGAATGACGCTCAACGCGCGAACCGTAATGACTCGCGCCACTACTAGTTAGTCAGGGTGAAGGCCACGCTCTGCTCGACCAACACGGCCACGGGCTGGCCGTGCAAACGTCCGGGCCGGAAGACCGAGCCCAGGATCAGGTTCTTCGCCGGATCCTCGAAGGCCTTGTTGGTGGACGAGATCACCTTGATCGACTGCGGATCCGCGTGTCCGTCCGTCTTGATCACGAATCGCAAGGTCACGCTGCCCTGGATGCCGGCGTCCTTGAGCAACGGCGGATAGTACTGGGGCGGATGCGACAACAAGACGGGCGTCTGGTCGACCGCGGCCTCGCTGAAGATCTGGTTGAGATCCACCGGGCCCGTGCCCCCCACGACCCCCGTCGCGATACCGCCCTCGACGCCGACGCCGGAATAGTCTTTCGGGTCGAAGTGCTGATTGAGATTGACCGGCGGGATCTTGGTCGGGATGTCCACCGGCGCGCTGAGATTCTGAAAGCCCCTGGGGGGCGGGTTGAGCGATGCGATCTTGGGTGGCGGCGGCGTCTTCGGCTGCTGCTTCTGCTGCACGTAGATCATGGTCGTATCGGCCGCCGACGCCGTGGTCATCTGATGGACCTTCATCGTCGCGATGATGGCGGCGTAGATGATCCCGACGTGAAAGACCACCGAGAGCATCGTCCCCGACACACGGTCCCTGAACCCACGCTTCTGCGGTCTCGATTCTACCAGATTGTCGAACACGGGCATCCTCCGGCGCTGAGTCCGTCCGACAACAAATGTATGCGGCGTGCCGGCCGGATGCCTCGCACGCGGGTGGTAGTCACATTACAAAACGATAACAATCGGATTACCGAACACCTGCAGCGCGCTGCGTCATTCATTTATGAGACCTCGAGATCGGTGGGCAGCGTGATGGTGAAGGTCGTCCCGCGCCCGGGACGGCTCTCCACGTCGATGCTCCCTCCGTGCGCCTCCGCAATCCACTTGCAGATCGCGAGGCCGAGGCCGACGCCGGCACGCTCACCCGTGCGGCTGCGGGCGGGATCGGCCCGCCAGAAGCGGTCGAAGATATGCGGAAGATCGCCGGGCGCAATCCCAATCCCGGTATCCTGCACCGTGATCACCACCGAAACCTCGGTGCGCCGGCACCCCACGTCCACCGACCCGCCCGCCGGTGTGTACTTGATCGCATTGGTGAGCAGGTTCATGAGGAGCTGACGCAGGCGGCCCGCGTCGGCGGAGATCCGCATCGGCCGGCGCGGGGTCGCCACCTGCACGGTGACCCCGCCCTGCTCGCCCAGGAGACTCCCCGTCTCGGCCAGCTCGTCGAGCAGCTCGGCGAGATCGACGTCCTCCAGATGCAGCGGTGCGCGCCCCTCGTCCACGCGCGAGAGCATCAGGAGCGAATCCACGATCTCCGTCATGCGGCGCACTTCGGCCAACGTCTCGTCGAGCGTGCCCATCACCTCAGGCGGCATGTCCGGATGGGTGAGCGCGCGCTCGATCCCCGCGCGCATCACCGTGAGCGGGGTCTTGAGCTCGTGACTCGCGTCGGCGGTGAACCGGCGGAGGGACGCGAAGCTCCGTTCCAGGCGCTCGAACATGGCGTTGAGCGTGGTGGTGAGGCGCGCGAGCTCGTCGTCGGTACGGAGCGGCGCGAGCCGGCGATGCAGACTCCGGCCGTCCGAGATGGCCGCGACCTCCTCCGCGATGCGGTGGACCGGCATCAAGGTCCGTACGACGAGGAAGCCGATCAGCGTGGACGCCGCGAGGATGAGCGGCGCGATCGCGACCATGACCACGAGCAAGCGCCGCGGCCCCAGGGTGAGGCCGCTGGTGCGGCTCCCGGTGAGGACGGCGTCCACCCGCGGGCCCGCGTCCGTGATCCGCCGGACGTAGTAGCGAATCTCCCCGTCGGGGGACCCGAGGTCCACGAGCCCGAAGCCGGCGACGGGCCCCGCCTGCAACGCTCGGCCGAGCAGCTTGATGAGGGACCCGTACGGCAGGGCGCGCGCGTCGGCGGAGAGGTGCAGCACGTCGGCCCGATTGTCGACGATCACGACGAACCCCGGGACGGTCTCGAGCTGCTGCGCGACGTCGGCGCTGAGCGTCGGCTGGCCGGTCTCGGGATTGGTCACGACGAGCGCGCCGCGTCCCCGGTAGGCCTCGGCGAGGTTGCTCGCGATCAGGTCGGACTCCGCACGGGCGTGCCGATCGAGTGCGACATACGCGTCGTGGCGCTGGGTGATGTAGATGACCGCCGCGAAGGCGAACATCGTGACGGCGAGGGCGACGGCGTACCAGACCGCCAATCGAACCCGGATGGTGCGCATCTACGGCTTCATCACGTAGCCGACGCCGCGCACCGTATGGATCAGCTTCGGCTTGTACCCTTGATCGACCTTCTTGCGCAGCCGATTGATCACGACGTCCACGACGTTGGTGCCGGGGTCGAAGTGATAGCCCCAGGCGTACTCGGTGATCAACGTGCGCGACATGACGCGGCCGGCATTCCGGGCGAGATACTCGAGGACGGAGTACTCCTTCGGCGTGAGGTCGATCGGCTTCCCCGCGCGCGTGACCGCGCGACTTCCCGTGTCGATGCTGAGATCCGCCACCTTGAGCACGGGAGGTTGGATGGATTGTGGACGACGCCCGAGCGCCTCGACGCGGGCGAGCACTTCCTCGAAGGCGAACGGCTTGGTCACGTAGTCGTCCGCACCGGTCCTGAGGGCCTGCACCTTCGACTCGACGGCGTCCTGCGCGGTGAGCACGAGCACCGGCGTGGTGATCCCGCGATCCCGGAGGGTCCGGAGCACCTCGACCCCCGACACGCCGGGAAGGCGCAGGTCGAGCACGACGACGTCGAACGGCGTCCCGGAGACGATTTCGAGTGCCGCCGTTCCGTCGGCCGCGAGCTCGACCTGCATCCCCTGCTCCTCCAGGCCACGCTTGACGAACTGACCGACCGTCCGGTCGTCCTCCACGACGAGCACCTTCATGCGGCGTCCCGTTGCGACGTCGTCGGGAGGATCACCCGGAACGTCGATCCGCTGCCGATCTGCGAGTCCACGAGAATCCGGCCACCGTGATGCGCGACGATGCTGTAGGAGATCGAGAGACCGAGCCCGGTACCGCGTCCCGGTGCCTTGGTGGTGAAGAACGGCTCGAAGATCTTGGCCACGTCCTCGCGCGGGATCCCCATCCCCGTATCCTGAATCTCCACCATCACCTCATCCGCGCGGTCGGGGTTTCGGAGCGTTCGCACCGTGAGCGTCCCGTCCCCGTCCATCGCGTCCACGGCATTCAGCATCAGGTCGAGGAAGACCTGGATGAGCTGCTCGGCGTTGGCCGGGATGCGGGGCAGTCCCTCCGCGAACTCCCGCAACACGCGGATCTTGTTGAAGCGCTCGTGATACTTCACGAGGTAGAGCGCATCCTCCACGAGCTGATTGGGATCGGCCTCGGACTTGGCGCGGGACTTCGGCCGAGAGAAGTCGAGCAGGCCGTCCACGATCGACTTGCAGCGCTCGACCTCCGAATCGATGATGCCGAGGTACTCGCGGAAGTTCTGGCGCACGGCGGGCGCGAGGGACGGCAGGCGGCCGGTGAGCGCCTCGATGCAGGCACCGATCGTGGCGAGCGGGTTGTTGATCTCGTGCATGACGCCCGCGGCGAGCTGTCCCATGGCCGCGAGCTTTTCCGTCTGCGAAATCTGCTGCTGTACGAGGCGCCCCTGGGTGATGTCCTCGCCGATCGTGATGACGTGGGTGACCTCGTCCCCTTCGACGCGCATCGGGATCTTCGTGATCCGGTAGTAGTGCGGCTCGCCGCCGGTGTGCGTCGCGACCTCGACCTCCTCGATCCGGCCGGTCTTGAAGACCTGATCGAACTCCTGTTGCAGGAGATCGCGCGGCTGGCGGTGCAGAATCTCGAAGACCGTCC
>DATFMZ010000316.1:0-19480 GCA_035266665.1 Gemmatimonadales bacterium | reverse complement strand
GCACCCCGGAGCGACACGAAACATCGCTTAGCGCTGCTACCTTCACGGTCCTGACGCGGTTCGCGCGCGCGCGCCCTCCGGACCTGGGGCGGACGAAAGCTAGCCACCGAGCCCCCCGGCCACCACCCTGCGGCAGATGCGGCAGGGCGGCCCATCCCACGTCTCGCGTCTCCCGTCTCCCGTCTCACGTCTCACGTCTCCCGCTCCAGCACCTCGCCGATGATCGTCGCGGCGCGCCGGCACTGCGCGAGCGTCACGTCGAGATGCGTGACCGCGCGCAGACGGGTCGGCCCGAAGGGCACCACGAGGACGCCCGCGTCCGCGAGGCGCGGAATCACGATGTCCGCGGTCCCACGGAGCAGATCGATCATCACGATGTTCGTCTCAGGCGGAATCACGCGCGCGGCGGGATGGCCCGCGAGGCCGTCGGCGAGCGCGCGCGCCGCGGCGTGATCGTCCGCGATCCGTCCGAGGTTCTGCTCCAGCGCGAAGAGCCCCGCGGCGGCCAGAATCCCCGACTGCCGCATCCCACCCCCGAGCCGCTTGCGGAGCGTCCACGCCTCCGCCATCAAATCCTGGGGTCCCGCGAGGCACGATCCCACCGGGCAGCCGAGCCCCTTGCTGAGACTCACCATCACCGTCGTCGCGTCGGCCGCGACGGCCGCCGGCTCCACCCCGAGCGCCGCCGCCGCGTTCCAGAGGCGCGCTCCGTCCAGATGCACGGGCAGCTGATGGTCGTCCGCGAGCCGCCGAATGGCCCCCATCGTCTCGAGCGGGAGCACCGCCCCGCCCGCCGCGTTGTGGGTGTTCTCCACGGCAAGCGCCGCCGTGTAGGAAGCGAAGCGGGAGCGCGGGCGCATCACCGTGCGGATCGCCTCGGGGGTGAGGCGGCCGTCGCCCGCCGGCGCGGCGACGGGCCGGGTCTGCGCGCCCCAGAGCGCGGCCACGGCCCCCATCTCGTACAGGATCAGGTGCGCGCTCGCCTCGAGCACCAGCTCCGCGCCGCGCGGCACGAGGAGGCCGATGGCCGTCTGATTCGCCTGGGTTCCCGACGGAAAGAAGAGGGCCGCCTCCTTCCCGAGCAGCTCCGTCACTCGCGCCTCGAGCCGACGCGTCGTGGGATCGCCGTCCAGCACGTCGTCGCCGACCTCGGCGTCCGCCATGACACGCCGCATCGCCGGGGACGGCCGCGTCACCGTGTCGCTGCGGAGATCGATCGGCGCGGTCATGTGAGAATGGCCCGCTGTTCCCGTTGACGCCGCGCGAGCTCGTAGGTCTCGGCCACTTCACCTCCCGCCAGGAAGACGACGCACGTGTAGTACACCCAGAGGACGAAGAGCAACAAGGCGATCACGTTCGTGTTCGAAAGCGCCCGATCGATCGTCGCGAACTGATCCAGGTAGATCGCGAAGAGCCGTTTCGCGATCTCGAACGCGAGCGCCGAGACCACGGAGGCGATCAGCGCCGTGTCCCACGGCACCCGGCGGCTCGGCGCCACCTTGTACACGACGAAGAACGCGGCGAGCGCGAAGCCGTAGGCCGACAGACCGGCAAGAAGCCGGCCGATCCAGGGCGCACTGATGACGACGAACGAGACGGTGGTGTTGGCGATGACCAGTACGGCGCACGCGATGCCGAGCAGCATGTCGAGGAGTTTCCCCGCGATCCAACCCCGGGTCTCTTCGGTATCGAAGACGTCGTTCAGGGCGGCGCGGACGGACCCGAAGAGCCGCATCGAGAACCAGAGAAACGCGGGGAGGCCGTAGACCAGGAGCGGCACACGGCTCGCGACCACGCGTGCGATCGCCCCTTCGATCGCCGTGAACGGATCGTTGGGCCCACCCGCCGTGCCGGCCGGCAGGAATCGGTCAAACAACTGATGCACGCTGGCGACGGTATCACCGCCGCCCCCCACGATGTACCCGAAGACGGCGAGCGCGACCAGCACCAACGGCAACAGCCACAGGAGCCCGTCGAAGGTGAGGCCACTCGCGAGGAAGGTGATGTTGTCCTCGTAGGCAGCCACCAGGACCCGACGCAGGAACCCCGAGAAAGAAAAAGCCCACCCACGCCGGGGCGCCGCCGGACGGATCTCCGACGGCCCCGTCTCCGTCGCGCCTATGCGTCGTCCTCGTCTGCCGCGGGCGCGCGGTCGGTGCGACTCTCGGCGAGCCGCCGCTCGAGCTCGTCGCGCGCGGAGCGGACGGCGGCCCGTCCAGCGTCCACCGCGTGGCGCGCACCCTCACGCTTGTCCGACATCCGCTTCCGCGCGGAGGCCAACCCTTCCTCGATGCTGGCCTTCGTCCGCTCGTAGCCGTCCTCGACGACGTCCTGCAGCTCGTCGAGCTTGTCCTCGGCGACTTCGCGGGCACGGCGCGCCCGGTCTTGGAGGAGACGCCGCGTCTCTTCGCCGCTGTGGGGCGCGAGGAGCAGGGCCATGCCGGCGCCCAGCGCCAATCCAAAAAAGAACGTGCCCAATCCGTTCGATCGTTCGACGATGACCACCGCCCGATCTTCGTTACCCTCTGCCATGATGCCTCCTGACATCCTACTCGCCGGCGTCGGCGTCATCCGGAGCGGCGACGCCAATCGCCTGAGGTTCCGCATGACGGATCGTCGTCGCGCGCACATGCTCGGCGACTACCGCCTTCGTGTTGGCGATCTTGAGCTGATCGAAGAGAAACCCGAACCGCGTCTCGAGCGCGTCGCAAATCGGGCCCTTGGCCGCGTCGGGCAGATCCCAGAATTGCCGCTTGTGGGGCCCGATCGCTTTCTTCCGCGACTTGTAGTAGAACTGCTCGTCCGAATCCGACGCCTTCCGCTCGCCCGCGCAGTGCTCGAGCACCCATGCCCGCAGCTCCGCACGGAACGCGTCGGGGAGCGCCTCGTGATCGAAGACGATGTTCTGGAACGCGGTGGCGAGGTGGATCTCACAGGCATCGTGCGTCGGGAAATTCCCAAAGGCGTTCTCCGGAAGCGTCGACGCCCCGTGTTGGACCGCGCCGCCGAGCCCGTACTGCTGTCGTGCGGCCGCCGAGAGCGCCTTGAGCGCCTTGAGGTCGAGCTTCACCTCGGCGATCGAGCCGTCGGGAAGCACGACCCCGCCGTGCGACGTCCCGGTCTGAACGGAGATCTTGCTGAGGCCCGCGAGCGCCGGATCGATCTTACGGAGCGAACGATTGTACCCGTCCATGAACGCCGTGAGCTCTTCGACCGTGCTGTTCTTGCCCCCCACCTCCCCAATTTCGCCGCCCACCGAAATGGTCACGCCCTCGGGCTCGCGCGCCCGGACGTGCGCGGTCAGCTCGGCGGCACGCGAGTAATTGGCGTGCTGCTGCTCGTCGAGCGTCTTGGGCGTGAGGTCGACGAGCGTCGAGGTGTCGATGTCGATGTTGAAGAAGCCCGCCGGCACCGCTTCGTCGATCAGCGCGCGGATCGCGTCGAGCTCCTGCTCCGGGTCCGCGGCGTACTTCTTGGCGTTGACCTGGAAGTGGTCACCCTGGATGAACACCGGCCCGCGGAATCCTTCCCGCAGCGCGGCCCCGAGCACGACGGTGACGTACTCGGCGGGACGCTGGTCGGTGTACGCCATCTCGCTGCGGGCGATCTCGAAGATCAACGCGCCCGCGTCGCGGGCCAACGCCGCACGGAACACCGCACGCGCCGCGTCGTAGGCCATGACGCGCAGGTTCATGGCGGGCACGGTGAAACCGTGCACCTCCCCGCGGCCCATGGCCTGGTAGAGATCGTGAATGGACGCGGCCGGGCATCCGGCCTCCTGCGAAAGCTCCCAGACCAACCAGCGCGCGGCATCGCGCGCGTCCTCGGTCTCGCCGAATACGGCCATCCGCACCAGCCGGTCGAGCGCCGCGCTCCCGAGCGCGTCCCGATTCACCAGTCGGACGCGTCCTGCGTCGTAGCGAACCGCCCCTTCCATGACTTCAAGCGCATTGCGCAGCGCCAATTCCATCCGAGTCCTCCGCGAAGGTGATTCGTTGTCCTTCGCGAAATCTACCCGGGGCCCGAGGGAGCGTCAAAACGCGATGTGCAGTCCGTCGTACGCGGGTTCGATCCCGGCGGGGAGGCGGGCGGCCAGATCGGCGTGGGCCGTGCGATGGGTGAGATGGGTGAGCAGGGTCCGCTCCGCCCCGATCGCCCGCGCGACCTCGATGGCCTCGGGGATGGAGAGGTGCGTGGGATGGGGCTTCTCGAAGAGCGCGTTGAGCACCAGCACGCGGACGCCGCGCAGCCGTGCAATCGCCTCGTCATCCACCGTCTTCACGTCGGTGACGTACGCGATCTCGCCCAGGCGGTAGCCGAAGACCCGCATGGCCCCGTGCGCAAAGGCGAGAGGGAGAACCTCGCATCCGGCGATCATGGTCGGGACGCCGGCCTCGAGCGGATGGGGGACGAGCTCCGGCTTCGACGTCCCCCGCGGGGGCCGGACCGCGGCGTCGAAGATGTATGGAAAGCGTCCCGTGAGGCGCTCCAGCACCTCCGCCGGACCGTAGATCGGCAGCTTGCCGTGACGCACCGACACGGCCCGAAGGTCGTCGATGCCGTGGACGTGATCGGCGTGATCGTGCGTGTAGAGCACCGCGTCCACCGCCGAGACGCCCGCGTGGAGGAGCTGGAGCCGAAGCTCCGGCGGCGTGTCGATCAGGATGCGGGTGCCGGCGTCCGTGTCCACCAGCGCGGAGACGCGGGTGCGCCGGTCGCGCGGGTCCTCCGAGCGGCAGACCGCGCAGTCGCACCCCACCTGCGGCACCCCGAACGAGGTGCCGGATCCCAGGATGGTGAGCTCCACGTCAGACGACCTCGACCTTCAGCAGATTGGTCGTCCCCGGGACGTCGAACGGCACGCCGGCCGTGACCGCGATCAGGTCACCGGCCTTCGCGTATCCGCGTTGGAGCAGTGCATCGCGCGCGATATCGAGCATCGCGTTGTAATCGGGCACCCGGTCGGCGAGCTCCGGCATCACGCCCCAGACCAGAGCGAGCTGGCGACAGGTGGCGAGCTCGGTCGAGAGTCCCACGATCGGCACGCGCGGGCGGTACGCCGAGACCTTGCGCGGCGTGAACCCGCTGCGCGTGAAGCACACGACGACCGGGACGCGCAGCAACTCCGCCGCCGCGGTCGTGGCGACCGCGATCGCGTCCTCGACGTTGATCCCTTCCTGGCCCGCGCGCGGTTCGCTCCGGCCCGGCTGCGCCTCGACGTCGTGCGCGAGCACCGAGCGCTCGATCTCGCCGATGATGCGGGCCATCGCCTCCACCGCACGCACCGGATACGCCCCCACGGCGGTCTCCGCGGACAGCATCACCGCGTCGGTACCGTCGAGAATGGCGTTGGCGACGTCGGAGGCCTCGGCGCGCGTCGGTCGCGGATGCTCGATCATCGACTCGAGCATCTGGGTGGCCGTGATCACGGGGCGGCCGCGGCGGTTCGCGAGCCGGATGAGATGCTTCTGCGCGAGCGGGACTTCCTCGAACGGCAGCTCCACACCGAGGTCGCCGCGCGCCACCATGACCGCGTCGGCGGCGTCGACGATGGCATCGAGGCTCTCGAGGGCGGCCGCGCGTTCGATCTTCGCGACGAGCCGCGTCGTCGCGGGTACGAGCCGACGGAGCGCCGCGACCTCCTCGGCCTCGCTCACGAACGAGATGCCGATGTAATCCACCCCCTCGGCGACGGCACGGGCCACGTCCTCCCGGTCCTTCTCGGTGACCGCGGGCGCGCTGACCCGGATCCCGGGGAGGTTGATCCCCTTCTGGCCCTTGAGCTCGCCGCCGTAGACGACGCGTCCGTCGACGCGCGATCCGCGCGTGCCCTCCACCTCCACCGCGAGCAGCCCGTCGTCGAGCAGGATTCGTTTGCCGGGTACGACGTCATTCGCCAGATCGGCGTAGGTAGTCGGGATCTCGTCTCCCGTCGCCTCGGCTTCGGGGGCGAAGACCACGTCGGCACCGGTTTCCAGCATCCGCGGCGACGCCAGCGCACCGACGCGAATCCGCGGACCCTGGAGATCCACGAGAATCGCCACGTGGCGCCCCTTCGCCTGGGCAACATCCCGGATCAGCCGCATCCAGCCGACCCGGACGTCAGGGGTTCCGTGCGAGCTGTTGACGCGGACGACGTTCACGCCGGCGTCGATCATGGCCCCGAGGACCTCGGGGGTGGCGGAGGCGGGGCCGATCGTGGCAACGATCTTCGTGCGGCGAAAACGGGCGTCGTACGTCATGAACCTCTCTGTGATATGAAGCGTCAGAAATCGAAGGAGACGCCCAGCCGCACGAGACGCGGCGGGCCATACGCGAAGAGCGGCTGCAGGAAGTCCTGCGCGGCACGTTCATACAGGGGCAACAATTCGTTCAGCCCGGAGATGAGCCCGTCGTCGTTCAGATCGGCCCACCGCCGATAACGCGGCGACTCGTAGGGAATCGCCTCCGGGTGCGCGGCGTATGCGTCCTGTGCGAGCTGGAGGATCTGCGCATCGCCCGCCTGCGGACTCCCCGTGTCGCGACGCACGGCGACCACGTTCTGGCGGTTGGTCAGATTGCGCACGTCGACATAGAACTGGGCTCCCATCCCGAACAGGGTCAGGTTCCGCGACAGACGGGCATCGAGAGTCCACTCCGCCGGCATCCGCTTGCTGTTCGGCAAACCGGTCAGGGAATCGCCGGCGAAGTTCGTGGGGGAATACGGCAGACCGGATCCCCATTGCAGCACGAGGCTTCCGCGAAAGTCTCGCACGGCGGGGCGCGCGGTGGCCGGTGTCCGGGCCTGGACCACGGCGGTCACCGAATGGCGCCGGTCGTAGTCTAACGGGAAGGAGATGTTCGCGGGGTAGACCGTGTCACCAACCGGGCTGATCCGCAGACGGCGGAAGAAGTCGAGCGCGTTCGTCGCGGTCGCCGTGGCCGACTGCAGCACGTACGTCACGCGCGCCCCCACGATACCGGTGAATTCCTGTTCCAGCGTGAAGTCCACGCCGCGCACGTCGCCATAGTCGACGTTCCCGAAGATCGCGCTGTCCGGGTTCAGGCCTACCGGCACGGACGCGACGAGGCCGTCGAGGCGTTTGACGTATACGCCGGTGGTCAACACCGTGCGCGGTGCGGTCCGATACCGCACCCGCAGCTCGTACTGCGTGCTCGTCTCGAACCCCAGGTTGGGATTGCCTCGCCGCGTGCGTCCGGTGCGGAGCGTGTCGTCGAATGCCGCGTTCACGAGGTACTGGAAGTCGGGCGCCTGGGCGAACCGTCCGAACGTCGCGGTCACCGTGGCGTTCGGGAGTGTGGTCGAGATGCCGAACCGCGGACTCACGGCGATCTTCGTGCCGCCGAGCGCGGCGGTGCCCGTGTCCGCACGGCCGCTGAACGCGTCCACGCGGACCCCGAGGACCAGGGTGAGATCGCTCATGCGCTCCGTCCACTCGCCGTATCCCGCGGCCGAGAACGGCGAGAACGACGACACCGCGGGGGCCAACACGCTGTCGCCGACGGGGAGGTACGCCTGGAGGCGGGAGAACGTCTGGACCCGCTGACGGACGTACTCTCCGCCCACCCGGAAGTCGGCCGACGGCCCGCGCCCGAAGAAGAGATCGAGTCGCGCACGGCCCTCGCGGAAACGGTTCCAGACGAGATCCGACCGGGTGGACGCGGTGGTGAAGAACGCCGGGACTCCCCAGGGCGTGGCGGCAGCGAGGTACGGTGTGCCGAATCCCGGGATCGGGTTGAGCGCAGCCACCGAATCCTGCGTTTCCGCCATGCTCGCGCCGGCGAAATCGAGCCCGGAGAACGTGAAGGCGCCGAAACGGTAGTCGGGTTGGCTCAGCAGCGGCGCGCGGATCGCCGACTTGTCGAAATACCCCAAGCGAAAATCGACGATCGTCGCGTTGGCCGAGTCGGGGCGTGACCTGTGCTGGAAGTGCGCGAGGGCGAGCTTCCCGCTGAGCGATTGTCCGGGTGCGGCGTTCAACGCGTACTTGAGTTGCGGGTCGAAGAGCAGTTGCTGATGGAGCGAGCCGACGCCCATCACCCGCAGCGTGTTCCGCGCGCCGAGGGGAATGGTCAGCTTGCCGAACACGTTGTATTGCTCCCCCGCGGCGTGCGGAAGGATCCACGGCTCCGCGAACCGCGGATCGAGCGTGTCGGTCGGTGCCGGGGCGTTGACCGGAGCATCGTCGATCCGGCCCTGGGCATCGAGCACCGTGAGGAAGCGGATGCCGCCGAATAGGGGCCCGCCGACGGTCGTCACCACGCGATCGAGACCGACGTACGCTCCGTTCCCCATCGGCCGGTCGGTCTCGTAGTCCACGCTCGCGGCGAGGTGCTCCGGGCCGTCGCGCGTGACCACGTTGATCATGCCTGAGAGCGCCTGGCCGTATTGCGCGGAGAACCCGTTCGTGATGACGTCGGCTTCCTCGAGCGCCGCGGTCGGAATCTGCAGACCGAGTTGTCCACTCGCCGCGTCGAGCTGGTTCTTGACGCCCAAGCCGTCCACGATCAGGAGCTGCTCGCCGACGCGGCCGCCGCGGAAGGAATTGCCCACCACCCCCGCCTGCAATTGGACGGCTTCCTGAAGCGTCGTCACGGGGAGATTGCGGAGCTCCTCGCCGGTGATCGCCTGTGTGGTCGCGACCACCCGCGGGTTGAGCACCCTGTCGACCTGCCCCTCCACGACGATGCCGGGCAGCGTCACCTTCGGACGCTGCAGCTTGAAGTCGATCACCACCGTGGTGTTGCCGCTCACTTGCACGCTGTCCTTCTCGAGCGGCGTGTACCCGATCGCCCGAACGCTCACCCGATACACGCCCGCACGTACCTGCCGCACGAGGTAGGCACCATGCGCATCCGTCACGGCACCGAAGCCGCCCGGCATGAGGGTCACCACGGCGCCCGCAATGGGCGCATCGGTCGCGGCGTCGGTCACCGTGCCGCGCACGGCGTTGTCGGACTGCGCCGCGAGCGGCGTGACGCCGAGCGTGGCAAATGCCAGAATCCAACCACCGAACAAAGCTCGCTGCATCACACCACCTCGATCCTCGAGAACATCCGAAACGTCGCCGCGAACGTCACCGTATCGTCAGCGGGAACGCCACCCTACCAACTCGTCCGCCAGACATTGATGCTGCCACCTTCGGGGGCGACCATCAGCACGAAGGTTCCCGCCGCCTGCCCCACGATATTCGTGTTCACCGCCGGCCACAGCGGCGGGCTGAGCGGCGCCCCCGTCGCGGAATCAAACCGGAACACGCCCTGACCGGGCAGGGTGCCCGGAGGCGCGTCCGGCGCCACGGGAACGTTCAGAGTCGCGATCACGTAACCGCCCGCCTCCGCCAGGTCCAGGATCTTCATCTTCGTATCCATCAGGAGCGTCGGCATGCCGCCATTCGGTGGGACGCTCATCACGAATGTCGTGTCGGGATACGGTACGTACCAGATCCCACCCGTTCCGGTCGTGACGTAACTGGTCCACGGCACGATGCCCGGCACCTGAACCGGTGCCCCGCCGGAGATCGGCACCGCGAAGATCCCGCGCGGTACGACGCTATCCTGCCCCGAGATCGAGACGCCCAGAAAGCGGACGCTGTCGTCGGTATGCCACGAGAGATGCCGGTACCCGTTGACGAAGGTCGAGTCGGTGTTGGGAAACACCCCGTTGATCAGCACCGCGTACTGGTTCAAGCTGTCGGCGGGTGCCACGACGAGCTGCCGCTCGATCCCGCCACTCTGCCCGATCAGCCGCACGAAGGCGATCTTCTGCCCGTCCGGCGAGACGGCCGGTGAGAGCCACTGCTCCCGCACGCCGTCGGGCGTGGGCCCACCGGGGCATTCCTCGCGGATCAGCGTGCCCCCCGTGATGGGGAGAAACGCCAGACAGGCGTCATCGTCGGTCCGGTCGGGCGTCGTCCGACTGTAGACGATGAACGAGTCGCCGAACGCAGGGGTCGTGTCCAGGCCCGGATTGTAGGTCAGCTGCTGCGGCACCGCCGTATCGAACGGGGCCGCCGCGGACGGCACACCTATACCGAACGGTTGCGTGTGGTCGCACGCGCCGACGCCGGCGAGTCCCGCCACCAACCCGACAAGGACCCACCGCCCGATCCGCGTGGAATAGCGGGGCGTGTGGATTCTCCCGCCGTGCGGAAAGGTGGAAAGGCCCGATTTCCGCTCGGAACCCTGGGCTCGTAGGGGTAACGCGGTGTGGAAGGGGTGTGGATCATCGGGTGAACTTTTCCCCATGGTGCCAATCTCGGTCGGTGGTTCAGACCGCTGGGATCCCGCTCCGCTGGTATCGGCGCGCGACGTAGTCGTTCAGGATGTCGATGAATTCGGCCACGATCGTCTCACCCTTGAGCGTCATGAACAACTCACCATCCACATAGACCGGTGCCCTGGGCGCCTCGGCGGTCCCCGGGAGCGAGATGCCGATATCCGCGTGTTTCGACTCCCCCGGCCCATTCACGACACAACCCATGACGGCCACCTTCAGCGTCTCGATCCCGGGATGGCTCTCGCGCCAGACGGGCATCTGCCGCTGTAGGTACCCCTGGATCTCCTCGGCCATCTCCTGGAAGAGGGTGCTCGTCGTCCGCCCGCAGCCGGGACAGGCCGTGACCTGCGGGGTGAAGCTCCGCATGTCGAGCGATTGGAGGATCTGCTGCGCGATGCGGACTTCCTCCGCCCGATCTCCGCCGGGGCGAGGCGTGAGCGAGACGCGGATGGTGTCGCCGATACCGTCGGCAAGGAGAAGGGCGAGCCCCGCCGCACTCGCGACGATCCCTTTCGAGCCCATTCCCGCCTCGGTGAGTCCGAGATGCAGCGGGTAGTCGCACCGTCCGGCGAGACGGCGATAGACATCCACCAGATCGTGCACCCGCGAGATCTTGGCGGAGAGGATGATCCGATCATGGCCGAGTCCCACCTCCTCGGCCAGCGCGGCGGAGCGCAATGCGCTCTCGAGCATCGCTTCGATCATCACGTCCCGCGCGTCCGCCGGGTTCGCGCTCCGTGCGTTCTCGTCCATCATCTCCGTGAGGAGTGCCTTGTCGAGCGATCCCCAGTTCACGCCGATGCGCACGGGCTTTTCATGCTCGAGCGCGACCTCGATGATCGTCCGGAAGTGCTCGTCCCGGCGCTTGCCGCCGACGTTCCCGGGGTTGATGCGATACTTGGCAAGTCCCGCGGCGCACGCGGGGTACTTGGGGAGGAGGAGATGGCCGTTATAGTGGAAATCGCCGATGAGGGGCACCTGCACCCCGAGGTCGGCGAGCCGGGCGAGGATCTCGGGGACGGCCGCCGCAGCCGCGTCGTTGTTCACGGTGACGCGCACGAGCTCGCTCCCGGCCTCGACGAGCGCGCGAACCTGCGCGGCCGTCGCGGCGGCATCGGCCGTGTCAGTGTTCGTCATCGACTGCACGACAATCGGATGCGCGGAACCGACGGGCACGTCACCGACCCAGGTGGTGACCGTCTCGCGACGAGCGGTGGGCATGAGGCAAATATAAGGGCGGGTACCCGCCGGGGGAGGCGCCGCCGTCGGCGGGGCGGCGTTATGTTCCGACCATGCCAACGCTCATTGGGGAGATCCGTCGTCTACAAGTGCAGCGCTCGCCGCTCAAGATGGGCGAGAAGCCGAACCGCACGTACGTGACCGCCCCCCTCCTCGCGGTCCCTGCGCTTCGGGCGAGCGCCGACGGCGTCACCGGTCTCACCGCCGACGGTGAGATCCTGGACGTCCATCATCGCGGTCATCCCGAGTCTCGCAATGACGGCGGGGCGAACGGCATCTCGATCGGGTTCACGGCGCACTACGACGCCATGCGGTCACGCTACGGCCCGCACATGACGCTTGGCTGCGCGGGAGAGAACGTCATCGTGGAGTCCGGCCGCCCGATCGGGATCGACGCGGCCGCCGAGGGATTCGTCGTGCGGGCCGGCGACGGGCGCGTGAAATGCCGTCTCGGGTCGGTGACGATTGCCCGACCCTGTAAGCCGTTCAGTGGCTATGCGCTTGGCGGGATGCGCGTCGACTCGGCGACGCTCAAGGCGACGCTTCAGTTCCTGGACGGCGGCACCCGGGGCTTCTACTGCGGCATCGTGCCGATGCCGGGCGCAGCGGCGGAGGTCATTCTCGCGCCGGGCGACCTCGTGGAGCTCGCCGGTTAGACGGACTCAACAGGGATTGTCCCAATCGATGCCGAACCGCCCGCCGCACGCCGCGCAGACGTGTGACCCGCCCTCGGACGGGAGGTTCGATCGGCGTCGACAATTCGGGCAAACGCCGTAGGTCGTGTCGAAACGCGCGTCGGCGGCCCGCTTGGAATGCGCCTCCTCGGGCTTCCGGACCACCACGCTCCAGCGGTCGGGCTTGTGGTCGCTGAACTCGAGCAGGCTGCGGTCCACCACGACGTTCCGCTTGTGCACGTCGAGGAAGACGAGACCCGGCTTCGAGTCATTCACCACCGCGTACCATGCTCCGCGACGCAACCCATGCGCCCCAGCGCGCCGGACGCGTGCCCAGCGCTTCGGCCCTTTCGGCTGGTCCATCGGCATCACTCCGCGGTTCGAGACCCCGCCGCCTGTCGGCGATTGCGTATCGGACAAAAGATACAATACTTGAAGGGATCGACCAGCGCCCCGCGCACACCCGCTCGAGCTCGTCGAGCGGGGCGGCAGCGGGGCACGAGCCCGGAGCGGACGATGTTTCGCACCCGCTGGATCGGCGTGGCGGCGGCGGCGGCGGCACTCGGATGCGGGCGGACGGTCCTGGTGCCGCCCCGCGTTGACCTGGCCCCCCTCGCGACGCTCGGCATCATCGACTTCACGTCCTCGAGCGAGGGTGTCCTCGCTCACTACACCACCGAGCGATTTCTCGAGATGATTCGCCGGGGTCAGGGTACAATTCCGATCGTCGAGATCGGCACCCGCGACGATGCGCTCCGAGCGATCGGGGCGGACTCCTTCGATTTCGACGCGCTCAAGGCCCTCGGAGCCAAGTACCACATTCGGACGCTCATCGTGGGCCAGCTGACGCTCTCGAACGTCCGCCCGAATCTGCGTGTCGTACCGCGGGTTGGGTACGTGGGCGTCTCGGCGAACGTCACCGGGACGCTCGTGACCCGGATGGTCGACGTCGAGACCGGAGCGTCGCTCTGGAACGCGTCCTCCACGCACAGCGCACCCGTGGGCTTCGTCACCATCGCCGGCAGTCACATCGCATTCAACGCGCGCGAGCCCGACCGCGCGTACGGGGAGCTAGTGAACCCGATCGTCCAGGACGTGACCCGGGACTTCCGCCCGACGCGCGAGCACCGCTGATCCTCGACGCAGAAAGGGCGCGCCGACGGGCGCGCCCTTGTTCTGCCGTGCTGCTTCGCTGCGCTCGCTTCGCTCAGATCACCCGCATTCACTGAAGCCGCACACGTGACACTTCACGCAGCCTTCTGCGTACTCGAGCTGTGAGCCACAGTCCGGGCACGCCCCGGCGTGTTGCTCGGCGTTCGAGGCGACGAGCTCGAGCAGCTCACCCTCCGGGCCGGCCGCCGGCCCGTGCACCGCGGCGACCGCGTCGGCGGCGGAGGCGCCCGCGTCGAGGAGATCCTGCTGCACGCCCTGCTTATCGTGCAGCCAGCGCTCGATCGCGATGCCGATGGCATCCGGGACGGACAGCACCTTGTTGGGCCCGAGCCCGGTGACCCGATCGGAGGAGATGCCGCGGAGCTGCCGGTGGATCTCCTGGATCGGGATGCCGGAGCGGAGCGCCAGCGAGATCAGCCGGCCGATCGCCTCGACGTCGGCCATGAGGGCGCCGCCGGCCTTCCCGAGGCTCATGAACATCTCGAACGGCTGACCGCGGTCGTCCTCCGTGATGGTCACGTAGAGCGTGCCGAGCGGCGTATCGACGCGCCGTGTGGAGCCCTTCAGGAGCTCCGGCCGCGAGCGCTTCGCGCGCCGCTGCAGGTTCTCGGACTCGACCTCGTGCAGCTGCCTCCGGGTGCGGCCGAGCTCGGCTTCGAGCTCGGCGATTGTCGCCTTGAGATCGGCCGACCCATCCCGCGCCACGGTCCCGCCCGACTCGGCCTGCACCTTCTTGGCCGTGGTTCCCGTGGAGAGCACCTGCATCTCGCGGCTGCCGTCCCGATAGACCGTGACGCCCTTGCAGCGAAGCGCATACGCCAGCTCGTAGATCTGGCGCACGTCGTCTTCCGTGGCGGCGTGGGGGAAGTTGCACGTCTTGCTGATCGCGCTGTCGGTGAACTCCTGGAACGCCGCCTGCATCCGGATGTGCCACTCCGGGGTGACGTCGTGCGCGGTCACGAACACCCGCTGCCACTTCGCCGGTACCTCGTCGAAGTGGATGTGCCCTTCTTCGGCGATGCGCTGCATCAGCTGCTCGGAGTACCAGCCCTCGGCCCGCGCGAGCGCGACGAAATCCGCGTTCACGTCGGGCATCAGCACGCCGGCCTGATTCCGCATGAACGCCACGGCGAAGAGCGGCTCGATCCCCGAGGAACATCCCGCGATGATCGAGATGGTACCGGTGGGAGCGACGGTGGTCAGGTTGCAGTTGCGCAGCTTCCGCATCGGCCGAATGCGCTTGCCCTCGGCATCCCGCGCCGCCGTCTCGTCCGGCCCCCAGATGCTCTCGGTCCAGGCGGGGAAGACGCCGCGCTGCGACGCGAGCCGCTCGCTTTCGACCTTGGCTTCGTCGTCCACGAACGCCATCAGCTTCCGGCCGAAGTCCACGGCCTCGGGCGAGTCGTAGGGGATGCCGAGGCGCACGAGCGCGTCCGCCCACCCCATGATGCCGAGGCCGATGCGCCGGATCTGACGCGCCAGCGCGGTGATCTCGTCGAGCGGATACTTGTTGGCGTCGATGACGTTGTCGAGGAAGTGCGTGCAGAGGTGCACCGTGCGCCGCAGGCCCTCCCAGTCCATGGCGCCGTCCACCACGAACGCCCCCACGTTGATCGAGCCGAGGTTGCACACGTCGTACGGCAGCAGGGGCTGCTCGCCGCAGGGGTTGGTAGCCTCGTAGCTCCCAAGCCGCGGGACGGGGTTATAGCGGTTGGCCTGATCGATGAAGAAGACGCCGGGTTCACCGGTCTTCCACGCGCCGTGGATGATCTTGCCGAAGACCTCGCGGGCATCGAGCTGACCGACCACTTCCTGGGAGCGGGGGTGGATGAGATCGTAGGTCGAGCCGGTGCGGACCGCGTCCATGAACGCGTCGGTGACGGCGACCGAGATGTTGAAGTTCGTGATCTTGGTCGTGTCGTCCTTGCAGGTCACGAAGTCCAGAATGTCGGGGTGGTCGACCCGCAGGATGCCCATGTTCGCGCCGCGCCGGGTGCCGCCCTGCTTGACCACGTCCGTCGAGGCGTCGTAGAGCGACATGAAGGAGACGGGACCGGAGGCGACGCCCATCGTCGAGCGCACCACGTCGTTCTTGGGCCTGAGCCGCGAGAACGAGAAGCCCGTCCCGCCACCGGACTGATGCACCAACGCCATGTTGCGGAGGGTGTCGTAGATCCCGCTCTTCCCATTGGAGAGGGCATCCCCCACCGGGAGCACGAAGCAGGCGGAGAGCTGGCCCAGCGGCCGGCCCGCATTCATCAATGTGGGGCTGTTGGGCATCCAGACGCGGGACGCCATCACCTCGTAGAACGTCTCCGCGAGCGCCTCCACGGCCTTCGGGCTCGCGCCGTAACGCGCGTCCGGCTCGGCGATGGTGCGGGCGACGCGCCAAAAGAGGTCTTCCGGCTCCTCGACGGGTTGCCCGTGGTCGTCTTTGATGAGGTAACGACGCTTGAGCACCGTGATGGCGTTGTCGCTCAACCCGAGCGGCACGCGCTTCGTCGAGTCACCGGAAATGCCCATCCTGCCCCCTTCACCAGTCACACGCTGCGAGTGGAGTGCGTTGCTGAATTGTACCCGTGAGGTGATCTCGCCGACAACTCGAAGATCGCGAAGCGGGAGGACAAGGTAGGAATCGCCTCGCGCGCACGCAAGGCCGGCAAAACGCTAGGAGCCGTCGACCCGTTTCTGCTTCAACATCACAAACCTGCTGGCACCGTATTCGGGTGTCTCGCCACCTCGCCCGCGCGGTGCCGCCGCGCCTGTGCAACGTAGTGTTGCCACGTGCCGCGAATGCGCGCCGTGAGCACCGCATCCACCGATCGGACCACGCGCCCCGGCACACCGAGCACCAGCGACCCGGGTGGCACCCGCATCCCTTCCGGCAACACGGCGCCCGCGCCGACGACCGAGCCCGTCCCGACATGCACGCCGTTCAAGAGAATGGCACCCATGCCGATCAGCGATTCGTCCTCAACGGTGCAGCCGTGGAGGATGGCGCGGTGGCCGACCCCCACCCGCCGGCCGATCGTGCACGGGATCCCGTCGTCGACGTGCATGACGGTGAGATCCTGAATGTTCGTTTCGTCGCCGATCGTGATCGGCGCCATGTCACCGCGCACGACGCAATTGTACCAGATGCTCGCGTCGCGGCCGATCGAGACGTCGCCGAGCACGACGGCTCCGGGAGCGAGGAATGCCGTGGGATCAATCATCGCGGATAGGGAGGGGGTGCGGGACGTCAGTGTTGAGAAATGAAGAACGCCTGGAACCAGCTGTCGACGGCGTGGCCGTCCTTCTCCGCCGGACGGTACCTCTGATTATAGGCGTGTACCCGCGCGAGCGGCTGGAGCGCGGGCTCGGTGTTCGCGTCGGCGGGGGCGACGTACTTCGCGACGCCATCCCGACCGACCTGCACCCACAGCACGATACGCACGTCGGCGGGCAGGTTGGCCGGCACCTTGAAGAACGGCGAGCCGCTCTGACTCGGCGCCGTGTCGAAGCACGACCCGTCGGCATTGTACGTCGCGCCGGGCTTCGTGCAGCTGTTCGCGAGCTTCGGCTTGGGCGCGGGCGGCGTCACCGGCTTGGGCGCCGCGGCGACGGCCGTGTCGGCAGGGGCCGGCTTGTGGACGGCAACACGTTCCAGCACCCCCGGCACACGCACCGTGTCCCCCCGCGGAATCTGCGCCGTGGTCGCCAGCGACACGTAGCCGGTGGCCTTGACCATCACGCTGTGGGCCCCCAACGCGAGCTCGATGGTCGTGTCGGTGCTCGGCGTGCCGTCCACGTACACCCGCCCACCGCGCGGCAGGCCCGTGACGATCAGGATACCGCTGTCGGGCCGGACGACCGGCGGAGACGACGGGGACGACGTCGTGTCCGCCGGAGGCGCGGCCGCCGCCTTGGTGGACTCCACGACGGGCACCATCACCGGCGCCGTGTCTCGCGCCGCGCTATCGGACGCGGCGGAGTCAGCCGCCGCGGAATCGACCGCGTTCGCATCGACCGCGGCGGAGTCGCGCGCCGGAGCGGCTGGCGCGGCGCCGAACGCGGTCCGGAAATCGACCCCACGCACCTGGGTGAGATAGTAGTAGCCGCCCCCCGCTCCCCCGACGAGCAGCAACAGGATGGCGCCGAGCAGCACCCCGCTTCGTTTCTTGCGTGGGGGCGTGGGCCGCCGCGGCGCCGTGCGCGGGAGGGGCGTGTCGGGCGTGACGGGCGTCTTCGGCGCGCTCGTCCGGGCCGGTGCCGGGCGGGGCTCCGTGGTATCGTCGTCCACCGCCGACAGGGAGACCGTCGGCACCTCGGCCTCCGAGGCCCGGGGCCTGGACGGACGCAGGGGTGCGGCGACCGTGCCCCCGAGCGCGCCGACGAGCTCCTCCGCGCTCTGGAACCGATCTTCGGGCTTCTTGGCCATCATCCGGTGGATCACCGTGAAGAGATCCTCCTCTTCCGCGGTGGCCAGCGGCGGCACCGGAACCTCCTCCATGATGTGCTTGTAGCCGATCGCGAAGGCATCCTCCCCGTCGAACGGCACATGCCCGGCCAGGCACTGGTAGGCGACCACGCCCAGCGAGTAGATGTCACTCCGGCCATCCAGCCGTTGGGCCCGGGCCTGCTCCGGACTCATGTAGTGCGGCGTCCCGATCGACATCCCCGTCCCGGTGAGCCGCGTACCCGAGGCAGCCTTCGCGATGCCGAAGTCGGTGACGATCGCGTGCCCGAGCTCGTCGAACATCACATTGTCTGGCTTGATATCCCGATGCACGATCCCGTGCGCGTGCGCGTAGCCGAGCGCACCCGCCGTTTGGACGAGGAGTGCGCGGATCTCGTCGGGCGGGAGCTTGTGACGGTCGTCGAGTGTCTGGGTGAGCGAGAGGCCGCGCAAGAACTTCATGACGAAGTAGATGACGTGGCCGGAACGGCCGACTCGATAGATCGGAATGATGTTCGGGTGCTCGAGCCGCGCGGCGGTCCGCGCCTCGCGCTGGAACCGCTCGACGAATTCCGCATCGAACGCGAGAGAGAACGGGAGGACCTTGATGGCGACTTCGCGCTCGAGCTGCCGATCGCGCGCCTGGAAGACGATCGCCATCCCGCCGCGCCCGAGCTCCATCAGGATCTGGTACTCGTCGTTCAGGGCCCGTTGCACGAGGTCCCGATCGGTGGCCTCACCGGGCGGCATGCCTTCGGCCCCGAGCGGTGTCGTCGATGCGAGATCGAGACCGCACGAAGGACAGAACTTACTGCCGTTCGGGACTTCCGTTCCGCACCGGGGACAGAACACGGGTGTACCCTCCCAATATCCCAACTTTGTAAGGGCCCACTACAGTGTCAAGGATTTCCGTCACCGGATGTCGAATTGCGCGGAACGCTCGGTGTGAACATGACTTGCGAGGTCGTCGACGACCAGCGTGATGGTGTAGGTTCCAGCCCCCAATCCCCCCAGCCCGACCACCTGCTGGCGACGCATCGCCGGGCTCTGCGAGACGCCGTCGTAGCGGATGGATAGTCCGTTGTGTCCGCCGCCGAACAGGCGGCCGATCTTCGCGAAGATCGATCCCCCGCCCTGCTTCTTGATCTCGATCCTGGTGCGGTACGCGCGGCCGACGGGGAGCCCGTGGATCTCGTAGTACAGCATGAGACTGTCGGCGGACGCGTACCGGCCGAGCGCGCTGAGCGGCACCGTGTCGGCACCCGCGCGCCACCGGAGCGTGGAATGGGGATCGCCGAGCACGATGTCGCTCACCGTCAGCGAGTCCATCGCGAACGGCGGCACGTTGACCGAGTCGAGCCGCACGACCGTGCCCGCTCCGCTCGTCCGGTCGATCAGGACGACACCCGCCTGTTGCGGACCCGGCGAGACGGGCACCTCCACGTAGCCGATGAGGTCCTGGTCGCCGACGAGCGGACGTGGCGTCGCGAACAGCCGCAGCGTATCGAGCGTCACCGGGGGACCGGCGGCGGGGGTGGCGACGACGCGGACCTCGAGGGGATAGACGGTGCGGCCGTCGAGGGTCTGCGGCGTGAGACGCGCGCCGGGTACGGCAAATACGACCAGGAGCTCGCCACCGTCGGCACCACTCACGACGTAGCCCTGGACGACGGGATC
>DATFMZ010000315.1:0-3873 GCA_035266665.1 Gemmatimonadales bacterium | reverse complement strand
CCGCCGCCGCCTTGATGATCACCGGATAGCCGATCTCGCGCGCGATCTCGAGCGCGCGGTCGGGATCCTCGATGGCGCCGGGTGAGCCCGGCACGACCGGGATCTTGAGCTCCTGCGCGAGCTTCCGGGCCGCCGCCTTGTCGCCCATCAGGCGGATCTGCTCGGCCGTAGGGCCGATGAACGCCACGTTGGATGCCGCACACGTCTCGGCGAACTCCGCGCTCTCGGCGAGGAAGCCGTAGCCGGGATGGATGGCGTCGGCGCCGGTGATCTCGGCGGCCGCGATGATGGCGGGGATACGCAGATAGGAGAGCCGGCTCGGCGCCGGCCCGATGCAGACGTCATCGTCGGCGAAGCGCACGTGCAGGGATTCGCGGTCGGCCTCGCTGTAGACGGCGACCGTCTCGAGCCCAAGCTCGCGACACGCCCGTATCACCCGCAGGGCGATCTCCCCACGGTTCGCGATCAGAACTTTCTTGAACATGGCGCTACGGCGTGAAGCCTTCCGGCAGGGAGTCCGGCCCCGCCTTCTTCTGGCCGCTGTCCATCGACTCCTCGGCGAAGGTGCGGTCGGATGTGCCCTCGATGCCGCTCACGCGCAGCGCGAACTCGCTCGGATTGGTCGAGTAGAAGAGCGCGCTCTCATAGCTGATCGCCCCGCTCTTGTACCACTGCATGAGCGACTGATCGAAGGACTGCATGCCGTACTGCACGGTGCCCTCGCGAATCAGTTCCGGGATGTCGAGCGCCTTCTCCGGATCGCGGATGTTGTCGCGCACCGCCGCGGTGTTGATCAGCACCTCGCACGCGGGGACACGGTCATTCCCGTCCTTGGTCGGCACCAGCCGGAGCGAGACCACCGCCTCGAGCGCCGTCGAGAGCAGGTTCCGCACCGCGTCGTGTTCGTGCGGCGGGAAGAACGAGATGATCCGGTTGATCGTCTGCGTGGCGTCCGTCGTGTGAAGCGTCGAGAAGACGAGGTGCCCCGTGTCGGCCGCTTTCATGGCCGTATCGAGCGTCACCTTGTCACGAATCTCACCGATCAGGATGACGTCGGGATCCTGCCGGAGGATGTGCCGGAGCGCCGTCTCGAAGGAGAGGGTGTCGGTCCCGACCTCGCGCTGGGAGATGTTGGCCTCCCCGTCGCGATGCAGGAACTCGATCGGGTCCTCGATCGTGATCACGTTGCAGCGCCGGTGCTGATTCACGTGATCGATCAACGCGGCGAGCGCCGTGGACTTTCCGGACCCCGTAACCCCGGTGACGAGCACGAGCCCGCGGGGCTTGAGCGAGATCTTCTCGAGCACGGGCGGCAGCTTGAGGTCGTGGATCGAGCGGATCTCGTAGGGGATCGACCGGAAGACGAAGCTAAGCGTGCCACGTTGCTGGAAGACATTCGTCCGGAACCGGCCCACGCCCGGCACGCCGATCGCGAAGTCCGCTTCCTTGAGCTCGGCGAACTCCTTGACCTGACGCGGCGTCATCACCTGCTCGGCGAGCGCCTTGAGGTCTTCCGGCTTGAGCGCCTGCTGGTCGAGCTGCTTGAGGTCGCCCGCCACGCGAATGGTCGGCGGACGTCCCACCTTGAGATGCAGGTCCGATCCGGAGCGCTTGACCAGCTCCGTGATCGCCTGCTTGAAATTGAACGCCGGTGCGTTCTTGCTCGGTTCAGCCATTGGGATCCACCCTGAACAGCACCTGTCCGAACTCAACGGGCTGGGAATCTTCGACGAGGATCTCTTGGACGACCCCCGCGATTTCGGAGTCGAGCGGGTTCATGATCTTCATCGCCTCGATGATGCAGAGGGTCTGGCCCGACTTGATGCGGGCGCCCACGCGCACATAGGGCTCGGCCCCGGGCTCCGGCTGCGCGTAATAGGTGCCGACCATGGGGGATTTGATCTCGAGGAGGTTCTTGGCCCCACCCCCTGCCACACTGCCACCCTGCCCCTCTGCCCCCGATCGTTCCCCGCCCCCCGGCAGGGTGGCAGGAGTGGCAGGAGAGGCAGGCGGAGCCTGGCTGACCTGATACGTCACCGGCCCGCCCGCATGCTCGAACCCACCCTTCGAGATGCGGATCGTGGTGGTCCACTTCCGCACTTCGATGGTGTGCGCATCGGAGCGCTTGAGCAGGTCGAGGAGCTTTTCGAGAAATCCGAGATCGATCATAGACGCTCGAGGTATTTGTCTTCGCGACGGTCCACGCGCACGGTGTCGCCCTCCTCGATGAAGAGCGGGACCTGGACGACGGCGCCCGTTTCGAGGGTCGCGGGCTTGGTGGCGCCCGAGGCGGTGTCGCCCCGGAGGCCGGGATCGGTCTGGCTCACGGCGAGCTCGACGAAGAACGGGAGCTCGACCAGGATCATCTGATCCCCGTGCACCAGCCCGGAGCACTCCATCCCTTCCTTCAGGTACTTCAGTTGATCGTCCCCGATGACGTCCGTGTTGATCGGGATGTCCTCGAAGGTCTGCTGATCCATGAAGTGATAGAGATGTCCGTCGTGATACGAGTACGTCACGGGCCGGCGTTCGAGCCGCACCTCGGTGACGCGCTCGCCGGCATTCCAGGTGCGGTCGAGCACCGCGCCCGTCCGGACGTTCTTGAGCTTGCTCCGGACGAACGCCCCGCCCTTGCCCGGCTTCACGTGCTGGAAATAGACAATTTGGAACAGCTGGCCGTCAATCTCCAGCACCATCCCGTTCCGAAAATCGGCGGTCGATGCCATAGGCTCCTAAGAGAGTTCGCGCAAGTCGGTTCGGCCGTCGGAGAGCAGCACCGGTCCCCCCGGCCCAAGAAGGACGTCGTCTTCGAGGCGGACCCCGCCCCAACCCGGAAGGTACACGCCGGGTTCGATCGTCACCACCGCGCCCTCGGGCAGCGGGTCCGTGCTGGCGGAGCTGACTCTCGGCGCCTCGTGTACCTCGAGCCCGAGGCCGTGGCCGAGTGAGTGCCCGAAGGCATCGCCGAAGCCGCGCGCCGTGATCGGATTGCGCGCGAGCGCATCGGCCTCCCTCCCCGTCATCCCCGCGTGAATGGCCGTCCGCGCGTGATACTGGGCCTCACGGACGAGCTCGTACACCGCCTGCTGCCGCTCGTCGGCCGGCGCCCCGACCACCACGGTTCGCGTGAGATCGGCGCAGTACCCATCCAGCTGCGCCCCGAAATCCACCAGCAGCCACTCGCCCACCCCGATCGGTCGCGCACTGGTGTGCGCGTGGGGGAGCGCACTGCGCGGCCCCGACGCCACAATGGTTGGGAAGGGGTGCCATTCGCTGCCGCGCCGCCGGAGCTCCGCCTCGAGCGTCGCCGCCACCTCTTGCTCGGTGACTCCCACGCGCACCATGGGCCAGGTGGCTTCGAGCGCCTCGGTGGCGAGCGTCGCGGCCGCGCGGATCGCTTCCACCTCCGCGGCATCCTTCTTTGCCCGGAGCGACTCCACGAGCCCGGAGACCGGCCGGAACCGCGTCTTCAAACCCGCCGCCGCAAAGCGTTCGGCCGTCTTCACGGTCACGGCATCGCTCTCGAATCCCAGCACCTCGACGCCGGAATACTCGGGGAGGAGCTTCCACAACCGCTGCCAGACGTCGGTCGAGACGATTTCGATCCGCGCGGCGCTCCCGACCTCGGCCTCGGCCTGGGTGCGGTAGCGAAAATCGGAGACAAAGAGCGTCGCGGTACGCAGGACCACCGCCACCCCCGCGCTCCCCGTGAAGCCCGTGAGGTACCGGACGTTGGGGAGGTGGGTGACGATCAGCCCGTCGACACCCTCGGCCTCGAGCACGCCGAGGAGCGCCGCGCGGCGCACTTCACGGCGATCGAGCGCCACCGGCGGCGAGATGCCCGACGAGGGCCTCGAGACCGAGCACGTAGCT
>DATFMZ010000314.1:0-5305 GCA_035266665.1 Gemmatimonadales bacterium | reverse complement strand
ACCTCGAGCTGCAACCCCGCACGGTACCCGCTGAAGTTCACGTCCGCCCCGCTCTGCGTCACGCTGCCCGTCGCACCGCCCGCCTGCAACACCACCGTGAACCGCGGCGAGAGGGTCTGTCGCACGTCGACCCCGAAGCGGAACGAGGCGCCCAGACGCTGGACCGGTGCGTTCGCCGTCGTATCCGTCGCGGCCGCCGAATGGCGGTACTCGACGCGAGGCGCCAGCTGCGTGTTCACACCGAGCGGGATGCCGAGCCGCGAGCCCACGGCGATGAGATTGCCGCGCGGCAGGATCGCCGCCCCCGTCGCCGTGGCCTGGACCTGCGGCGCCGCGCGGTAGACGTCGAAACCGTACACCGTGAGCGCCGCCGAGCCGAGGCCCTGATTGACCGAGACGTACCCGATGAACCGGTTCCCGACGCCATTCTGTGGCTGCGAGGCAACCTGATCCTTCGCGCGCGTGGCGAAGATGCCCGCGAGACGCACGTACGTCGTACGGGCGAGCGGCCCTTCGAGCCCCACGCGCAGCCGCGCCTCGGCCCCCGGCTTGAGCTTCGCCGTCTGGCCGACGATCGGCTGATACGCCAGCGGCATCCGGTACGTGCCGCCCAGACCGAGCGCCCACGCGCCGAGGGGAATGGCACCGGCGAACCCGCCGCCGACACCGCCACCGGACCCGATGGAGGGCGCCGAGAAGCCGATCACGTCACTCGAGAGCGCGCCGAGAATCGAGAGCTGCTCCTGTTGGACCGTCTTGATGCCGGTCGGCAGTACGCCCGTCGCGAGGAGAATGAGCCGGCCGGGCACCACGGTGAAACCCAATCGCAGCTGCGTGTCGAGCGCGCCCGACACCGATTGATTCGGAATGAGCGACGCGTCGGCGCTCGTGAGCGATACGCGGGCGTACCCCGTCGAGAGCGTCGCCGTCACCGAGCGGCCGAACTGCGCCGTGAGACCGACCGGCACGGTGGTCTCGCTGATCTTGTTGAAGACCAGCCCCGCATCGAAGGAATAGCTCTCGGTCAGCACGGCGCCCTGCACCTGCGTGACCCTCTGGGCGGCGAGTGGCGGGGCCACGCAGCACACGAGCGCCGCGGCCAGCAGGCGATGTCTCATGGCAGGTGGAACACGATGAGGATCGTGCCCGTGATCGTGGAGGGCGGCGTTACCGACGGCGGCGGCGGATTGCCGGCGTTCGTCTGTGTCACGATGGGCGGCCCCTGCGTGGTGGCAACCGTTTGTTCGGTCTGGGTCGGCGTGAGATCGAGCACGGTCCCGGCCAGCTCACCCTGCGTGCTCTGGTCGAGCACGTTGGTGATCCCCGGCGGCTGCTCGGCTGCCAGCGTCGGGATCTGACCCGCCGACGCCGTCTGAAGCGCCGGCGCGGCCGACGTCACCTGATACGACGTGCGCGCCGCCTGGAAGTTGGGATCGGCGCGTACCGCCTGTCCGAAGTACAGCGCCGCCGCGCTGTAATCCCCGGCGTCCTCCGCCACGAGACCGCGCGAGTAGGCGAGGAACGCGGTGAGATCCTGCGTGCCGTTCTCGAGGATCGCCTTCCGCTCGGCCTCGGAGAGGGTGTACCCGAGCCGACCGGCGATACCGATCACGAGATCTTTCTCGAGCTGCAGCAGCTCGCGGAGCCGACCCGTCGCCGCGGTCGGCTGGGTCACTTCGCCGTTCGCGCGCAGGACCGATGCCTCGAGCCGCACCGCACGGGGATCGGAGAGTGCGGCAAGCCCGTCGACGAGCCGTCCCGCCTGGACCAGGTGGCCCACCCGCGCCGCCGTCCGGGCATCGACCCGGCCCGTCTGGCTCAGGTGCATCTCGTTGAGGAGCGCCGACAGCTCGAGCCGCTCGACCATGCGGAAGCGGCGGAGGAGCGCGAGATCGGACGTGAGCATCTGGGCGAGCCCCACGGAGAGCGGCGCGTACGTCGTGTCACCGCTGATCGCGAGCGGCAGGACGGCGACGGTCTGCGGATCACCCGGGAGCGTCGCGAGCGTGCTCTCGCGCTGCAGTTCGCGCCGAGCGGTCTCGGTGGCCTCTTGCCGGACGGCCAGCAGCCGCTGGGCGGCGACAGCGGAGCGCCCGCGCGCCTGCGGGTGCCGGGCGAGGAAGGCGTCGTAGACGCCGATCGCGGCACCGAGACTATCGTGCTGTTGGAAACAGCGGCCCACGATCAGCGGGCCGACCGCGTCATCCGGCGCGAGACGCATCCCGCCGCGCGCGACCGTCACGGCCGTGTCGCAGCGGTCCGCCGCAGCCAACGCCGCGGCGTAGCGCAGAAGCAACGGCCCATTTTGCGGCTCACGCGCTACGCGCTGGGCGAGCTCGGGGATTTGCGCGGGGGACACCGCGGCGGGTGGCGTGCTGCAGGCCACGAGCGCTCCGCCGGCGACCGCCGCGAGTACGCCAAGCACCCTGCGCGTGCCGCAGTTGAGGTGGCGATACGGCATGTCGTTTCGCTCCAGACCGACCACCACGACGCATTGGCGCGGGCGGCCCAGGATTTTTGGGGTGGGAGAACTTGGCCGTCGCTCAGGCCGACGTCAAGTCGCCCGATGTCGGGTCATCTCCCGTTGGGATGCAACGCAAAAAAGGGACCGTGCGCGGCGAATTGCGGTAATCGCGATCACCCATCGTGGACCGGCCGCACGTTCCGGTCAGGACCCGTGCAGAATGTCGCGCATGCGGCGCGCGAGCCGCTCGATCTCCCGAAGAGACTGTACCGTTTCCGGCGGGAGGCCGTCGGAAGTCATCAACTGCAGCTGGACTTCGGCGAGCAGGGCGGAGAGCGGGTTGGAGAGATCGTGCCGGAGGGTACGAAGCTGTTCGTCGGCCATGTCGGTCACTCCGCGAGCGACCGGTAGAGGTCGCGAAGGTGATGCTCTCGGAGATCGCGCACGGCCTGCCAGAGATCCGTCTCGCTCACGCCGAAGAAGATTTCCGCGGTCTGCAGCGCACCGTCCACCTCTTCCGCACCGAACATCAGACGCGCACGCCACGCGCCATCGTCGGCACGCCGCACGGCGAGGCGGACGGGAATCTCCACGCCACCGAATCGCATCGGAGGGAGTTCATGAATGACGGGCTCGTTCGGGTCCGGTTGACCGTACCGAACGGATGTTGCGGGCATGCGAGCTCTCCGCAGGTTTGCGCAAATATATCGATTCAATGCACTTATGCAATAGTGAGCGGGCAATCACTTCTGGGCGGTCGAAGGCGGTCGAAGGCGGGCACGGCGTGCCGCCCACGACCGACCTAGACCGTCTCTGACCGTCCCCGACCGGCTCCCTATCGCCCGACGAGCGTCAGCGGCACCGGGGCGAAGGTGAGCGCGAAGAGCGCGATGGAGAGCAAGCCGATGGGTAAGCGGCTTGCGGGAACGGGGCGCTGCGGCTCGAGCACCCGGGGATGCGCGAGGCGGCCGCCACTGAAGAGGAACAGCAGACCCGCCCACGCCCACCACAGGTGCCACCACACCCCCAGGACCAGCAAGCCGACCCACACGATCCAGCCGAGGTACTGCTGGGCCCGCCCGACGAGGGCGTACAGCACGTGTCCGCCGTCGAGCTGGGTGATCGGCAGGAGATTGAGCGCGGTCACGAAGAGGCCGATCCAGCCCGCGAACGCGAGCGGATGCAGCATGACGGTGCCCGGGCCGACGATGGCCAGTCGCAGCACGTGGGTGAGGATCGAATCGCCGAGTCGCACCTCGAAGATGGGGGTGTAGACCACCATCGGCGCGTGCTCGCCGAAGCCGGGCGGCACGACGTGCGAACGCGCGAGGCCGACGACGAGCATGAGGAGCGCCACGACGAACCCCGCCCACGGCCCGGCCGCACCCACGTCCATGAGCTGGCGCCGGTCCACGACCGGACTGCGCAGCCGGATGAAGGCGCCGAAGGTGCCGATGAAGTTGATCTCGATCGGCGCCGGGATGAAATACGGCGGCGACGCGTTGATGCCGTAGCGTTTGGCGGTGAAGTAGTGCCCCATCTCGTGCGTCAGCAGGACCGCCATGAGGGCCAGCGCGAACGGCAGCCCCTTGAGGCTCCGTTCGGTCCAGGCGAGCACGGCGACCCCGGTGGTATCCCACGATCCGCTCCAGATGGGGACGGAATGGGTGGGAATCCCGGCGAAGAAGGCGCCGGCCATCCACACGGTCACCAGCGTGACCAGGAAGAGCAGTCCGTGGAGCCACCAGCGCTCGGCGGGCGGGGGCGCGAGGGGGCGGATCAGGACCAGCCGGTCCTTGCCGGCATCGTCGGCGAAGTAGTGGACCCCGTTCCACCGGGCGAGCGCGCGCTGGAGCTCGGGCGACGGCCCCCGGTGCTCGGGGCGCACGACGGCCTCGGTGATCTCGCGGTCGCGCACGACCGCGGTTCGCCAATAGCACAGGTAGGAATCGAGCCCGGTCACGCCGCCTCTTGACGGGTCTCGGGGGAAATTCTAAGTTGCAGTACTCTCACACATCCACCAATCCCCAGAGAGTCATCCCTCGTCGCGACCCCCAACGGGGTTGGCGCAGTCGCCCACCAACCGACCGAGCACCGGCACGACCTTCCGCACCAGATGGAGTCCAGTCACGTGGACATCGCCGAACTGAAGAGGAAATCCGTCGCGGAACTGCACGCGATGGCCGAGGAGTTGAACATCACCAACTACTCGGGCATGCGCAAGCAGGATCTCATTTTCCGCATCGAGCAATCACTCCTCGATTCCGACACCGTTCTGCAGGGCGAAGGGGTCCTGGAGATTCTTCCCGAAGGCTACGGATTCTTGCGCAGCCAGGATTGGAATTATCTCTACGGTCCCGACGACATCTACGTCAGCCCGAGTCAGATCAAACGGTTCGACCTGCGCACCGGCGATACGGTGCTCGGGCAGGTCCGCCCCCCGAAGGAGGGGGAGCGGTACCTCGCCCTCCTCAAGGTCGAGAAGGTCAATTTCGAGGAGCCGGACAAGGCCAAACACCGGATCGCGTTCGACAACCTGCGGCCGCGCTATCCGGACCGCCGCATTCATCTCGAGCGCAAGGACGCTGATCTCTCGGTCCGGGTGATCGACATTCTCTCGCCCATCGGGTTCGGGCAACGCGGCCTGATCGTCGCCCCACCCAAGGCCGGCAAGACGATCCTCCTGCAGAAGCTGGCCAATTCCATCACCGAGAATCATCCCGACGTCACCCTGATCGTCCTCCTCATCGACGAGCGGCCCGAAGAGGTCACCGACATGGAGCGGCAGGTCAAGGGTCCCAACTGTGAAGTCATCAGCTCCACGTTCGACGAACCGTCGGC
>DATFMZ010000313.1:0-27803 GCA_035266665.1 Gemmatimonadales bacterium | reverse complement strand
GGTGCGGAAGATGTGCTGGAGATCGAGCGCCGTGCGCGCGTGGCGCCGCGCCCGCGCCGCGAGCGGACCGGAGGGATCGATCGCCACCACGTGTTCCCACGCGCGGACCGCGACGGCGTAGCGCCGGAGGCGCGCGTACGCCACGCCCAGATGGAAATGCGCGGCGACGTGCTCGGGATCGTACTTGGCAATCCGCTGGAACGCTTCGGCGGCCCGCTCCACCCGTCCGTCCTCGAGCAACGCCTCGCCCAAGGCGAGCAGGGCGTCGAGGTCGCTCGGGTCGGCCTCCAGCACGCCGACGAGCAGGTCCACGGCCTGGGTCGCGCGCGCCGTCCGGCACAGCAGCGCGGCGAGCGCGAGCGCCGCCGTCGAGTAGGTGGGCAGCGCGGTGAGTGCCGCGCGATACGACTTCTCCGCCGCCGCCCAGTCCTCCCGCGCCTCGTGCACCTTCCCGAGCGCCACCTCGACCTCGACGAACTTGGGATCGATGCCGCGTGCCGCCTCGTAGGCGGCGCGCGCGGACGCGAGATCCCCGGTTCCGGCCGCGATGTCGCCCTCGAGCTTGAGCACGGACGCGCGTTCCGGCGCGCGCCGCCGGGCCTCGCGCGCCGTCTCGAGCGCGCCGGCCATGTCCCCGCCCGCCCGCCGCACCTCGGCGAGCACCACGAGCACGTCGGGATCCCCCTCCTGCTCCTCCGCCAGCCGGCGGATGTCGTCGAGCGCTTCGTGGCCGCGCCCCATCGCGAGCAGCGCGCGGGCGGCGCCCAGGCGCACGTCGGCCCGTCCCGCCGCGAGCCGTTCGGCCGACCGGTAGCGCTCGAGCGCTTCGCCGTGGAGCCCGCGCCGCGCGAAGATCTCGCCGCCCAAGACGAGCGCCTCGACGGCGTCCGCCCCGCGGCTCGCCGCGCGGTTCGTCTCCGCCGCCGCGAGCTCGAGGAGGCCCTTGGACAGATAGTCGCGCGCCAGCGCGAACGAATCCTCACTCGCGCGCACCGGTGGCTTGGCGACCGGTCGATCGAGCTCCTTGAAGATCTGATCGAGGATCGTGGCGTCGAAGCTCACACCGTGCGCCGTCACCTCCGTGGTCACGTCGGCGGAGATCTCCGGCACGACCGAGATCGTGGGATCTTCGTACTGGAGATCGATCGTGAGCCGGAATTTCTGCGGCACGTAGTAGGGATCGAGCGTCTGGGCGCGGGTGACGGCGCGCAGCGCCGCATCGTATTCTCCGAGGGCCGAGAGGGCGAAGCTCAGGTTGTAGTGCGCTTCGGCCGATTCCGGATCGCTCTCGACCGCGCGCGCGAAGGCGTTGCGGGCATCAGGGACGCGTCCGAGCTCGTTCAGCACGAGGCCAATGCCGTTCCAGGCCACCGCGGAGGTCGGATCGAGCTCGAGCACCTGGCGGTACGCCTGGAGCGCGAGCTGGTGCCGCTTGAGCTGCGCGAGCAGGAGGCCGAGGTTGGTCTTCGGCACCACCAGCGCGGGATCGGCACGCATCGCATCGCGGAACGCTTCGACGGAGTCCTCGTGGCGGCGCTGATGCGCGAGCGTCACGGCCAGGTTGTTCCGCGCCAGCGCGTACTCGGGCGCGATCGCGACGGCGCGCTCGTACGAGGCGACCGCGTCTTCGAGCCGGCCCAACTGGTGCAGCACCACCCCGCGCTCGTTCCACAGCTTGGGCGATTCGTCCGCCTCGCGCACGAGGCGCTCGTAGAGCTCGAGCGCGGCCACGTAGTCGCGCTTGAGCAGGTGTACCTCCGCCATCGCCTGGAGGACCAGATAGCGATCCTCGCCGCGATCGAGCGCGAGCCGATATTCGCGGAGCGCCTCCGTGTAGTAGCCCTTCTGCCGGAAGGCGAGCCCGAGACTGAAGTGCGCGAGGGCCCGGCCCTCGGCAACCTCCGGCAGCAGCGTGTCGGGGACGCGGACCGGAGCGCTCTTACGATCGCCCACGTAGCGCTCGAGCGAGAGGTTGGTCTGCGCGCGCGCGAACGTGGGGTTGAGTCGGATGGCCGCTTTGCTCGCCGCCCGCGCGTCTTCGTGGCGGCCCAGGTCGCCGTAGACGAACGCGATCAGGTAGTGCGCGTCGGCGTTCTCGGGATTGAGCGCGATCGCCTGCTCGAGCTCCTCGAGCGCGTCGTTGTTGAGCCCGCGGTTGTAGAGCGATTCTCCGAGATAGAAATGCACGATGCTGCTGTCGGGATCGAGATCGCGCGCCCGTTCGAACCAGGCGCCGGCGGCTTCGACGTTGCCGCGTTGCTTCTCGGCGAGCCCGAGCTGGAGGATGGCGGCGAGATCGCGGGGGTTCCGTTCGACCAGCGCCTCGAATTCGTGCACCGCGGCGTCGTTGTGACCGAGCGACGCGTACGCCCGTCCGAGCTCCCAGCGGACCTCACGATCCTCGGGCGCCACGCGCAGCCGCTCCTGCAGCTCGGTGACGCGCCGGTCGTAGTAGCCCGTCTGCTTGTACGCGATCTCGAGGTTGCGCTGCGCCACCAGCATCTTGGGATCGAGCTCGAGCGCGCGGGTGAACGCCTCGATCGCCTCGTCGACGAGCCCCTTTTGGTAGTAGAGCACCCCGAGATTGTTGTGCGCGCCCGGGTCCGACGGATCGATCCGCCGGGCGAAGGACCGCAGGACCTCGCGATCCCGTTCGGACAGCACCGGCGCCGGCATGCGTCAGGTCAGGCGGATGGCGTCGAAGATCGCCTTGAGGGAGGCCAGATCGGGCAGGAGCAGGAAGTGGCCACGGAGCGTCTGCCCCGCTTCGTCGAAGTGGAAGTTGGTCTCGACGCAGAAGACGAAGTCGCGATCCTGCCCGAAGTTGAGATACGCCGTGGTGAGGACGGCGGCCGAGAGATCCACCACGAGGCTCGGCACCGAAGGGAGGAGCATCATCCCCATGAAGTCGGAGAGCGCGTTCATGTACGCGCCGCCCAGGATGTTGCCCGCCTCCTTGAGGCTCGACTGCTCGAGCTCGCCGAAGGTCTTCGTGGCGCCCACCGCCCGCTTGAGCAGCAGATCGCAGAGGAGCCGCGCATTGGACTCGGGGAGCAGGAGGAGCGTCCGCCCCGTGAGATCGCCCAGCATGTGCATCAGCACCGCGGCGACGACCTCCTCGGGATCGCCCAGCGAGTCGGGCACGTCTTCCAACCGCGCGATGTTGATCTCGGGCACGCTGATCATGATGCGCCGGTCGGTGAGCTGCGAGAGCGCCGTCGCGGCATGTCCCGCGCCGATGTTCGCGACCTCGCGGAGCGCATCGAGCTGCAGCGCCTTCAGATCCCGTACGTCGTCCATTCCGTCCTCCCTAGACCAGTCCACCCGCGTCCAGAATCAGCACCGGGGCGCCGTCGCCCAGGATCGTCGCGCCGCTGAAGATCGGCAGGGTCCCGCGCGGCGGGTCGAACGACTTCACCACGATCTCCTGCTGCCCCGTCATCGCGTCCACCACGAGGCCGGCCCGCCGGTCGCCGAGCTGAAGCACGATCACCGGCCGCCGCGTGGGCGCCGGCGCGCTCGTGCCGAGCAGCTCGCGCAGATCCACCGGCGGCAGCTCCTCGTCCCGGAGCATCAGCGCCTCGCGCCCCTCGACCCGCGTCACCGCGTCCGGCTTCAGCTCGACCGTCTCGGCCACGTGCGTGAGCGGAAGGGCGTACCGCTCGTCGCCGACCCGCACGAGCAGGGCGCGCACGATCGCGAGCGTGACGGGAAGCCGGAGCGTGAAGCTGGTCCCCGAACCGGGCTCGCTCTTCACCTCAACGGAGCCTCCGAGCGCGCGCATGCGGGTGGCCACCACGTCCACCCCGACGCCTCGTCCCGACACGTCCGACACCTCCCGCGCGGTGCTGAAGCCGGCGCGCGAGAGCACCCGCACGAGGAGGTCGTCGGTCAGCACGTCGACCTCGGGATCGATCACCCCGCGCTGTTTCGCCTCGAGCAGAATCTTCTCCCGATCGATGCCGCGACCGTCGTCTTCGACCCGGATCGCCACCGTCGCGCGCTCGCGCAGTGCCGAGAGCACCACCCGCCCCTCGGCGGGCTTCCCCGCCGCCGTGCGCTCGCCGGGCGGCTCGATGCCGTGATCCACCGCGTTCCGGAGCAGATGCACGAGCGGGTCGCCGATCTCGTCGAGCACCGCGCGGTCGAGCTCGATCTCCTTCCCCTCCACCCGAAACCCGACCTGCTTGCCGAGCTGGCGGCTGAGATCGCGGACGAGCCGCGGGAACCGGTCGAAGACCTGCCACACCGGCGTCATCCGGGCCTGAATGATCTCGGCCTGAAGCGCCTGCGTGAGCTGCGAGACCTTGACCGCCACGTCGGCGAGCGCCGCGTCCTCGCTGGACGCACTCAGTGCCGCGAGCCGTCCGCGCGCCGTCACCAGCTCGCCGATCAGATTCATCAGCGTATCGAGCCGCTGCAGATCGACGCGGATATGCCGCGTCCGCCCGGCCGCCTCGCGAGGCTCCGGTGCGGCCGCCGCCGTTCCGGGACCGGGAGTCGCGGCCGCGCCGGCGGCACCCTGATCGTCGTCGATCGTGACCCGCTCGACGTCGCCGGCGGCCCGGACGGCGGCCTCGATCTCCTGGGCGTCGACCATCGTCTCGACGCGGAACGCGAATCGGCCGTCGAACGTCTCGCTCTCGATGGCCGCCGGCGCGGGCTCGATGCCGTGCACCGCGCCCAGCGCGTCCATCCGCTTCAGCACGATCAGCGCGCGCGCCCCCTTGAGCGCGCTGTCCGCGCGGATCGTGACCTCGACCTTGCGCCCCACCGCCACCGGCGCGTTGACGAAACTGATGCGCCGCCGCGGTCGATCCCGTTGCTCCGGTGGCGCCTCGCGCACCGTGGCCTCGTCCAGCCGATCGAGCAGGCCCGTGAGATCCATCCCGGCGTCCTGCCCCGCCACCGACGCCTCGACGAGCTCCTCGAGCGCATCCGCCGTGCGGAAGAGCAGCTCCAGGATGTCGGCCGAGACGGTCGCGTGCCCCTTCCGCACCACGTCGAGCAGGTTTTCCGCACGATGGGCGAGGTCCGCGACCTTCGCGTACCCCATCGTCGCCGCCATCCCCTTCACCGTGTGGACGGCGCGGAAGATGCCATCGACCGGCTCGTTGTTGTCCGGCGTGCGCTCCCAGTCGAGCAGGAGCTGATTGAAGACGCTGAGATGCTCGCGAGTCTCGCTGCGGAACAGCTCGGCGTACTGCGCGAGATCCATGCTCGCGCTATCCGAGCACCCGCTGCACCGCCTCGAGCACGCGGGAGGGCTGGAACGGCTTGACGACGAAGTCCTTCGCCCCGGCCTGAATCGCTTCGACCACGAGCGCCTGCTGTCCCATCGCGCTGCACATCAGGATCTTCGCGCCGGGATCGGTCTTGATGATCTCGCGGACCGCGTCGATCCCGCCCATGTCCGGCATCACGATGTCCATGGTGACGAGATCGGGCTTGAGCTGCCCGTATTTCTCGACCGCCTGCACGCCGGTCTCGGCTTCGCCCACGATCTCGAAACCGGCCTGTGCGAGAATGTCGCTGATCATCGTGCGCATGAAGATCGCGTCGTCGCAGACGAGCACGCTGTGGCTCACGAAGTCCTCCCTAGGATGTCAATATCGGCCCGAGCACGGCATCGAGATCGAGCACGACGAACGACGAGCCCGCCCGCCGTCCCACGGCGCGCACCAGGCGCGCGTCCACCCCGGGGAGCTCCTCCCGGGGGGACAGTTCGTCGGCGTCGAGGGAGACGAGATCGAGCACCTCGTCCACCGCGAACGCCACCGTCCGCTCCCCGACGGTAATGACCAACGTGGGGCCGTCGGTGGCTCGGGCACCGCGCGCGAAGAGCGTGCCCGCGTCCACCAGCGTCAACAATTCGCCCCGGACGTTGACCAGACCGCGTACGGCCTCGGGGGCGCCCGGAATCCGCGTCGCCTGAAGATCGGGCAATATCTCCCGCACCGCCGTGACCTCGGCCGCACAGATGAGATCGCCGACCCGAAAGATCAGCAGTCTGAGCGCGCTCAAATCGTCCAACTCATTGAAAGAAACCAAGATACTGCAGCCGGTTGGGCCGAGCAAGCAGTTCCTGATCCCCGCTCGCCTCGACCAGCGCCGGCCCGAGATCGGGTGGCCAATCGGCGCGGAACTCCAGCCACTCCCGCGTGACCGGATGGGCGAACGCAAGGCGTGCCGCGTGGAGGGCCTGGCGGGTCGCCGCCCGGTCGATCCGGTCGGCCATGAGCCGGTCCGCGCCCTGGACCCGTCGGCTCCCCCCGCCCGCGTACACCGGGTCACCCACCACCGGGTGGCCGACGTGGGCGAGATGCACGCGAATCTGGTGCGTCCGCCCCGTCCGCAGTCGTACCCGCACGAGATCGGCGAGCGCGAATCGGGCGACCGGCTCGATCCGCGTCTGGGCGGATCGCCCGCCCGGCACGACCGCCATCCGTTTCCGGTCCTTCGGGTGCCGGGCAATCGGCGCATCGACCTCGATCGGTTCCCGCACATGCCCCCAGACGAGCGCGGCGTACGTGCGCTCGATGCGTCGCGCGGCGATCGCGTTGGCGAGCCGGCGGTGCGCCTCGTCGGTCTTGGCCACGATGAGCAGCCCCGACGTGTCGCGATCGAGCCGGTGCACGATGCCCGGCCGTCCCGCGCCGCCCGCCGACAGGGCGGTCCCGCGCGCGACGAGGGCGTTCACCAGCGTGTCGTCCCAGTGTCCCGGCGCCGGATGCACCACGAGGCCCGCCGGTTTGTCGAGCACGAGCAGGGCCTCGTCCTCGTACACGACGTCGAGGCGCATCGCCCTCGGCGCGAGCGGGCGGGCTCGCTCCGGCTCGCGGAACTCCACCTCGACCCGCTCGCCCCGCACCAGCTGGCGGCTCGCCCGCGCGACGTCACCCGCCACCCGCACGGCGCCCTCGGCGATCAACCGGGCGGCCTGCGTGCGCGAGAGGGCGAGCTGGTCGGCGAGAAAGCGGTCGAGCCGCTCGGTCTCCGCGACGACGACCTGGAAGGTGACCCGCAGTACCGGGTCGCCCATCGGATTAGGAGGAGACTTCGGGAAGGTCCGACGTGTCGGGGACGCGGCCGTCGGAATTGCCCTCGCGCCAGAGCACGATCGCGAGCGCCACCGCGCCGCAGCTCACGGCCATGTCGGCCACGTTGAACGTGGGCCAGTGGAACGAGCCGATCCACACGTCGATGAAGTCCACCACGCCGCGGGGGCTCTTGAGCCGGTCGATCAGGTTGCCTACCGCGCCGCCGCACACGAGCGCGAGCGCGAGAATCCGGAATCGGTTCCCCGCGTCGGTATGCCGCGCCATCGCCCCGAGCACCACGAGCGCGATCAGCGCGAGCCCGGTGAAGACCCAGCGGGACGCATCACCCACGTTGATCCCGAACGCCGCGCCCGAGTTGTACACGAGCCGGAGCGTGAGCCAATCGCCGAAGATCCGCTCGGGAATGCGCGAGAGATGGGCCACGGCGAGCTGCTTCGTGACGAAGTCGGCGATCACCACGCCGACCACGACGATCCAGAAGAACGGGCGTCTAACGCCGCTTGTCACTGTCTTCCTCTTTGGCCTTGCACTTGATGCAGAGCCGGGCGTGCGGCAGCGCGTCGAGACGCTCGAAGCTGATCTCCTCGCCGCACTCCTGGCACTTGCCGAACTCCTGCGGGTTGGCATAGAGCCGCCGCAGGGCCTCGTTCACGTGCCAGAGATAGCGTCCTTCCTTGGACGCGAAGAGGAATTCCTTCTCGCGCTCCATCGCGTCGGTGCCCTGGTCGGCCATGTGAAACGAATACGACGAGAGGTCGCCGTCGGCGGACTGCAGCGTGCCGCTGAACGACTTCCCGTAGATGCCGAGCTCTTTCATCACGCGCGCGCGCTCCTCGTGGAGCCGCTGCTCGAGATGGGCCAATTGCTTCTTGTTCATGCGTTTCGTCCGATTGTTTCGCCGGCCGTCACGGCCGGCTGGTCACGTCCTGTCGTTTGAGCGCGATCACCACGCTCAGCCCGTCGATGTCGACGGTCTCCCGCACATCGGGATCGGCCAGCTCGCGGCCGATCTCGACCTCGCGGGCCAGCGTCTCGCCCGCGATCACGCCGGCGTGCGCGCCCGACGCCTCCAATACGTCCGCGGCCCCCGTAATGCTCAACTGGATCCGGGCGTCGTACGCGTAGCCCGCCTCCTTGCGCAGGCGCTGCACCCGGCTGACCACCTCCCGCACGAGCCCCTCGCGCCGGAGCGCGTCGTTCACCGCGGGATCGAGGGCCACCACGTACGGGCCGTCGTTCTGGACGAGCCACTCGGAGATGACCGCCCGCTCGACGACCACGTCCTCGGGCGTGAAACGATACTCACGCCCGTCCACCTTGGCCACCGCGTCCGCACCGCCCTCGAGCGCGCGCAACTGGTCGGCGTCGAGCGACCCGGCGGCGGCGGCGGCGCGCGGGGTCTCCTTGCCGTAGCGCTTGCCAAGCGAACGGAAGTTGGGCCGCGCGGTGAGCCGCACCAGCTCGGCATCCGAGCCCACGATCTCGATCGCCTTCACGTTCACCTCGGCGGCGAGGAGCGGGAGCAGCGCGTCGAAGTCCGGCCCCTGCACCGCCGCGGGTACCGCCACGCGCAGCGTCGCGAGCGGCTGGCGGACCCTGAGCCCCGCCGCGTCCCGCGCGGCGCGGGCGAGCGTCGCGAGGCGCCGGATCGCGTCCATGGCCGGCCCGAGCGCGGGATCCGGGGCGCCGGCCACTTCCGGAAACCGCGCGAGGTGCACGGAGTTCCCACCGGTCAGCCGCCGGTGCATCGCATCGCTCACGAACGGCGCCGCCGGCGCGAGCAATCGGGCCACCGTCACCAGCGCCTCGTGCAGAGTGGCGAGCGCCGCGGGATCGGCGCTGGCGTCGGGCGCCCAGAACCGCGCGCGATTCACGCGTACGTACCAGTTCGAGAGATCGTCGTCGCAGAAATCGAGGATCGCGCGGACGCCCGCCGTGACGTCGTAGCCGTCCCACGCCGCCCGAACCGCGGCGACCATCGCGTCGAGCCGATCGAGCAGCCAGCGATCGACCACGGGGCGGTCGTGCCGCGCCGGCGCCCGCTCGGGCGTCCAGTCTTCGGCGTAGAGGGCGAAGAACCCGTAGGTGTTCCGGAGCCGGTTGAGTGATCCCGACGCGACCTCACGGATCGCCCCCGCGTCGAAGCGCTTGGGCAATCCCACCTGGCTCGATGCCAGCAGGTAGATCCGCACGGCATCCGCGCCAAACTCGCGCACCGCCTCCCACGGGTCCACGATGTTGCCGAGCCGCTTCGACATCTTGCGTCCCTCGGCGTCGAGCACGAGGCCGTTCACCACCACGTTCCGATACGCCGGCCGGTCGAACACGCCCGCCGCGATCGCGAGCAGCGAATAGAACCAGCCGCGCGTCTGATCGAGCCCCTCGCAGATGAAGTCCGCCGGGAAATGCGCCGTGAACTCCGCCTCGTGCTCGAACGGATAGTGCCACTGCGCGTAGGGCATCGAGCCGGAATCGAACCACGCGTCGATCACCTCCAGCACGCGCCGCATCGTCCCGCCGCACTCGGCGCACGCGAAGGTGATCTCGTCCACGAACGGCTTGTGGGGATCGAAGTCGTCGGCGAGCGGCGCCCCGCGCCGCTCGGCCAGCTCCGCGAACCCGCCGACCACCGTCACGTGCGTCTCGTCGCGCTCGCAGCGCCAGACGGGGAGCGGCGTGCCCCAGTAGCGGTCGCGCGAGAGCGCCCAGTCGATGTTGTTCTCGAGCCACTCGCCGAAGCGGCCGCTCCCGACTTCGGCGGGATGCCAGCCGACCTCGCGGTTGATGTCGACCATCCGGTCTTTGAACGCGGTCGTCCGGACGAACCACGACCGGCGCGCGTAGTAGAGCAGCGGGGAGTCGCAGCGCCAGCAGAAGGGGTACTGGTGCTCGTACCCGGCCGGCTCGTACCGGCCGAAGAGCTTGCCCTCCGTCCCGAGCCGCTCGGCGATCATCGCATTCGCGTCGAATACCAGCTTGCCGTTGAGCTCGGGCCAGCGCGTGTCCCGGAAACGGCCGTCCTTGTCCACCGGATTCACGAAGTGCAGCCCCTCGCGCTGGACCGTCGCGTAGTCGTCCGCGCCGAACGCCGGCGCCATGTGCACGAGGCCGGTGCCTTCGTCGGTGGTGACGAAGTCTCCCGCGACCACGCGGAAGGCCCGCGTGGGATCGACCTCGACCGCGTCCAACAGCTGGCGGTAGCGCAGTCCCAGCAGGTCCGTGCCGCGGTACGCGCGCACCAACGGGAACTCCGCCAGCACCCTGCCGTGCGTCGCCCCCGGAAACGCCTTCGCGGCGGCGAGCGTGCGCTCGGCGATCACCAGGCGGCCGTCCACGTCGTATTCGCCGTACTCGGCGTCGGGATGCACCGCCACCGCCACGTTCGACGGCAGCGTCCACGGCGTCGTCGTCCACACCAGGAAATACCGCTCGCGCCCGTCCGGCGCGTCGTCCTCGAGGCGGAAGAGGACGTGAATCGACGGACTCTTGTGCGTCTGATAACCCAGCGCGAGCTCGTGGCTCGAGAGCGCGGTCCCGCACCGCGGGCAGTACGGCAGCACCTTGTGGCCCTCGTAGAGGAGGTCCCGCTCGTGCAACCGCCGGAGCAGCCACCAGACGGTCTCGATGTAGTCGTTGGTGTAGGTGACGTACGGCCGATCGTAGTCCAGCCAGTAGCCGATCCGGTTCGAGAGCGCCTCCCAGTCCGACTTGTAGCGGAAGACGCTCTCCTTACAGCGCGCGTTGAACGCCGCGACGCCGAAGCGCTCGATGTCGGCTTTGCCGCTGATCTGGAGCGCCTTCTCGACCTCGATCTCGACCGGGAGCCCGTGCGTGTCCCACCCGGCGATGCGCGTCACCTGGCGGCCCTGCATCGCGTGATAGCGGCAGACCAGGTCCTTGATGGAGCGCGCGAAGACGTGGTGGATGCCGGGACGTCCGTTGGCGGTGGGCGGCCCCTCGTAGAACACGAACGGCCGGCCGGCGGCCGTGGCCTCCATGGCGCGCCGGAAGAGATCCTCTTGGGTCCACTGACCCAGGACCTCCGTCTCCAGCGCGTCCGGCGTCGGAAAATCGAGCGGTGCGTACGGCATCAGCGTGGCTCGCGAGGGGGGGTCAGACGTCGCCCGGCGCGCTGCCGTCGCGCTCGTGCTCGGACAGCGCATCGACCTCGGCGAGATACCGATCGAGAAGGGACCGGAAGGCCGCGAGATAGGCGCTGAAGTGCCGCTGCGCCGATTCGATGTCGTTCCGGATGGAGAGCTCGGTGTCACGGGCCTGCGCCACGATCTCGTCGGCCTTGCTGCGCGCCTCGCGGATCACGAGATCCGCTTCCTTCCTGGCGCTCGTCTCGGTGTCGGCCCGCAGCTGTTGCGCGGCCACCAGGGCCTCGTTCAGCGCCTTCTCCCGCTCGCGATACGCCTTGAGCTGCTCGCGCAGATTCTGGACGCGCTCCTCGAGCGTGCTCCGCTCCCGGAGCAGACGCTCCAGCTCTCCGGCCACCCGATCGCGGAAATCATCGACGCCGGCGCGCTCGTACCCGAACGCGCCGCGCCGGAACTCCTGCGCCCGCACATCCACCGGGGTGAGATGAAATTCGTCGTTCACCGTTCCCTCGCTCCGAAGAGGACCGTGCCCAATCGCACGATCGTCGCGCCTTCCGCCACCGCCGCCCGATAGTCGCCGGACATGCCCATCGACAGCTCGGAGAGCGGCGTCTCGCGGGTGGCGATGCGGTCGCGCAACGTCCGCAGCTCGGCGAAGACTCCGCGCTGAACGGCCTCGTCATCGGTGAAGGGCGCGACCGTCATGAGTCCCCGGACGTCGAACCCGAGGGACGCCGCCTGGGCCACCAGCGTCGCCGCTTCCGCGGGTGCGCATCCGCTCTTCTGCGCCTCGCCACCCACGTTGACCTCGATGAGCACCGGAAGGCGCTCGTCGTCTCCCACACGGCCGTCCGTGCGCGCCGCGTCCATGGCCCGCGCCAACGCGACGATCACCCGTTCCGAGTCCAACGACTGGACCATCCAGAACCGGCCGGGGACGAACTTCGTCTTGTTCGTCTGAAGATGACCGATGAGGTGCCAGCGGAGGCCCGGTGGCGCCGACTCCTGCTTGCCGAGCGCCTCCTGAACGCGGTTTTCCCCGATGTCCGCGAGCCCGGCGCGGGCAGCCGCCTCGACCGCGGTCCCGGGATGCCCCTTGGTGACGGCAACGATCCGAACGTCCCCCGATACCCCAGCCGCCGCCTGAATCCGCGCGATGTCATCGCGCACCCGGGCAAGGTTGCCCGGGAGATCGTCAAACGTCATAGCCTTTGAAAGTACTTCGACTTAGACGGCCCTACAAGCCGCTGAGTTCAGAGCGGACTGGGGGCGAGATTCGGCAGGTGAAGCGCGTACGCCGCGCTCGGCCCGGCGGGTTCAGCCGCCGGTCGCGTCGCTGGTGGTCGGCTTGAGCGCCAGGGTCGGACGGCCGCGCTGGCTCAATGCCTCGCGCACCTGCGCCGCCGTCACTCCGCGATGCAGCAGGCCGCCGATGGCGATGGAGATCTTGGAGGTCTCCTCCGACACGACGATCGCGATGGCGTCGGACTCCTCGGAGAGACCGAGCGCGGCGCGGTGGCGGGTGCCGAGCGACTTGTCGGTCACCGGAAACTGGGTGAGCGGCAGCACGCACCCCGCGCCGATGATCTGATCGCCCCGAATGAGCACGGCGCCGTCGTGGAGCGGTGAGTACGGTGTGAAGATCGTGGTGAGGAGCTCGGACGACACCGCGGCACGCATCTCGGTGCCCGTGTCGAGGAAGTCATCGAGGGCGACGTCCCCTTCGACCGCGATGATCGCGCCGGTCCCCGCGCGCGCGAGCCGGTCCACCGCCTCCGAGATTTCATCGGCCACGGCATGGGTTGCCGTCCCGGTGAAGAGGAAGAGCGCCCGCGAGCGTCCGAGCTTGGCGAGCGCATGGCGGAGCTCGGGCTGAAAGACGACGATCGCGGCGAACGCGCCGTAGGTGAAGATCACACCGAGGAGCGAGGCGATCATCGTGAACTTGAGGAGCAGCGCGGCCACGTAGATGAGCCCGAGCACGAGCAGCCCCACGAGGATCTGCAACGCCCGCGTCCCGGCCAGGAAGAGTAGAATGCGATAGATGGCGTAGGCGACGATCAGGATCTCGATGACGTCGCGAAAGCCGGGAACGAGGAAATGCAGCTGGCCGAGCGGCATCAGCCCTCCGCCCCCACGGCGGCGCCCGTTCCGGCCGTGCGCGCGGCGTGGACGACGTCGAGCGCTTCCCGGGCGCCGGCCGCGTCGTGTACGCGGAAGAGATGCACTCCCGCGAGCCGCGCCACCACGCACGCCGCTGCCGTGGCCGCGTCGCGCTCGGCGGGCGGCTTCCCGCTCATCGCGCCCAGGAACCGCTTCCGCGACGGCCCGACCATCACCGGGTAGCCGAGCGCGGTGATCGCGCCGAGCTGATCGAGCAGCTCGTAGTTCTGCTCCGGGCGCTTCGCGAATCCGAATCCGGGATCGAGCACCACCGACGATGCCGCAACTCCCGCCGCCCGCGCGCGATCGGCGGCGGCACGGAGCTCCGTCACCACCTCCGGCACGAACTCGTGGTACGCCGCGTGATCGTACGTCGCCATCGCCGCGAGACCGCCGCGGGAGTGCATGAGGATGAGCCCCGCGCCGGCGGTCGCGCAGACCTCGGCCAGCGCGGGATCGTGGCGGAGCGCGCTCACGTCGTTGACGGCCCACGCACCCGCATCCAGTGCACGGCGCGCAGTCTCCGCCTTCACCGTGTCCACGCTCACGGGCACCGTGGGGTGGTGGCGCGCGAGCCCGTCGAGCACGGGCGCGAGCCGGCGCCACTCTTCGGCCGCGTCCACCGGATCGGGCCGGCCCGGGCGCGTGGACTCGGCCCCGACGTCGAGGGCGTCGGCGCCCGCGGCAACGAGCTGGTCGGCGTGACGCAGGGCGGCGGTGGGCTTCAGATACCGGCCACCGTCGCTGAAGGAGTCCGGCGTGACGTTGACGATCCCGACGACGACGGGCCGTTCGAGTGGGATCGCCCCGCGTGCGGTGATCCAGGCTTCCGGCGGGGCGAGCGCCCCCTGCACCGCCGCGGCGAGCTCCGCCGCGAGCGGGCCGGGAACCGCCTCGGCCGCCCACCGGGCGAGCCCGGCGAGCTCCGCCGCGGTGGCCGCGAGGAGAACCCAGCCCTCCCCGGTGAGACAGGCGATCGGTTGGCGGGCTGCGGCGCGCTGCAGCGCGTCGCGGAGCGCGGCATCGACCCCATCAACGAGCACGGCCGCCGGGGAGACTCCCCGCGCGGCCGCGTCTGCCCGATCATCATCGAATCCCCGCCGTGCGAGCGCCTCCCGCACGGCGGCGTTGGAGGTGATCGCGAGCGGGGTGACCCTCACGCGCCGGCAGGCTCGATGGGCGGCGTCCCGAGGACGGGACCCCGTTCGGGAGCCTTCGCCTTGGCCGGCGCCACCGCGGCCTTGGAGGACGCCGGGACGACGGTCGGGGCCTTGGGCGGCAGATCCTTGCCCGCAACCAGGAGCGCGACCTCTGCGCGGTCGAGCGTCTCCCGGTCGAGCAGCGCCTGCGCCATGCTGTGCAGGAGATCGATGTCGCGCTCGAGGATCTCGCGCGCGGTGCGGAGGGCCTCGTCCAGCACGCGCTTGATCTCCGAGTCCACGAGCTCGGCGGTCTTCTCCGATACCTCGTGGTGTTGGGAAATCTCGCGCCCGAGGAAGATCTGCTGCTCCCGATCACCGACGGCAATCAACCCGACCGCGTCGCTCATCCCGTACTGCGTCACCATCCGCCGCGCCATCTCGGTGGCGTGCTGGATGTCGGAGTACGCGCCGGTCGTCACCTTTTCGGGTCCGAAGATCAGCTCTTCGGCCACGCGTCCACCGTATGACATCGCGAGCTGCCCGAGGATGTACTCCTTGGTGTAGTTCCGGCGGTCCTCGTCGGGCAACGAGACCGTGAGGCCGAGCGCGCGGCCTCGCGGAATGATCGTGACCTTGTGGACGGGATCGAGCCCAGGCACACGCACGCTCACGATGGCGTGTCCCGCCTCGTGATACGCCGTGAGCTTCCGCTCCTCGTCCGTGAGGACCAGGCTCTTCCGCTCGACGCCGAGCATCACCTTGTCCTTGGCGTCCTCGAAATCGACCATCGTCACCTGCTGGCGGGCGCGGCGCGCCGCGAGCAGGGCGGCTTCGTTGACGATGTTGGCGAGGTCCGCGCCGGCGAGTCCCGGCGTCGCCTTGGCGATCGTGGCGAGATCGACGTCCTTGGCGAGCGGCTTTTCGCGCGCGTGCACCTTGAGGATCATCTCGCGCCCGCGCACGTCCGGCATGTCCACCACCACCTGCCGGTCGAACCGGCCCGGCCGCAGGAGCGCCGGGTCGAGCACGTCGGGACGGTTGGTCGCGGCGATCAGAATGACACCTTCGTTGGACTCGAAGCCGTCCATCTCGACGAGCAGCTGATTGAGCGTCTGCTCGCGCTCGTCGTGCCCACCGCCGAGACCGGCACCACGGTGCCGCCCGACGGCGTCGATTTCGTCGATGAAGATGATGCACGGCGCGTGCGCCTTGCCCTGTTCGAACAGGTCGCGCACGCGCGACGCGCCGACACCCACGAACATCTCGACGAAGTCGGAACCCGACATCGAGAAGAAGGGCCGCCCCGCTTCCCCCGCGACCGCGCGCGCGAGCAGCGTCTTGCCCGTGCCCGGGGGGCCGACCAGCAGGACACCCTTCGGCAACCTGCCACCGAGGCGCTGGAATTTCTGCGGGTCTTTCAGGAACTCGATCACTTCCTCGAGCTCGGCCTTCGCCTCATCCGCCCCGGCGACATCGGCAAACGTCACCTTGGGCGTGTCCGCGGTCAGGAGCTTCGCCTTCGACTTGCCGAACGCGAACGCGCGGTTCCCCCCTTGTTGCATCTGACGGAACAAGAAGAACCAGACTCCGATGAGGAGAATCCACGGTAGCAAATTGATGAAGATCGACCCGAAGGACGGCTTCGGCTCTTTGGCCGTGATCGGCACGCCTTTCTCTTCGAGGCGCTGCACGAGGACTTCCGAGTTCTGGACAGGCAGGAGCACGTTGAAGCGCTGGACCTGCTTCCCGTCCACGCCGACGTCGGCCTTGAACTCTCCTTTGACGATCTGCCCGTTCGTGATCTCGACGTTCTTCACGTTCCCGCGATCGAGCTGGTCGCTGAACGTCGAGTACGGCACCTCGACGTAGTCGGGGTGCCCAGACCCGAGCATCTGGTAAAACGCCACCGGCAGCAGGATCAAGAGCAGCCAGAAGACGGCGATCTTGCTCGTCTGCGCCCAGTTGAACTTGCGATTCGGCGGCTGATTCCGGTCGGCCATGGACTCGGCTTATTCCCTCAGGCTTGCAATGAACGGCAGATGCCGAAAATCCTCCGCGTGGTCCAGCCCGTAGCCCACGAGGAAGACCGGCGGTGCGTCGAAGCCGACGAACCGCGGTTCCAACTCCAAGTTCGGTGCGATGCGCTTGTGGAGCAACGCGCAGATCTCGAGACTGCGCGGCCCACGCGCACCCAGTAAACGTACCAGCCGGTTGAGTGTGTTCCCAGTGTCGACGATATCCTCGACCAGGAGAATGTGCCGTCCGGCGAGCTCGGTCTCCGGATCGTAGAGCAACCGCACGTTGCCGCTCGATTGCGTGGCGTTCCCGTAGGACGCGGCGACGAGGAAATCCACCTGGTGCGGGCGCATGATGCTCCGGACCAGGTCGCTCAGAAAAATGAAGCTCCCCTTGAGCAACCCGAGCACCAGCAGATCGCCGTCGGCGTAGTGGTCGGTGATTTCGGTCCCGAGCGCGTGGACGCGCTGGGCGATCGTCTCGGCATCGAGCACGACACCCGAGACCTCGCGTCCGCCCGTCCGCTTAAGAATCTCCGCTTCGGCGTGCATCGACCCTCGTCGCGCGTGTCCCGGGCGGTGGGAGCGCGACCGCGCTGCGGCACACGCCCGGAATCCAGAGAATGACGTCGTCGCGTGTGAGAATCGGATAGCGATCTCGGCTCTCACGCGGGACACGGGCTTCCATCAACATGCGGCGTGCGGGCCGATGCCCGACCCCGCCGGCCGGTACGAGCCGATCGCCGCGCCGAAGCGCGCGGACGACGCCCGTGCCGGGAGTGACCCAGGTCGAGAATCCGTGCCGATGCTCGGGCGCGGCCGTGTCCGGCTCCCAGGCGATGGTCCAACCGGCGAACTCGATCGCGCCGGACTCGGTGGTACCCCACGGAACGGCATGCGGTGCCTCGCGCTTCATTTCCGCGCGGCGCAACACCAACCGGTCAAAGACCGTCTCCGCGACCCAGCCGTTACCCAGCTCGAAGACGCGACCGCTCGGGGCGGTGAGAAACGCGACGAGCCGCGCCGCGTGCCGGGCGCCCAGGTGGCACCCGACCTCGCGTGCCGCGGCACGCAACAACGCCTCCGACAACACTTTATCATACCGCGCGAGCGGCGGGCGAGCAACCTCGACGCGATCGGCTGCGGTCGTGAATTCGAGCTCGTCGAGCGCACCGAGCACGGCGCGCCATGCGCGCCGGTCCTCGCGCGCCTGCCGGGCGACGTCGAGGAGGTTTTCCTCGAGCCCCGCCCCGAATCGCGCGCGCAGGAGCGGCAACGCCCTGGTCCGGAGCCACGACCGATCGTGCCGCTCATCGGCGTTGGCGGGATCGGTGACCGACGCGACGCCCGGGTCGATCGACGCGAGCCACGCGGTGAGCTCCACCTTGTGGAATGGGAGGAGCGGACGGACGAGCCCATCCGGACCGCGCGCGGGGATTCCGGCGAGGCCGGCCGGCCCGGAGCCGCGGAGCACACGGAAGAGCACGGTCTCGATCTGGTCGTCGGCGTGATGCGCGGTCACCAGGTAGCGGGCTCCGACCTCACCCTGCACCGCGCGCAGCAGCTCGTAGCGCGCATGGCGCGCGGCCGTCTCCGTCGCCTCCGGACCGAGTGACGCCCGGCGGACGTGAAACGGCACGCCAAGCGTGTCGGCGCGGGTGCGCGCCGCCGCTTCCCAGCGCGCGCGCTCGGGCGCGATGCCGTGGTCCACGTGTGCCACCACGAGCGTGAGGCCGAACGCCTCCGCCGATCCGTGCAGCAGCTCGAGCAGCGCCGACGAGTCGGGACCGCCGCTCACGGCGGCGAGTGCGACGCCCGATTCCGGAAAGAGCGCTTCCGCCCGCACGTGGCGTACGAAGTGTTCGTACAGCTCGTCCGAGTTGCTCACCCGCGATTCCACTGCACGATCTCGTCGAATGCCTTGCGCGGCAGATCCGGCACGCTCGCATCCTCCGCGGGGAAGCCCACGGGGAAGAGGATGTAGGGCTTCTCGTTCGTCGGCCTGCCGAGGAGCTCGGAGAGGAAGCCCATCGGGTTGGGGGTGTGCGTGAGGGTCGCGAGGCCCATCATCTGGAGCGCCGCGATGAACAGTCCGCACGCGATCCCCACGCTCTCGTTCACGTAGTAGTTGGTGACGCGGCCGCCCGCGTCGTCCACACCGTGCGTCTCCTTGAACACCACCACCAGATACGGCGCGGTCTCCAGAAACGGCTTGTGCCAGTCGGTACCGAGAGGCGCGAGCGCGTCCTTCCATTCCTGCGGGAAGCGATGCTCGTAGTTCTCACGCTCCTCGTCCTCCGCGGCGACGCGGATCCGGCGCTTGAGCTCGGGATCGTCGACCACCACGAAGCGCCACGGCTGGCGGTTGGCCCCCGACGGAGCCGATGCGGCGATGCGGATCGCCGTCTCGATGCAGGTACGCGGCACCGGATCGCTCCAGAACTCGCGCACCGAGCGGCGTCGGGCCATCTGGCGTTCAAAGGCCGAGCCGCGCGCCAGCATCTCCTCGTCCGTGTACCGCTCGAACGACAGCGGCACGAAGTCCGCCTGACGATCCGTTGCCATAAGTATCCTCCAAATCAGAGTTTAGCCGCCCATCCCCCAACCGGCAACGTGATCCGTGCTTGACAGATTCGCAGCATAGTCCTACTGTATCGCTACACCAATACAGTTGGCGCCGCCTTCAGCATTCGAGGCTCGATGTTCGACGGGATCGATCCGCGGAGTCCCACTCCGCTTTACGACCAGATTGCCGGCCGCGTGCGGGTGGCGATCGCGGCGGGCGAGCTCAGGCCCGGCGAGCCGCTTCCGTCCGTGCGCCAGCTCGCCACGCGGTTGCGCCTCAACCCGGCGACGGTCGTGCAGGCGTATCGCGCGCTCGAGACGGACGGATTCGTGGAGATGCGGCAGGGGGCCGGCACCTTCGTGCGCGAGGTCGAGGCCGGGCGGCGGGCGGCGACCCGCGCGGACCATGCGCGGCGGCTCGTGCGCGCGATGCTCGCGGAGGCGGCGCGCGTGGGAATTCCGGCCCAGGAGCTCCAGCGCGCGATCGACGACGAACTCGGCGTGGAGGTACGGTGAGCAACGCAATCGAGACCCACGGCCTGCGCTACCGCGCGGGGAAGACGTTCGAGATCCGCGATCTCGCGCTCAACGTTCCGACGGGCGCCGTCTACGGATTTCTCGGCCCGAACGGGTCGGGCAAGACCACGACGATCCGGCTGCTGCTCGGCATGCTCCGCCGGGTGGGCGGAACGATTCGCGTCCTCGATGGATCGGTGCCGCGCGACATCGTGCACGTGCTCGCGCGGGTCGGCTACGTCCCCGAGCGGCCGCATCTCTATCCCTCCCTCACGGTGGCGGAAGCATTGCGGTTCCACGGCGCCTTCTTTTCCAGATGGGACGGCCATTGGGCCGACGAGCTCCGCAGCGGGTTCGGCCTCGATCAGGACGCGAAGCTCTCGCGTCTCTCGAAGGGCGAGATGGGCAAGCTGCTCGTCCTCGTGGCCCTCGCGCAGCGCCCCGATCTCCTGATTCTCGATGAACCGACCGACGGACTCGATCCGGTGGTGCGGCGGGACGTGCTCGCGGCGGTGCTCGAGTACGTCTCGACGGCCCGCGCCACCGTCTTCATCTCAAGCCATCTCGTGCACGAGCTCGAGCGCATCTGTGATTGGGTGGGCGTGATGGATCACGGCCAACTCGTCGCGGAGTTGCCGATGCAGACGTTCAAGAACGGCATCAAGCGGCTCCGGGTGCGGAACGCGCCGGCCGACATCGGCGACGCGCCGTTCGTCCTGCTCGCGCGAGAGCCGGGGAACGGTGTGGCGGGCGAATCGTGGGTGGTGCGCGGCTGGGATGCGTCCATGCACGAGTACTTCACCGCGATCGGGGCCGCCGTACACGCGGTGGACGATCTCGATCTCGAGGACGGCTTCGTCGAGCTGCTGCGCGCTTCACGCGCGCCCACGGCGTAGGGGGGTACGGATGTTTCGTCAGATGCTCTATACCCAATTGAAGTGGTCGCTGATTGCGCTCGCGGCGCTCGTGGTAGCCGGCTTCGCGATCCCGGTGCTCTCCGTGCAACGCGCGGGGATCGTGCAGCCGGCGACCTGGGACGCGGCGGTGCTGCTCACCGCCATACGGGGATGGGGTGTCGCGTATCCCATTCTCGCGGGGGCCGTCGGACTCGTGGCGGCACTGACCGCGTGGAGCCATGACCATCGCGGCAATCACGTGTACGCGCTCTCGCTCCCGGTCGCGCGCTGGAAGTACGCGGTCCTTCGCTTCGCCGCGGGGGGCGTACTCATCCTTCCGGTCGTCGTGGCCCTCTGGGTCGGCGGACTCGCCGCGGGCTCCGCGAGCACGATCCCGAATGGTCTCCACGCTTATCCGACCGCGCTTGCCTTGCGCTTCGGGCTCGCGACCTTCGTGGCGTACGCGGCGTTTTTCGCGATCGCGAGCGGCACGAGCCGCACTGCCGCCTGGGTTCTCGGTGTCATCGGCGCGCTCGCGGTCGTGCAGATCGTGCTCAGCGCGGCAGGCGTCCACGCCGCCTTCCTTCCCGACGCGCTCGAGCGGCTCTACACCTGGCCCGGACCATTCGAGTTGTTCACCGGCCAGTGGATGCTGATCAATGTCTGACCGCCGGCGCATCGGGATCGCGATACTCACGATCGTGCTCGCGCCGGCGGCGGCCTCCGCACAGCAGTCGGTCGCGGCGCAGCAGGCGCGTCTCGCAGCGCTCGAGGCAGCCGCGAATCGCGCGGATTCGATCGCGCACCGCGCGGACAGCGTCCTGCAGGCTCGCCGGGTGCTGGATACGCTACGGAGCGGCACGCTGCGCGTGGTCACGGATTCCGCGCTGGCCCAGCGGGTTCGTCCTGCCGCGGCGCATGCCTGGCGCGTGCTCTCGGCGCATCTCGGTGCCGACACGGTGCTCCTCCGCGAGCCCTACGGCGCGATCGCGAACCGCGGCTCCCGCCTGCTCCCGGTCGCGGTGGAGGCGACCGCGTTGATCGACACCGCTGCGCCGCCGCTGGAGACCTTCTGGACGATCCTCGGTGTCGTGGAGAGCAATCTGGTCACCCGCAGCGGTCGGACCTTCCGCAGCTGGGACGGCTCGCTCGGCTTCGCGACGGACACCACGCATCTGTTCAGCCTCGCGTACGTCTCGCTCATCACGGCGCCCTCCCGGGCGGCCCGGCTCTGCCGAGCGGGCGATGTCGCGGCCTGCGCGGCGGCGCTCGGCCTCGGGCCCGATTCCAATCGCGCCGCGAGCTGGTACAGCGTGAACGACCTCCGTGTGGTACTCGGCAGGGGAACTTCATCTCCGTTCGCTCGCGATCGCCGCATGCTCGCGGCGTGCCGGGCCGGCAGCGACAGCGCGTGTTGGAATCTCGCCGCGCGCCGCGGGCCAAGTCTTCCCGCGCCGCTCGGCGTGGTCTCACGTACGAGTCTCATCGCGATCGCCCTCGCACGCGGTGGCGCCGGCGCGTACACGCGCCTGCTCGCCGATTCCTCCGCACCCGTGGCCGCGCAGCTCTCCTCGGCAGCGGGGATGCCGTTCGACGATCTCATCGCGGCGTGGCGGATCCGCGTGCGCGGAGCGGCGCCTCCCGGCACCACGGGAGCGCCGCTCCGCGCGGAACTTGCGGCTGCCGGCTGGATCGTCCTGTTGCTCGCTCTCGCATTGAGGAGCGCACGATGGCGCCTGGATTGACACGCGCGACGGCCGCCGCGGGCCTGCTGTGCGCCGCGATCGTGGTGGCGTACCTCCCACCCGCGGTGCGCACGAGCCCGAATGCCGGGATGTGGAGCGCCACCGAGGAATCGATGACGAAGCGCCACGCCCAGGCGCTCGACGCCGCCGTGCGGCGCGCCGAGGTGACGTTGCGGCTCTCCCGCGAGCGCGACGCGCTGCTCGAGCGCATGGAGCGCACGGCCGGTGGCGGAATCTTCATCGGCACAGCCGGGCAGGAGGGCACGCCACCCACGGCGCGTGTGCGCGCCGCCGTCGACTCCGTCTGGGCGGCGCTCCCCCGGCATGACGCGGGCATGCGCGTCGGGGTGAAGATCGTCCGGATGGACTCCGCGCCGCCGGGGCTCGACGGTCATCAGGTCGCGGAGGTCTGGACGCTCCCCCCCGCGACGACCGACGGTCACACGTGCATCGTCCTGGCGCGCCTCCCAGCGCGCATTCCGCCGGGGGCGTGGTCGCTCGAGTACGCCCACGGCAGTCGGCTCCTCGGGCCGTGCGCCTACTACGCCGCCTTCGGCCGGCCGGGTGCGCCGGTTGCACGATGGCTCGCGCACGGCGGGATGCGCTACGCACTCTCGGCGAATTGGCACCCCGTCGACTACGACATCGATCCTTCCACCGTCTACGGTGGCACGCCGTACAATTGGTCCATGGGGAGCTTCGCGTTCGAGGCCTGCCACCGCGGCCGCGTGGCGCGGTGCGGCGACATGGTGCGGGACGTCACCTCGGTCAACTCGTTCCGCCTGCGCCTCGGAGCGGTGGACCTGTCCGGCGCCGTACGGTGGCAGACGTCGTGGAGCCTCGGGGACGAATTGACTCCCGGCGGCCGCTACCTCGCGGACATCGTGGCGCACTTTGGACCGGACCGCTTTGGACGATTCTGGAGATCGCCGGCCGATCTGGACTCGGGATTCGCCCACGCGTTCGATACGCCGCTCGCCGAGTGGACGCGTGGCTGGGTGGACGCGTCCTATCCTCCGTTGCCGGCCGGGATGCTCGTTCGTCCGCGCGCCTGGCTCACCTCGCTGCTCTGTGCGCTGGTCTTCGTGGGGATCGGCGTGGGCGTGGCTCGGCGCCGGGGAATCGGATGAGGCGCGGGCTCGGCCTCGGGCGCGGGAACCTCGTGCGGCACGCGGCGCCGATGGCGCTGATCGCCGCCCTCGTCGGAGGACCCGCTCAACGGGTCCCGAGCCGAGACCGCGTCACAGCCTGGCGTCTCGCCGCGCACCCGAGCGTCAGCATCGGCGTCGTCGAGGGCGATCCGCACTACGAGCTGGCAGCGGCGATCAGCGCCGTGCGCCTCTCCGACGGCCGGATCGCCGTGGCGAACACCGGCTCCGATCAGATCTATCTCTACGATTCGGCGGGAACGTACCTGCGCGCGATCGGTCACCGCGGCGGCGGGCCGGGAGAGTTCAAGGCGTTGGGCCCGATCTATCGTCTTCCGGGGGACTCAGTGGCCGGCTACGACGGTGGCGCGGACCGGTTGAATCTGTACACACCACAAGGCGACTTCGTCCGCGTGGTGGCACTCACGGCGCTGAGCGGCGACTCCATCTTTCCGCTCGACGTCTGGCTCCACCAACGGTTCTGGGTGCACGGCGCGCTGCGTCCCGCAGCGCGCGCCGCCACGAAGGCCGCGCTCGACCGGCTCCCCTTCCCGACTGAGGCGCCGACGTACCGCTATGTCCGGACGGCCGACGACGGCACCCTCTGGATCCGGGAGCCGCTGGCAGGACAAGCCAGCTATACGTGGACGGTGGTGAGCCTGAGCGGCCAGGTGGTCGGCACGATTCATACGCCGGTGAATTTCGACGTCTACGAGGTTTTGCCGGGGTCACACGCGGTGCTGGGCAGATGGCGGGACACCAACGACGTGAATTTCATCAGAATCTACGCGCTCGATCGGACCGGTTCTACGGGAACGGAGCCGGGGTGGCTCACGAAGGGGCCGGGCAGCGGGCGTCCCGCCGCACTCTCACCCGCCGATCGGGCGGAGCACCTGCGCGCGCTCACGAGCGCGCTGCGGAATCTCGTGACGGCCCAGGAGGCGCACTACGCGGATGCCGGGTCGTACACCGCGGACATTCGCCAGCTGCACTGGGACGACACCGGCCGCATGTCGATCGGCATCATTACGGCGGACAATCGCGGCTGGGTCGGCGTGGCGAGCGACGCGGCGCTCGACGTGATCTGCGGGATGATGGTCAACTCGGCGATGACCCCGGGGTGGCCCGAGGGTTCGCCGCGCTGCGGCTGAGTCCTACGCTCCCTTCGCGCCCTTCGGACGCACCAGGGGCGTCTTCTCCCCCCGGCGATGCCCCCTGCCCCGGCGCTCCGCGCGCCAGATGCGCCAGCCGACGACTCCCGGCCAGAGCAACGCGAGGATCACGACGACGTACTTGATCAGGGCCTTCAGGGCGCCGATCTCGAAGTGCGACATGTTCTCCGGGGAGATACCGCTGCGGACCTGCAGCGCGTCCAGCGCGAACCCGAGCACGATCACGACTAGCACCAGCGCGCCGAAGACTGCGAAGAGCGACGTGATCAGCATCGCGCGGCGATGCCGCCCAAGCGACGCGACGACCCACGCGAGGAGCAACCCGAGCAGCGGAGTCAGCAGATAGCCCGACATCAAGCCGGCCGCGCCGTAGCGCCAACCCACGTCGCCGAACCTGAGCGGCCAGATGTTCGCGACGAGATCCAGCGCCGGGAGAGCGACCAGGAGGATGGTCGCGAAGTAGAGCGGCGCGGAGATACGGTCGAGCCAGTCGGTGTCGTGATCGCTCATAGCGAGTAACCGCGTGGGATCTGAGGAAACGTGAAACGGGCCGGGGCGACTCGCCCCGGCCCGTTGGGAAGTGTACGTCCCGGGCTCTCCCCGGTCCAGATCAGGCAATCCGCTTGGTCATCACCCCAATGCCAAGCGTGAGCGCGAGACCCGTGCCGAGCAGGATCAGCGTTGCCGGCTCGGGGGTCACCGTCTGGTGCATCAGGAACTCCTGAACACCGCCAACACCATTGACCGTATTCACATCCGTCACGATCGTCCATTCGCTCGCGTTAATCGTGCCGTAGTTGCTCGCCAGCTGCGCTCTCCCGAGCCAGGAAATCGCATTCGTCGAGAGCAGGACCGGACCGGGACCGGGCGCCTGGAAGACGCTCCACAGCGCGGCGTGAATGTCGGCCCACTGTGAGTAGTTGGCGCCGGTGAATTGCGTCGCCAGCCACGCCGCCTCGAGATACTTGGTCTGCACGTCCGTGACGCCGAGGCCACCCCAGCGCGTCATCGACAAGTCGCTCGCGCCCATGCTCGTGAACCGCGCAGTCCATTCTTGATTCGCGGTGATGCTGTGGTTGAAATCGTCGCAGTAAAGATCGACGGTCGGACCGCCGGGAAGCATCTGGCCGTAGTACGCGCCGATGTACACGCTCTCCGTGCCGCCCCCGGTCTTGGTGTACGTCGACCAGGCGCCGTTGACGCCGGTGAGCTTCATGTTCTGCGCCGCGAGCGGCGTGGCGAACAGAGCGGCAGCGGCGAGAATCACGAACGAACGGTTCAGCTTCATCGGTCAAACCCCTTGTGCGAAGTGAGGCGCCCAGGCCTCACCGGCCCAGACGTACGACTTCCCGCGCATTCATTTCGCAGGTTCCGTGCCGATGTGACGCGCGTCAACATCCCGCCGTTGCCCCTGACCACACCAATATAAGTATCTGTAATAGAACAACTTAGCTGAACTGTTGCAGCCCGCAAGAACCCCGAACGTGCAAAATGCCACGTGCATACGTGCGGCGATCGCCGATGAGCGTGGACGACACTCGAGTCGCGCCGGCCCCACAGAGCCCATCCGTGAAGGATTCCTCAGAGCTCGCCGGCATGCAAAACGGGCCCCGACATCAACTTGACGCCGGGACCCACCGAGGTGCGCGCATAGCGGAGGAGGGATTCGAACCCCCGACACGCGGATTATGATTCCGCTGCTCTAACCAGCTGAGCTACTCCGCCACGACCGTCAAAAAGCTAAACGGCCGCCTCCCACCCCTCAAGGCTTGGCCGGGACGATCTGGAACATCAGCTCGCCCGGCCGAAGCATGCCGAACTGTTCGCGGGCGAGCCGCTCCTGCGTGGCTGGATCGGTCTCGACGTCGTGCGCTACCTGCTTGAGGCTGTCCACGTCTACGTCGAGGCGGCTCAGCGCCGCTTGCTCCGTGGCCACGTCATGCCTGAGCTGCAGCCAGTTCGGGGTGCTGTACTCCCCGCCGGCGAAGCCGAACACCAGGCCGCCCACCACCACGACGGCGCCCGCGATCCGGCTCTTCTTCACAGCCCGTAGATGTCCCGCCCCGGATAGTGCGCGGCGTCGCCCAGGGCCTCGTTGATCCGGAGCAGTTGATTGTACTTGGCGATCCGGTCACTCCGCGACGCGCTCCCGGTCTTGATCTGTCCCGCGTTCGTCGCGACCGCGAGATCGGCAATGAACGGGTCTTCCGTCTCGCCCGACCGATGCGAGATCACCGTCCCGTACCCGTTCAGGCGCGCGAGATCGATCGCCTCGAGCGTCTCCGTGAGCGTCCCGATCTGGTTCAACTTGATCAGGACGGCGTTCGCGATCCCCGCCTCGATCCCCTTGGAGATGATCTCCGGATTGGTGCAGAAGATGTCGTCGCCCACAAGTTGCACGCGCTCGCCCAGCGCCTTGGTGAGCGCCGCCCACCCCTCCCAATCGCCCTCCGCGAGACCGTCCTCCAGCGTGACGATCGGGTAGGTGTCGAGCCACTTCTCGTAGAGCCGGATCATCTCCTCCGAGCCGTGCCGCGACCCGTCGCCCTTCTTGAAGACGTACTCGCCGTTCTCGTAGAGCTCGCTCGCGGCAACGTCCAGCGCGATCGCGACGTCGTCGCCCGCTGCATAGCCGGCCGCATCGATCGCCATGAGAATCGCGTCGAGCGCCGCCTCATTCGAGGGGAGCATCGGCGCGAAGCCGCCCTCATCGCCTACCGCCGTCGAGAGCCCCTGCTTGGCCAGGACCTTCTTCAGCGTATGGAAGACCTCGACCCCCATCCGCAGCGCTTCGTCGAATTCGTGCGCGCCGATCGGCACGATCATGAACTCCTGGGCGTCCACGTTGTTCGACGCGTGGGCCCCGCCGTTCAGGATGTTCATCATCGGCACGGGCAGCAGGTGCGCCATCGGGCCGCCCAGATACCGATAGAGCGGCAGCCCGACATCGTCGGCCGCCGCGCGCGCCACCGCCATCGAAACCGAGAGGATCGCATTGGCGCCGAGATTCGCCTTGTTCGGCGTGCCGTCGAGCTCGAGCATTTCGGCGTCGACGGCGATCTGCTCCGTGGCGTCCATTCCCTCGAGTCGCGGGGCGATCACGTCGTTCACGTTCTTCACGGCATCGAGGACGCCCTTGCCGCCGTAGCGACTGGCATCACCATCTCGGAGCTCGACCGCTTCGCGCTCGCCGGTGGACGCACCGCTCGGCACGGCCGCGCGGCCGTGGGCACCGCTGGCGAGCACGACGTCGGCTTCGACGGTGGGATTGCCTCGC
>DATFMZ010000312.1:0-5471 GCA_035266665.1 Gemmatimonadales bacterium | reverse complement strand
ATCGACATCAAGGCCGCGCTCACGACACAGGGTTCCATCAAGGTCGGCGGCTCGTCGTTCCTGGACGGGAATGACCACATCCCGACGGGCTGGTCCGGCTGCGATTCCCTGTCGGCCCTCCCGGGGATCCGGACTCCGGATTCCACGCAAATCACCGTGAGCGGCGGTTCGCTCACGGACTACGTGGCGGGCAGCCCGGTCGTCGAGCAAGACACCACGATCAACTCGACCACCCTCACGACCTTCGGGGACGCCACGTTCGCCGACCTGGCCGCCATGGCGACGATGACCATCGGCTCGGGTCCGTACAGCGGGATGGCGCCGTCGCTCAATGCCGACGGCACGTGCAACACCACCGACGCGAACAACTGGGGCGACCCGTACACGTCCGGCGCGTGCTCGACATATTTCCCGATCATCTACGCCCCGAGCGACACCAAGCTCTCCGGCGGATACGGGCAAGGCGTGCTCGTCGTCGCGGGCAATCTGACGGTCTCCGGCGGCGCGGAGTTCTTCGGCCCGGTCATCGTGCAAGGAAGCGTCACAAGCACCGGGACCGGCGGACACTTCAATGGCGGCCTGATCGCGGCCAACGTGGACTTCGACAGCCAGAAGCTCCTCGGGAACGCCGTGGTGAGCTATTCCAGCTGCGCGCTGTTGCGCGCCCTCAGCAATACGGCACCCGCGGCCCTGCTCCAGGAACGGAGTTGGGTGGATCTCTACTGATGGTGACGTAAGTCACGGGATGCCGGGCACTTGCCTCGGCAGGCTTAAAGTAGGTTAGAGCTTGACAAAAGGTGGGGTGAGCCCTAGTGTAGTTTGCCGCTCACCCCACTTATCTCTTTGGTGCCTGGGGACATATGGCGATCTTCGGACTCGGGAAGCAGCAAAAGACGGTGGGATTGGACATCGGCAGCGGGCAGATCAAGCTGGCGGTCGTTGACCACAGCTCCGGTCGGCCCACGCTGGCGCAGGTGGCCATCACTCCGGTGCTCTCCGACGCGATCGTCGAGGGCGAGATCATGGACCCCGGCGTCGTCGCCGATGCCATCCGTGGCCTCTTCGTTTCCGCGTCGGTGAAACAGAAGAAAGTCGTCGTCGCCGTCGGCGGTCGCGATGTGATCGTGAAGAAGATCCAGGTCGACCGCATGAAAGAGAGCGACGCTTACGATGTCGTGCGGTGGGAGGCGCAGCAGTACGTGCCGTTCGACATCGAGGGCGTCGAGCTCGACTTCCAGGTGCTCGACCCCGAGGGAGAAGGGCTGCAGATGGACGTGCTCCTCGTCGCGGCCAAGCGGGAGCTGGTCGAGTCGCGGCGGGCGCTGCTCAGTGACGCGGGCCTCGAGGCGCGGATCGTGGACGTGGATGCCTTCGCGCTGCACAACGCGTTCGAGGCCAACTACCCCGATGCGATGCACGGGCTCGCGGCGCTCATCAACATCGGGCACGAGGTCACCAACGTGAACGTGGTGCAGGACGGCGTTCCGATTCTGACCCGCGATCTGAGCATCGGGACCAGAAAATTCCGTGAAGATCTCCAGCGCGAGCGCGGCATGTCCGCCGAGGACGCCGACGCGCTGCTCCAGGGCTTCGAACGAACGGAAGCCTTGAACAGTTCCGTGCAGAATCGTGGGGAGGAGATTGCCGTCGGTGTCGAGCGGGCGGCGGCCTTCCTGCAGACCGCATCGCGGGACGCCGGTTCCATCGAGCGGGTCTACTGCTCGGGGGGCGGCGCGCGGATCCCGGGGCTCACCGACGTGATCGGTGAGCGGCTCCGCATTCCCACCGAGCTCGCGAACCCGCTTCAGGCGATCGAGGTCAAAGCGGGGGCCTTCGACGGATTGAATGTCGACGAAGTGGCCCCGCTCCTCATGCAGGCGATCGGCCTGGGCCTTCGGCGCGATTGAGCGAGGCGCTGCCATGATTCGGATCAATCTTGTTCCAGGGCCGCAGAAGCGGCGCGGCGGATCCGGCGCCAAGCTCCCGAACTTCGGGGAGCTGTTCGCCACGGTGAAAGACCCGCTGCTCCTCGGCGTGGTGGCGGCCTGGGTCGTCGGTGTGCTCGTCGTCGGCCTGCTGTACGTGACGGGGAGCAGCGCCTACAACTCGGCGGAACAGCAACAGCGCCAGTTGCAGGCGGAGGCGCTGCAGCTCCATGCGTTGATCGCGAAGAAGCACCAGGCCGAAAACCTGCGCGATTCGCTGGTCGCCGAGCTGGCGCAGATTCGGGAGATCGACGCGGACCGCTACGTCTGGCCGCATATCCTCGACGAGGTGACGCACGCGCTGCCGGACTACACGTGGCTCGTGGGACTGAGCTTCCTGCCCCCGACCGCGAGCGACCTCGCCGACAGTACCAAGGTCCCGCCGATTCGATTTACGATCGACGGCCGGACGTCGGATATCTCCGCGTACACGCGCTTCGTGCGCCAGCTCGCGAACTCCCCGTGGCTCACGGACGTCGTCTTCGGCGCGGCCAACGCCGTCGTCGCGGACGGCCGACAGGTCACGGCGTTCACGGTGACCGCAACCTTCCGCGAGGCCGATTCGGCATACATCCGCACGGTGCCGATCACGGCGTCGGTCAGGTAAGGGGGGAGCCATGGCGATGGGCGCGAAGGAACGCAAACAGCTGATGGGGCTCTTGATCGCCCTCCCCCTCCTTGGGATCGGGGCGTTCTACATGTACGTCTACTCGCCGCAGACGAAGGCGACGGCGGCGGCACGTCACACGGTCGACTCCCTGCAAACGCAGGTCGATCAAGCCAAGCGGGACCTGCGGCATGGAACGGTCGAGACCTTGAAGGCGCGGATCGCGCATTATGAGGGCAGCCTGCGGGTGATGCGCCGGCTCGTGCCGACGGACGCCGAGGTCGCCAATTTGCTCGACGACATCTCGAACAAAGCGAAGCTCCGGAACGTGACGATCGGCACGTTCAATCCGATGAGCGTGCAGTCCGCCGGACGGTTTCAGGTCGCGCGCTACAAGCTCGACGTGGTGGGGCATTACGACGACATCGGCGGATTCCTCTCCGACATCGCGGCGTTGCCGCGGATCATGGTGCCGATCCAGCTCTCGCTGAAACCGGTGCCCGAGGCGGCGGCCAAACAGATGTCGGATACCACCGGAGCGTTGTTGGACGCGGCGTTCGAGCTCCGCACGTTCGTGAAGTCGGCCACCGACACCGCGGACACGGGAGGTACGGGTGGCGCGCAATAACCAGATGACGGTGCTCGTGGTCGCGCTCGCCCTCGCCGCCTGCGGTGGGCCGTCGACACCGGCGGCGGGAACTCCCGCCAAGCCGTTGCCGCCGCCGCCGACCGGGCAAACCGCCACGGCGGCCGCGGCGGCGGCCGACACCGCCGATACCTCGGCGAACCAGACGGGACTGACCCGGGAAGTCTTCGCATACCGTGGCGCGGGGCGGGATCCCTTCCTCTCGCTGCTCAGGTCGGGCGACGTGCGTCCGCTACCGGGTGACGTCCGGGTCGTCGGCATCGCGTACGATGCGCGCTATCCGCAGCGCAGCGTCGCAACGATCCGTGACACGACCTCCGGGAAGCGGTACGTCGTGCACGTTTCCGACACCATCGGTCGCATGCGTATTCGGGAAATTCGACAATCGGCGGTCGTCGCCCAACTCGAGGAATTTGGCGTGGAGCGGCAGATCGTGCTGCCGTTGCGCCGGAGGCTGGAGGATACACAATGAAACGGTCACTCGTACTCGCGGCCGCCGCCCTCCTGTTGGCGGCCCCCCCCGCCTTCGCGGGGCCGGGCGAAGTCACCGCGGTGAGCGTGCTTCCCGCCCCGGGCCGGGCCCAGGTCGTCATCGACGTGCGGGGGAGTGTCGCCGTCCAGGACTTCACGCTCGCGAGCCCCGCGCGCGTGGTGATCGACGTGACGGGCGCCACGCTCGCCACGCCGAACGTGGTCTATGACGGCGTCAATCGCGGCGGCATCCTCAACGTGCGGTATGCGCAGTTCCGGCCGGACGTCGTGCGGATCGTCATCGAGCTCGAGTCTCTGAAAGACTACCGCGTCGAGAAGGTGGACGGCGCCGTCCGGGTCTCGCTCGGGTCGGACCACCAATTCGCGGCCTGGTCCTCGCTGGACCCGTCGACGTTGGCGGCGGCCACGACGACGCATGCGGACACCTCCCCCACGGGCTCGCCGTACGCCTATCAGCCGCCCCCCGCGCCGCCGGTCACGGCGCGGCACGCGGTGAGCCAGCAGTCGCAGCAGCCGCGGATCACGGTGACCTTCGACTCGGCCGCGATCGCCGACGTCATGCAGCAGTTCGCCGGCTACAGCGGCCGCAGCATCGTGCTGGGTAAGGACGTCAAGGGATACGTCACGGCGCAGATCACCAATCAGCCGTGGGACGTGGCGTTCCATGCGATCCTCGAGCAGCAGGGCCTCCAGGCCATTCAGGATCCCTCGGGCATCATCCGCGTCGCCGACCGGGGGCAGATGGCCAAGCAGGATTCCATCGAGCCGCTCGAGACCAAGTTCGTGCGGGTGAACTACGCCAACGCCGGCGGCCTCGTGCCGTCGGTGAAGGCCGTGCTCTCCTCGCGCGGGCAGGTCGTGGCCGACACCAACACCAACGGCCTCATCATCACGGACGTCGCGAGCCGGATTGACGGGGATTCCGCGTTCGTCTCGAACCTCGACGTGCGAACGCCGCAGGTCTCGATTCACGCCAAGCTGATCTTCGTGGATCGCACCGACATCGAGAATCTCGGCGTGCAGTACGATCTCGGGACCAACAGCCAGTTCTTCAATCAGCTGATCCAGCGTCCCCAGCCGGGGACGGGAACCGGCGGTGTGCCGACGTACTACGACAAGTCCACCAACATCGTGAGCTTCGGCGGGAACGCGCTCGCCGCCATCGGGAACGCGGAGGCCACCATCGCGTCGCCCGCGCTCAAGATGATCTTTTCCACCGCCATCGGGAATTTCTTCCTGACGACGTTCGTGCAGGCGCTCCAGGAAGTGGACCTCGCCGACCTCCAGGCGGAGCCGGTGATCTCCACCGCGGACAACACCGAGGCCCAGATCCAGGTCGGTGAGCGGACCCCGATCCGCGTCATCGACGTCGCGAGCGGGACGGGCGGTGGCGGTGGCGGTGGCGGCGGTGCCGTCGCGCGCGCCACGACGCAGATCATCCCGACGGGTATCATCCTGCGGGTGACGCCGCACGTGACGAGCAACGGCCAGGTGCTGATGAAGCTCCACGCCGAGAACTCGTCCGTCCAGGCGGCACCGACCGACATCGGGTTCACCTTCCAGACCCAGAACTCCGACAACCAGCTCCTCGTCAACGATGGCGAGACGGCGGTGATCGGCGGGCTCACGGTGACGCAGGTGACCGTCTCCAAGACCGGTATCCCGTTCCTCGTGGATCTCCCGGTGGTGGGCAAGATCTTCGGCTTCACCACGCGGCGCGAGCAGCGGCGCGACCTGCTCA
>DATFMZ010000311.1:0-23958 GCA_035266665.1 Gemmatimonadales bacterium | reverse complement strand
CATTGATCGGATCGTGCAGGTTCGGGTTGTCGGTGAGGAGCTTCTCGGTGAGTCCGTTCACCGATGGCGTCCCGGGCTTCGCGGTGAAGGCCGGCTCCCCCGGGGGATTGGTCGCCTTGGGATAGGTGCCAAAGTAGTGGTCGAATGACACGTTCTCACCGTAGATCACCACGAGATGCTTGATCGGTGTCGCGGTGGGGAACGCGTCGGCCGACATGCCGCGTCCGCAGCCGGCGATCAGTGCGACCAAGGCGACGACCGGCAACGTGCGAGGAGATCGCGTGGCCATGCGACAGTCCTCCAGGGATGATGAGCGCGACTCGCGGGGAGGTGACGGCGGGGTCGCCGAGGGCGCTCCCGCGAGGATTGGCTGAATTCTACATCGCCGCATCAACGGTGCGGCAGGTCCGCCGTAACATGCCGGTAACACGGACGGGGGACGTCGGTTGCCCCTCGGCGCCGCGGACGTTACCCCTTGGACATGTCACGAGCGTTCGTCAACGAAGATGCGCAGGGTCCGGAGAAGCACTTCAACCTGCCCAAGCGCGACGACCCCGGCTTTGACGAAGCCGCCGCCTGGGCGCTGCTGGAAGGCGCGCGCGACGGCGACACGTACAGCGCCGAGCGCGCGACCGGGTACCGGTTCGGCGAGCCGGCACTCCGGACGCACGTCGAGCGTATCCTCCAGCGGGTGCGTCAACAGAAGGACGAACGCCTGGTGCAAGCCGCCACCAGGTTCCTCGAGCGCTCGGGCAGCTAGTCGTCGATCTCCCGCGGATCGGGCAGCACGCGGAACGTCTGCGAGTAGCTCTTCCCGTTCACGGTGAGCTTCGCCGTGAACGTCCCGGGCAGCGTCACCTCGGGCTCCCGCGCCCCGCGCCGTCGGAATCCGCCGAACCCCCGACCCCCGCCGGTATTGGGCTTCCACACCACCCGATGCATCCCTGCCGACGTCCCGAAGGGCGTCGGCGCCGGCCGCCACAGCGGGCTGGTCCGCGGAATCCCGCTCGGCGCCCCGCGGCCCGGGGCCGTGGGCGACGTCTCGCTCGAGAAGGTGTGGAGCGTGGTCCCGTTGTCGTCGAGAATCTCGATCGTCACGGGTCCGGTGGCGTCCGACTTCAGGTAGTAATCGATGTACGCCCCCGAGGGCGGATTCTCGGCCTGCGGCTCGTCCTTTTGCAGCGGCGTGCCGTCATCCCCACCCTGGTCGTAGTCGATCGCGTCCACCGGCTTGAAGAGATAGGCGTCCGCCGACGCAATGTCGGGACTGGCCTGGCGCAGCGCGCTCATGTCATCGATCACCCAGAACCCACGCCCGTGGGTCGCGACGATCAGGTCGTTGTCATAAACAGCGAAGTCCCGCACGGAGGTAACCGGCAGGTTGAGCTGCACCGGCTGCCAGTGGTCTCCATCGTCGAACGAGACGAACGCGCCGCGCTCGGTTCCGGCGAAGAGGAGCCCCTGCCGCATGGGGTCTTCCTTGACCGTGTGCACGTACACGCCCGCCGGGAGGCCTGTGGTGATCTTCTGCCACGTCTTACCCAGGTCGCGCGTCCGGTAGATGTACGGATCGAAGTCCTGGAGCTGATGGCGATCCACGCTCGCGTAGGCGGTCTTGAAGTCGAAGTGTGACGCCTCGATCATCGTGACGCGGCTCCACGGCGTGAGCGCCTTCGGCGTCACGTTCTGCCACGTCTTGCCATCGTCCATCGTGAGCTGGATGTTCCCGTCGTCGGTGCCGATCCAGAGCTGCGGAATCAGCACGGGGGACGGCGAAATCGTGTAGATGACGCCACGCCGCCCGTTGGTGTCGGTGTCGTCCGCGGCGGCCTTGTCGAGGGTGGCGGGCACGCCCGGATCCGGCCGCGTGAGGTCGGGACTGATCTGCGTCCACGACTCCGCGCCATCGGACGACTTGAACAGGAACTGATCCGCGTAGTACAGCGCGCGCGGATCGGCCGGCGAGAGCACGAGGGGCTGCGTCCAGTCGTGGCGTGCCGGGTCCTTGCTCGTGGACTTGGGCGCCGTGGTGCCCGGCACGAAGCGATTCTCCGCCAAATCGAAGCGCGCGCCCGTCCCGCCGTAGATGATGCCGGGATGCAGCGGGTCGCCCGCGGTGTAGCCGCTTTCGCCGCCGGCGCCCACCGGCTCCCAATCACGCATCGAGATCTCACCGAACTTGCCGCGCGACCGCACGGCCACGGCACCGCTATCCTGTTGTGCGCCGGTCACCCAATATGGGAAGCGGTAGTCCACCGAGAGATGATAGATCTGCGCCGTGGGCTGGTTGAGCCACGAGCTCCACGTCACGTCACGCGCGTCCGCGGCCTTCGCGTTCCGCGTGATGATGCAGCCCTGGTCGCTGGCCACAATCATCGTGTTCGGATCATCTGGAGAGACCCACGCCTGATGGTAGTCGTCGCCGCCCGGCGAGCCCCTGAGGGCACCCCAGGTTTTGCCGCCGTCCATAGAGCGCGAGACCACGACGTTCGAGACGTACACCACGTCCGCGTCGCTCGGGTCGACCACGACGTGCTCGAAGTACCAGCCACGTCCCCAGAGCATCATGTCGGACGACAGGCGGGTCCACGTCTCGCCGCCGTCGTCCGAGCGGAAGAAGCCGCCTTGCATCGGGGTGCCACTTCCCTCGCCGTAGCTTCCCGGCCGAGGCGGCACGACCTTGGCCCCCGGCTCCGGCACGAGACAGTCCACCAGCGCATACACGCGCTTCGAGTTGTTTGGCGCCACCGCGATACCGGTGCGGCCGATGCCTCCGGGCGGGAGTCCCTGGGTGAGCTGTTTCCACGTCGAGCCGCCGTCGGTGGACTTATAGATGCCGCCGCCGGGCCCGTTGGTGGGCGGGTAGACGAACCAGGGCGGCCGGCGCGTATTCCAGAGCCCTGCGTAAACGACGTCGGGGTTCGAGGGGTCGATGACGACCTCGATCGCTCCCACGTCGTCGCCCTTGAAGAGCACCTTGTCCCAGGTCTTCCCGCCGTCGGTCGAGCGGAAGACGCCGCGCTCGGGGTTGGACGCATAGAAGTGGCCGATCGCGGCGACGAAGACGATGTCCGGGTTCTTCGGATGCACGGCGATCTTGCCGATGTGCTGCGTCTCCTCGAGCCCCAGGTGCATCCACGTCTTGCCGCCGTCGGTGGTCTTGTACATCCCGTTGCCGTAGCCCACCGAGTCGCGCAGCGTGGACTCGCCGCTCCCGACGTACAGCACGTCGGGGGCCGAGGGAGCGATGGCGATGGCGCCGATGGACGCCACCGGCTGGGAGTCGAAGACCGGCTCCCAGACGCGTCCCGCATCGATGCTCTTCCAGACGCCGCCGTTCACGTGGCCGAAGTAGAACTCGTTCGGCCGGCCGGGAACCCCGGTCACCGCATCCACGCGGCCGCCGCGGAAGGGGCCCAGCATTCGCCACTCGAGCCCCGAGAAGAGCGATTCCGGGAGTGGGCCGTCCATGGCCACCCTCCGGCCGAGTTCCTGCGCGGCGGCCGAGCCCGGGATGGGCCGGCCGGCGAGCGCACGGCGGAGTGTCGGTGCCGTGATCATGAGCGCACCACCCATCTGGCCGGCGCGCACGAGAAAATCGCGGCGACTGACGAAGAGGTCGTCCGGGGAGGGAAGCCCGGTGTTCGATTGGCGTGTTTCGACGGAATCGGCTGCGGGATGCTTGTTGGCCACGGAGAACTCCTGGTGAGCTACTGTCTACGTTACGAACGAGGCACCGTAGGTGCTGCCGCTCTGCCACTCTGCTTTCCCCTACAGCACCTGCTTGAGAATCACGATGGTGCCCATCACTCCGGATACCGTGAGCACGCCGATCCTGGTATACCCCCGATCCAGGATCGGTGCGAGCCGGCGCGAAATGAGATACCCCACGATCACGCCGGGTGCCAGTGCCCCGGCGAGAAGGAGCTGGTGGAGTCCGAACCGATGGACGAAATGGAGCCCGATCAACGAGATCGCGGCACCGATCACGAAATACGTCGAGAGCGTCCCCCGCACCCTGGGGCCCGATTCGCGCTGATAGACGAGCGCGAGCGGTGGGCCCCCGACGGACACGCTCGTGCCCATGAATCCCGACACGAGACCGGCGCCGACGAGCGTGGCGGGTTTCGGCGGTAGGTGGACGCCGGATGCCGTGATCGCGACCGCCGCGAGGATGAGGGCGCCCAGGAGGGTGGCGAGATGGCGTGGGGGCACGATCGTCAAAACCACGAGGGCGGCGGCGACGCCGAACACTCGTCCGATGATCGCCCACTTGATGTCGGCGATATGCACGGCGTGCCGCTCGCGGTACGCCAGCGTCACCGTGAGGATCATCGCCGCGGCGAGGGTCGGTCCCGGGACCAGCGCCGGGTCGATGAAGAAGAAGAGCGGCACGGCGAATACGCCGAGCCCGAATCCGAGCGATCCCTGGAGCGTCGCTCCCGCCGTGGCAACGGCCGTGATCTCGAGAAACTCGATGGCGCTCACGACGATGCGCGATCGCGTCGCATACCCTAGCGCGTGTCCAGGTTCTCGGCGAGGAACCGGACGAGCCGGTTCCAGGCGTCCTGGGCCGGTCTGCGGTTGACGGCGGGGTCGCGGTCCACCCAGAGCCAGAAGCCGTGCTGTACGGGATCGTAGATGTGGATGTCGTTCTTCACGCCGAGGGAATCGAGCACGGTGCGGAAGCGCGCGATCTGGTCGGCCGGGATGCCTTTGTCCTGTCCGGCGAAGGTGCCGTAGATCGGGTGGTGAATGCGTGCCAGAACCGCGGGATCGGTGACCAGCGATCCGTAGAAGATCGCGGTGGCGTCATGCTGCGCCCCGTTCAGGGCGTAGCTCAGTGCGATGCCGCCGCCGAAGCACCAGCCGATGACGCCGATCTTGCCGGTGAGATCGTGGCGCGCACGCAGGAACTTCTGCGCGTCGTCGAGGTTCGCGATGATGCGGTCGGGATGCTCGTGCGCCTCCGTCATCAGCTTGACGTTCTCTGCGCGGTTGCTCCCGGTCCGCCCTTCATAGAGATCGGCGGCGAGCACCACGTAGCCGTGCGCGGCGAAGGCGTCGGCCACCTGACGGTCCCGATCCACGAGGCCGTTCCACTCGTGAATCAGAATGAGCGCGGGAAAGGGTCCCTTCCCCTTGGGCACGGCGAGATAGCCGCGCGTGAGCGAGTCGCCGGGCACGTACCGAACGGTTGTCCCGGACGGCGGCGGAGCCTTGCCGAGAATCGCGTCGGGGATCGCTGACGCCTGCGCGTGGGCGCTGGGGGGCGCGAGCAGGGCGGCGAGGAGCAGCGCGCTCCACGGAGCGGGTCGTTGCACGGTGCACTCTCCAGGACGGGGCACGGACACGACGGGGGTGCCTTGACGCTGGCGGCGACGGGTGGTGGTGTCAAGCCTCCCGGCAACGCCCGCGCGGCGGCCGACGTATCGGACAGGACGGCGCGAACGCCTGGGCCCGAGCCGTGTACTGAATCTCCGGCGAGGGCCGGGAGCTCCGCGCTCGCCCTCACGACATCCCCGCGGCAAGGAGTGGTTCCGATGATGAAGCACGTGACGGTGCGGTGGTCACTTGGTGGCGTCGGGTTGGCGCTCGCGGGCGCCATGTCGCTCGGCGCCGGGGCGCCCGGTCCGGTCAAGCCGCCGTTCCTGGCGGGACTGGTATGGCGGAACATCGGCCCGTTCCGGGCCGGCCGCGTCGCGGCGGTGACCGGCGCGATCGGCGAGCCCGGGGTCTTCTACGCCGGGCTGCCCGCGGCCGGCGTCTGGAAGACGGACAACGCGGGTGTCACCTGGCAGCCGATCTTCGATTCCGTGAACGACGTGTCGTCGGTGGGGGCGATCGAGGTGGCGCCGTCCGATACGAACGTGATCTACGTCGGAACGGGCGACATGGTGACCGGCGGCGCCATCAATGAAGGCAACGGCGTCTACAAGTCCGCCGACGCGGGACACACGTGGATGCACATGGGGCTCGACTCGACCAAACAGATCCCGTCGATCCTCGTCGATCCCACCAATCCCGACCTCGTGCTGATCGCGGCACAGGGCAATATCCGCGAGAAGAGCCATGCGCGGGGCGTGTACCGCAGCACGGATGGCGGACGCACCTGGACCAATACGCTGTTCGTCAACGACTCGACCGGCATCGAGAAGCTCGCCCGGGCGTTCGACGAACCGAACGTGATCTTTGCCACCACCGACGGGCACTTCAATCGGCCGGGGGCGCCGGCGTTCTACCGGCGGGGCGCACCGAACGGGGAGAGCGACACGAAGCTGTACAAGTCCACCGACGAAGGACTCACCTGGCATGAGATCACGGGCGGCGGCCTCCCCCACCTCTTCGGACGCACCTCGGTGGCGGTGGCCATGCATACGAACGCGCAGCGCGTGTTCCTCATCACCAACACGGGGCTGTATCGGTCGGACGACGGCGGCACGACATGGCGGCAGATGGACTCGACCGACACGCGCATCCGGAACGGGCAGGGCGGCTATAACTGCGGCGTTTACGTGAGCTCGACGAACCCCGACGTGGTTTACACGATCAACACGTCGAGCTACGTCTCGACCGACGGCGGCAACACCTTCACCGGCTTCAAGGGCGCGCCGGGCGGCGACGATCCCCAGCAAATGTGGATCGACCCCACCAACGGGCAGCGCATCTTCCTCGGCATGGACCAGGGGGCCACGGTGAGCCTCGACGGCGGGCGCACCTGGAGCCCGTGGTACAATCAGTCCACGGAGCAGGTCTATCACATTGCGACCGACAACTCGTATCCCTACTTCGTCTACGCGCCGCAGCAGGACGCGGGCGCGATCCGGACGCGCAGCCGCGGCAACTTCGGCGAGATCACGCCGCTCGACTGGAATCCCGTCGGCGGATGGGAATGGGGCTCGGACGCGCCGGACCCGCTGAACCCGAACGTCGTCTATCTGAGCGGCGGCGGGATCGTCCGGTTGACCTACCCGAGTGAGCAGACCAGCAACGTGAGTCCGAGTCTCGATCCGGAGCTGCACCTCCGCAGCACCTCCACCAACCCACTGATCTTCTCGCCCTGGAATCCGCACGAGCTGTATGCGGGATTTCAGTATCTGATGGCCACGACCGACGGCGGGATGCACTGGACTCGGCTGAGTCCGGACCTCGGCTACCCAAAGGGCGTCACGCCTCCCAAGGAAGGCGAAGCGCGAGGGCGCGGCTCCCGCGGAGGGCCACGTCCGGGAGCGATCGAATCCATCTCACCGTCAACCGTGGCCCGCGGGACGATCTGGGTCGGCACCGACAACGGTCTGGTCAAGCTCACGCGTGACGGCGGGAAGACGTGGACTGACGTGTCGATTCCGAATCTTCCCGACTCCGACCGCTCCGACATCTCCGCGATCGACGCCTCGCATCAGAACGCGGCCGAGGCCTACGTCGCGATCGATGGACATCGCGACGGCGATTATCTCCCGTACTTCTACCGGACGCGGGACTACGGCAAGACGTGGACGAAGATCGTGAACGGGTTGCCGACCGACGAGCCGAGCGGGAGCTTCGCCCGCGTGATCCGCGCGGACACGAAGAAGGCGGGGCTGCTGTTCGCGGGTACGGAGAGCTCGATGTATGTCTCGTTCGACGACGGCGATCACTGGCAGTCGCTGCGGCTCAACCTCCCGAACACGTCCTATCGCGACGCCACCATCAAGGGCAACGACCTGGTGGTCGGGACCTACGGGCGTGGCATCTGGATCCTGGATGACATCTCGCCGCTCCGGCAGATGACGTCCGACATTGAGAACGAGCCCGCGCATCTCTTCGCGCCGGGCACGGCCGTTCGCGTGCGGCGGAACGTGAATCAGGATACGCCGTTCCCGCCGGAGGTGCCGCATGCCCTCAATCCACCGCCCGGCGCCATCATCTACTACGCGCTCGGTGCCGCGCCGCATGGCGACATCACGCTCGACATCCTCGATGCTCAGGGCCACGTGGTCCGGCACATGTCGAGCGCGCCGATCGCGCCGGTAAAAGAGGCTTCCCATCCACCGGAGCCGAATTTCTGGCTCGCCACGCCGCGGCCCCTGCCGACGGCCGTGGGACTCAATCGCGTGAACTGGGACATTCGCTACGACGATCCGCCGGCCTTCCGCCATTCGTTCGAGATCAACGCGAACCCGGGACTCACGCCGGTGTCGCCCCAGGGGCCGCTCGCGCTCCCCGGCGTCTATACGGTGCGGCTCACGGTGAACGGCAAGAGCTACACGCAGCACGTGACGGTCACGAACGATCCGCGCTCACCGGCCACCGCGGCGGACCTCGTGTACCAGCATGCGCTCGAGATGAAGCTCTACGCCGGTGTCCAGGAGGCGTGGGAGGGGCATGATCAGGCGCAGACACTCGACAAGGCGGCGGAGGCCGCCGTGGCGTCAGCGGCGGATCTCGCCGATTCGGCCAAGGCGTTCGAGGCACGCGTGGATTCGGTCGGTGGGAGCACGGAGGGGGGTGGCCGGCGGTTCTTCTTCCGCGGCCGTGGTGCGGCGACACCGCCCAACTTCGTGGCCGTGAACGGCGACCTGATTCGCCAGCTCGGGACCGTGGGCCAGGGCGACATACGCCCGACGCCGGCCATGGAGGCGGCCTACGTCAGCGGATGCAAGGATCTCGCGAAGGCCGTGACGGCCTGGCGCGCCGTGAACGCGAAGGAGCTTCCGGCGTTCAATGCGATGCTCTCGCGGCACGGGCTGCACCCCGTGGCGCCGGCCGCGCCGCTCCCGGTGCCGACGTGCACGGCACCTCCGGCATCGCACGCGGCGGGCGCAACGCACTAGGCCGCCGCCGCGCTACCGCGCCACCCGTTCGATGCTGAGAATCGTGACGGGTGGTGTGAGCCGCTGACCGTCCGCCGGGTCCGCCTGGATCCGGCGGACGACGTCCATTCCCTGGATCACCCGCCCGAACGCGGCGAATCCCTGGCCGTCGAGATTGCGGTGCCCGCCGAAATCGAGCGACGGTTGGTCTCCGATACAGATGAAGAAGGACGAGGTCGCGGTGTTTGGGCCATCCCGCGCCATCGAGATCGTGCCGTCGAGGTGGTGCAAGCCGGTCGCCGTAGTGCGCTCGAGCGGGATAGGGCCGAAGGCGTCACCGTTCTTCGTGGTGTCCGGTCCGCCCTGGATCACGCCGATCTTCACGGAATCGCGGGGCTGGTTATCGGCGCGCACGGTCCGGAAGAAGCTTCCGTTGGTGTAGTACCCACCATCCACGTACTCGAGAAAGTTCACCGTGGTGATCGGTGCCCGGGCGGAGTCGAGTGTGACGAGGATCGACCCCGCCGTCGTCTCGATGCGGACGGTGATGGCACCGAGCGGTGTCTGGGCATGCGCCGGCGGTGCGAGCAGGGCGAGGAATGCCACGGCGAGCAGTGTGCGCATCGAGAATCTCCTCACGTGGCGTCCCCGTAGAGACGGCGCGCGTACGGACCGATCGTCAGGCCCTGGCCGATGATGGAGAAGCAGACCACGACGTACGTCGCGGTGAGCAGCAGCGCGCGCGGTGGGCCGGCCGGGATGGAGAGCGCCAACGCGACCGAGATCCCGCCGCGAAGCCCGCTCCAGGTGAGCACCTTGACCGCATGCGGGGAGAAGGGGCGCGCCCGCCGCATCGCGCTGACCACCGTTCCGGCGCTCGCCCAGCGGGCGAAGAGCGCGAGGGGAATGATGAGGAGCGCGGCGATCACGTAGCGCGTTTGCAGCTCGAGCAGAAGCACCTCGATCCCGATCAGCACGAACAGTACCGCGTTCAGGAACTCGTCGATCAACTCCCAGAACGCGTCGAGGCGCTCCCTCGTGCGTGACGACATCGCGAGTGCCCGCCCGTGGTTGCCGATGAGCAACCCCGCGACGACCATCGCCAGCGGGCCGGAGACGTGCAACCGGTGCGCCAGGGCGTATCCACCCGTCACGAGCGCGAGCGTGATCAGGATCTCGACCTGGTAGTTATCCACGCTCTTGAGCATCCGATAGACGATCCAGCCGACGACGGCGCCATACGCCACGCCGCCGACCACTTCCTCCGCGAGAACAGCGGAGACGTGGCGCGCGGTGGGTTCGGCGGCGCCGGTGGCGATTTCGTACAGCACGATGAACATCACGACGCCGATGCCGTCATTGAACAGCGATTCGCCCGTGATCTTCGTCTCGAGCGATTTCGGAACGCCAGCGGTCTTGAGAATCGCGCCAACGGCGATCGGATCGGTGGGTGAGATGAGCGCACCGAACAGCAGCGCATACGCAATCGGCACCTCAAACCCGAGCCATCCGAATATCAGCCGTGCGCCGAAGCCCACGATCACGGTCGAGAGCACCACCCCCAACGTTGCGAGTGCCGTGATGACGCCCTTCTGCGCCAGCAGGTCGCCGATGTCGAGGTGCAGGGCGCCGGCAAAGAGCAGGGCGCCCAGCATGCCGTTCAGCAGCGTGCCGTTGAAGTCGATCGTCGTGAAGATGGGGGTGAACCGCGTGCCGATGCGAAAGCCGAGATGCTCCATGGCCACGAGTGCCAGCGATGACACCAGCGCGATGACCATGACGCCGATCGTCGTCGGGAGCTTCACGAAGCGATAGTTGATCCACGCGAACACGGCGGCCAGCGTGACGAGTGCCGCGAGAATGTCGAATCCCGTCACGGCTTAGACCGGACTCACAGCCAACGACGCACGCGCGTCTTGTAGGCGAGGTATGGCTCGCCGAACTTCCGCTCGAGATAGCGCTCCTCGCGCGCGATCACGGAACGGTCGATGAGAAGCACGACCGCGATCAGCGCGACGGCGATCCACACCACGTCGAACCAGAGTGCGATGGCGAGCGTGACGAGCGCGAGCGAGAGGTACATCGGATTGCGCGTGAAGCGGTACGGCCCGTCGAAGGTGAGCGCCGTGGTGGGCTTGATCGGGATGGGGCTCGTGCCGGCCTTGCGGAACACGCGGATCGCGGTGGCGCTCAGGAGTACGCCCAGCGCGGCGATCACCGCCGCCGTGACGTGGAACGCCGGCAGGGCGCGGGCGGAAATGAGATGCAGGGGCTCCGCGCGCTGCACGAGGAGCCCGGCGACGACGGCGCCCGCGTACATGAGCGGGGGGGGGAATCGGACACCCGAGGTTTCCGGTGTGGCGTCGTTGGTCATGGAGCCGGATCGTGGTGGGGGATCGGGTATTCTATCCGTCTCGGGGGCGCCGGCAAGGGGATCCACCGCTCACCAGCTGACGGCCAGCCCGGTCTTCGTGGCGGTGTCGAGTGACTCGATCCCGTCCGGCGGCCGGCTGTCGTACCGGACGTTGGATGAGACCGTCAGGGCGAGGGCGTGGACGATCCGCACGGCGAAGGTCAGGTCGCCCAGCATGCGCAGATTGCCGAAGTCGGTGATCCGCGGTTGGGCGTACCCGGTGAGCGCGAGCGCGACGCGGCCACCGTCGCCCTCCCCGTAGCTCAGGGACAGATAGTTGCTCCAGCGCGAGTCGTCGATGCGACGGGGATGCACGGCCGTGGGCGGGAGATCGTATTGCTCGTGCTCGAGCATGAATGCCGAGCCGAGCGCGACGCGCCACCCGCCGGTACGGGCGAGCGTGAACCGCGGACCGGCGCCGGTGATGACCCGGAAGGAGAGCAGGCGCGACTTATCATAGTCCGTCTGGACGAAGGCCTCGCCGGTGACGACCCGCGTGAAATGGTATCCGAACCGAAGATGCAGTAGTCCCTGGTTCGAGAACCGCTTCCCGCCCTGCCAGCCGAACTCGTTGCGTCCGAGCAGGAACGTCGCCCACCGCCGCCGTCCGTAGTCGACGCGACCGGTCAGGTCGAGCAGCACGAGGGAGACGTTGCCGGTGCGTGCGCTGAAATCGGCGCCCGCCATACCGGCGAGACTCGTGTCCGCTCCGGTGAGACGGAGCCGCTCGATGTTGACCTGCGCATGCAGGGCGGTGGGGACGGAGAGCAGCAAGAGCGCCGCGAACGTCCGCGCGCGCGTACCCACGCTCACGAGCGCCGGATCACCGTGCGGTCGTGCCGGGAGGATGCGTCGAATCGGGCGATCATCGGCGTGCGTGGCGGTCGCGGAGCTCGGCGAGTGCCCCGGCCACGTAGTTGCGGGTCATCTCCTTTCGCCAGGCCAGGCCGAAGTCCGTATTGTCCATCGGCTTCGAGGGGCGGAAGGCGGCGGCCGCCGCCGCCCCGACCGCATCGTCGTCGAGCCGGGTGCCGACGATCGCCTGTGCGGCCTCAGGGATCTCCTGGGGGTAGCTCGCGACCGCGCCGAGGACGATCCGTGCGTCCTGCACGACGTCACCATCCCACGAGACCCACGCCGCGACGCCGAGCACGGGAAAGTCGAACGAGCCGCGGCGCCGGAGCTTCCAGTACGTGGCATCCCAGCCGTTCGGCGCGGGAAACCGCACGGCCGTGAGGATCTCGTCGGGCTGTTTGGTGAGGTAGTTGATGCCGTCGTTGTGGTAGAACCCAGCGGCGGGAACTACGCGCTCGTCCTCCGGCCCGGCCAGCACGAACTCGGCACCGAGCGCGACGGCCACCGGCGCGAGGTCCGACGACTGCACCGCCCAGCACCGCGGGCTCGACGGCGCCACCCAGCAGATGGCGCCGTTCTTCTTCATGCAGAAGTCGATCGCCTTCCGCCATTCGAACGATTGATCGTAGTAGTTGCAGCGCGTATCCAGGCACAGGTTGCCGCCCAGCGTGCCCATGTTGCGGAGCAGGGGCGTGCTGATGAGCTCGGCTGCGCGGGCGACGGCCGGGTAATGCTGCTGGAGCTTGCGGTGCTCCGCGAGCGCCGTGAGCGTGATGCCGGCGGCGAGCGTCGTCGGGGTATCACCCGTACCGATCGTGGGCCGGCGGCCGAGCGCCTTGATCCCGGCGAGGGAGATCACCGTGCGCGGGGTCTGCTGGCGGCGCTTCATGTTCGGATAGAGATCGGTGCCGCCCGCGACGTACGCGCCGTCGGGACCCGCATCCCCCTTCATGCGGAGCGCCTGCTTGAGCGTCGTCGGCTCGAGATAGGTGAACGCCGGGAGCCGGAGCATCAGTGCTGCCTTTCAGGAGCGGCGGAGGCGGTAGGTGCGGCGGGACGAGCGCCTTTGCCGTCACCGCCCTCCCAGGGCGGCGCCACGACGGTCGGCTCCGGCCACGGGATCTCGGGGAACCGGGTAGGTCCGTACCGGCCTTCCTTCCCGCGTGCCTTGTCCTGCAACGCCTTGAGCACCTTCTCCGGCGAGAGCGGCACTTCGTCCACGCGCACGCCCACCGCGTCGTAGATGGCGTTCGCGACCGCCGGCATCACCGGAAGGAGCGGGCCCTGGCCGACTTCCTTGGCGCCGAAGGGGCCGTTGGGATCCGGATCCTCGATCAGGTACGTCTCGACGTCGCACATCTCGAGCGTGGTCGGACTCTTGTACTCGAGGAGGCTCGGGATCTTGTGGACGACGCGCCGGTTCTCGCGGTACGCCATCTCTTCCATCAGCGCCTCGCCGAGCCCCATGTAGATGCTGCCTTCGACCTGACCCACGACCGCCGTGGGGTTGATGCATTGTCCGACGTCGTGCGCCACCCAGATTTTCGGTACGCGCACGATGCCGCTCGCGGGGTCCACCTCCACCTCGGCCACCGCCGCGCTGTACGAGTAGGCGGGCGACGGGCCGACGCCCGCACCACGGTAGCGTCCCGGGCTCCGGGGTGGTGTGTAGGAGCCGACGGTGCTCACTGTGCCTTCGGCGGCTTCCGCGAGTTGGACGCCTTCGGCGAAGGTGATGCCGCTGTCCGGATTCTCCGCATCGAAGATGCGGCCATCCGCGAAGACCATGCGCTCGATCGGGATCTCGAGCTTGCGCGCCACATGCCGCGCGATGATCTCACGCGCCCGCTCGGCGGCCTGGAGCGTCGCGTTGCCCGTCATGAGGGTCACGCGGCTGGAGTAGCTCCCGAGGTCGACCGGCGTCAGCTCGGTGTCCGCCGTGACGACCGCGATCTCGCCGACGGGAACGCCAAGGACCTCGGCCGCGACGTAGGCCAGGACGGAATCGGAGCCCTGGCCGATGTCCGTGGATCCGCAGAAGACGGTGATGCCGCCGCCGCGATCGCATTTCAGCTGGACGCCCGAGTGCGGCATGTTGTTCCAGTAGATGGGGAGCCCCGCGCCGCTGATGTAGCTCGAGCAGGCGAGCCCAATGCCCCGGCCGTACGGCAACTTCCGGAAGCGCTCGCCCCACCGCGCCGCCTCCGTCACCTTGGCAATGCAGGGCCCAAGGCCCATCGAGCCGATGCGCAGGTAGTTCGCCGTGACGGTGTGGGGCGGGACGAGATGGCGAAGCCGCAGCTCGGCAGGGTCCATCCCGAGATCGTCCGCGATCTTGTCGATCTGCACCTCGAGCCCGAACCGGGGCTGTGGCGTGCCGTGCCCGCGCTTCGGTCCGCAGGGGGGCTTGTTGGTGAAGGCGCGCGCCCCCTGGAACTTGTAACGCTCGACGTGATACGTGACGGTCTGCAGTGCGCCGGTGTAATACGTGCTGGCCACGCCGTACGAGCCGTAGCCGCCGCCGTCGAGCAGCGTCTTGAAGTGCATCGCCCGGATCCGGCCGTCCTTCATTACGCCGGTCTTGATCGCCATCAACACCGGATGCCGCCCGCGATGGCAGTAGAACACCTCTTCCCGCGTCAACGTGACTTTGACCGGCCGGCCGGTGAGCATCGCGAGCTTTGCGACCGCGAGCTCGTGGTTGAAGGGGTCGCTCTTGCCGCCGAAGCCGCCGCCGTTCGGACAGGCGATCACGCGGATGCGGGCCGGCGGCAGCTCGAGCACCTTCGCGAGCGCGCGGTGGACGTAGTGCGGCGTCTGGGTCGACGACCACAGCGTGAGCTTGCCGGCGGGCGACCAGTCGGCCACCGCCGCATGCTGCTCCATCGGGAGATGGGTGTTCCCCTCGTAGAAGAAGAGATCCTCGCGCACGTGCTCGCTGGCGGCGAATCCCTCTTCGACGTCCCCGAACTCGAGGTTGATCAGCTTGTGCAGATTGCCCGCGTCGCCATAGTCGTGAATCAGCGGGTCGGACGTCGCGATCGCCTTTTCGGGGGAGCCGATCTCTTCCAGCGGCTCGTACGTGACGTCGATCAGGTCGAGGGCGGCGGTCGCGATCTCCTCGCTCACCGCGGCGACGGCCGCCACGGGATCACCGACGAACCGCACGCGATCGGGGCAGAGCGCGTGCTCGTCCTGACTCACCGGGAGGATGCCGAACGGGATGGGCAGATCCTTGCCCGTGATGATCGCGCGCACGCCGTCGAGCGCCTGCGCGCGTGACGTGTCGATGGCCACGATGCGCGCGTGTGGATGCGGGCTCCGGAGGAGCCGGCAGGCGAGCATGCGGGGAAGGGAGAGGTCGTCGGCGAACCGCGTGCGCCCGGTGACCTTGTCGACGGCGTCGACCTTCCGCTGCGTCTTGCCGACGACGCGCAGGTCTTCGGGCCGCGTCACCGCGGGCCCCACCGTGGGGACGATCGGACCCCTGCGCCGATCGGTCCGACGATCGGTCGGCCCGTCCCGCCGGTCGCGCCGCCCGCCGTTACCGCCGGCCATAGAGGGTCTCCCGCTCGGGGTCCTGGTCTTCACCGCGCATCCAGGCCGCCGCCAGCTCGACCGCCTCGTATATCTTGAGGTAGCCCGTGCAGCGACAGAGATTGCCGGCGAGCGCCGACTTGATCTGCTCACGCGTGGGCTTGGGGTGCTTGGCGAGCAGGGCCTCCGCCGCCAACAGGAAGCCGGGCGTGCAGTACCCGCACTGCGCGGCGCCGAGGTCCGCGAAGGCGCGTTGCAACGGATGCAGCTCGGCTCCGGCCATGCCTTCGACCGTGCGAATCTGCTTGCCGATGCACGAGGCGGCGAGCACCAGACACGACAGCACCGGCTGTCCGTCCACCAACACGGTGCACGTGCCGCATTCGCCGAGCTCGCACCCGTGCTTCGTCCCGGTGAGGCCGAGGTCTTCGCGAAGCACCTCGAGGAGCGTCTTGTGCGGGGCGAACGCGAGCTCCGTGCGCTCGCCGTTCACGTCGAGCGCGAACGTCGTCCGCTCAGCGGTCTTGGATCGAGTGCGGGGCGCCAAAGAGGAACGTCTCCGTCTGTTGGGTCAGGAAGCGTTTCGCCTGGGGGTCGCGCAGGTTGAGACCGTAGTGGTTGATCACGGCGGTCTGCTGCCGCAGCCACTCCTGCCAGCAGGCGGCACAGATACGGTCATAAATGCGGGTGCCGAGATCGCCGGGCATCGGCGGCGCCGGGAGGCGCGGTTCGGCGTTCCCGCAGCGTACGCACTGAAATTCTGCCATGGGAGCGAAACTTAACCTTGCGGGGAGATAGGCGCGACGTCAGCTTTCGCGAGCCGGAAGTCGGTCTCTGCGCCGAGTGCCGGCACGCACGGAGCGTGGACAGCGCACGCGGATCGCGCTTCTGGCGCTGTGCGCTCGCCGGCGTCCGGCCGGGATTCGCCAAGTACCCGATGCTCCCGGTCGTCGAGTGTGCCGGGTTCGATCCCCGAGCTACCGAACCACGAGAGCCCTCATGATCCCTCTATCACGGGGTGTCCGGATACTCGGGTGGGCCTTCGTCGGCCTGCTCGTCACCGGCTGCGTCAAACGGAACGTGGAGGCGATGCGCGCGAGCGATCTGGAAGGCGCGCGCCAGGTATTCGCCGCGAACATCGACGCGATCCACAAGCACGACGCGGCGGCCTATCTCGCCACCTATCTGCATTCGCCGAACCTCGTGGCCGCGAGCCCGAACGGGCTCGTCATGGGGTTCGGGCCGCTGGCCAAGGATCGGGAGCAAGGCGCGTGGCCCGACACACTCGTGGCCGGTGTGCCCACCCTCGTGTGGATCTCCGCCGGCGTGGTGTACGGCGCATATCATTATGTTGCGAAGCAGGGGGACAGCATCTCGGCCGGGTGGTCGGAGCGCCTCTTCGTGAAGACCGACAGCGGGTGGAAGATCGCGGTCACCAGTGTGATCCCGAGCAGCGCCACACCATGAAGGCCCAGGCAACCGTGCGGAGAGTGCAACGATGAAGGTACGCCGTCAGGTGGCGAGCCTCGAGCCGCTCATTCTCGAGCAACTCCGAGGCCTCGAAGGCGAGGACTGGCATCGCACGCCGACCGGCAAATGGTCGGTCGCGCAGATCGTGAGCCATCTCGGGATGGCCACCGACCGCGTGGCGCTCGCCTTCGAGAGCGATGCGGATGCGACGTCCGCGGACCGGCGCGCGACGCCGCGACAGCAACTCCTGCGGCATCTGCTGCTCAGCGCCGGGAAGCTCCCGCGGCCGCGGCGCATCCCCGAAGGCACCTATCCCGTCGAGCGTCCCGACCCCGAGCTCATCGAGGCCGCATACCGCATGAGCGTCGAACGCCTCGCGGCCCTCGTCGAGACCTGGCCGCAGGAGCGCCAGGAGAACACCTACTTCCGTCACTCGGTGCTCGGCGATCTGAATCTCCCCGAATGGGTCCGGTACTTCGTCGTCAAGGGCCGGCACTACGCGCATCAGATCGAAGTGCGGCGCCGGTGGCTCACCGCCTCGCGCTGATCCTCGGGGCGGTCCTCGTCGCCGCCCCAGTGTCGCTGTACGCCCAGCGGGCGGCGCCCGTCATCCGTGGCGCTGCCGCTCCTGCCGGATCTGCCACACTGCCACGCTGCCACGCTGCCTGTCTCAACACGACCCCGGCCCGCCACTTCTCCTGGCCCAAATTCGCGGCCGGTTTCCTCACCAGCCTCGCCGCGCACGAGACAGCTCACATCCTGACCGCGATCGCGATGGGGGGGCACGTCTCGCTCGGCTTCAACACGGGCCGTCCCGTCATTCAGTCCGGGATCGACAGCGTGCGCCACCCGACGCGGCAGTTCTTCTTTTCGGCCGCCGGGATGTCGACCCAGCTCTTGATCAACGAGGTCATTCTCGATTGGCCGCACGGCCCCGGCGTCTCGGGCGAATTCGAGCGCGGCGTGCTGGCGAGCGGGATCGCGACCGTCGTCTTCTACTTCACCGTCGGCCGTGACTCCCAGGTGAGCGACGTGCAGCAGATGTCCGTCAACTCGTCGCTCAGCAAGTGGGATCTGACGGCGATCTTCGGTGGGGTCGCGGCGACCGACGTGGTGCGCATTCTCCTCAAGCCGCGGTACGCGCACTTCTTCGCGTACCCCGCCCCCAAGCACGGACTGACGGTGGGGATGCGACTGCCGCTGTAGCGCCGGCTGCGGCGCCGCTCGGCCTCAGGAGAGATTGATCTTTGCGAGCAGCGCCTTGAACCTGGGGTGCGACCGGAGCGGCGCGAAGAGGAACGAGCCCTTGATGCCATAGACCGCGCCCGCGCGGGCCGCCACGGCCTGCTCCAGGTAGTCGATCGCGCGGTCCGCCTCGCCGAGTCCCGTGAAGACATAGGCGAAGTGATACGGTGAGACGTAGCTCTCCCGAGCGCGCGCCTCGAGGGTCTGCAGAATCTCCCGCGCCTGCTCGGTCCGACCGGTCATGGCGTACGCCGCACCGAGTTGGGCCAGCCATTGGTATCCATCCGACGCCAGCGTCACCGCCTGCTCCAACTCGGTGAGTCCCTCCTCGGTCGTCCCGCCAAGGATGTGCGCCCAGGCGAGCGTCGCATACGCGCGAGGCGATTCCTTGCCGAATTCGAGGGCCTTGCGCACGCCCTCCGCGGCGAGATCATAGCGCCCGGCGCGGAGCTGTGTGGTGGCCACGTCGAGCCGATGCACGAGCGGGTCGAGCTCCCGGGCGCGTTCCTGCAGACTGATGGCCTGGTCGAACCTCCCGAGCGCCGCACAGAGCCGTCCGTAGAGATCGTGCGCATCCGCATTGCTCGGACTCAGCTCGATCGCACGCCGGTAGCCCGCCTCGGCGGCGTCCCAGTCGTACTCCCAGAGGGCCTTGAGATACGCCATGGTGACATGCGCATCGGAGAGCGTCGGATCCAAGTCGAGCGCACGTTGCGCGATCTTCGTCGCGTCGCGGTAGGCGACGTCCGGTGCGAGGGCGCCGACCTCGGCGAGCTCGCCGTAGGCCAGCGCCAGCGTGGTGTACGCCAACGCGAATGTCGGATCGATCGCGATGGCGCGGCGAAAGAGATCGGCGGCGTGCTCGAGCGCGGGCGTCGTGTATTCGTTGAACGCGTGACGTCCCTTGACGTAGTAGCCGTAGGCGTCCAGGTCGTTCGTCGGCTCCTTCTGCATCCGGCTTTGCTCATCCGACGAGAGCTCGGCCTTGAGGGCGGCGGCGATCTGCAGCGCGACGTCGGTCTGGATCGCGAAGATATCCGTCAGCTCGCGGTCGTACGTTTCCGCCCAGAGATGGCGATCGGTGTCGGCGTCGATCAACTGTGCTACGATGCGGACGCGATCGCCGGCGCGTCGGACGCTTCCGTCGAGCAGCGCGGTCGCCCCGAGCGTGGCCGCGATCTCCGGCAGGCTCCGCTCGCGCCGCTTGAACGGCATCACCGAGGTCCGGGAGATGACCGTCAGCGCGCGCACCTTGGAGAGATGCGCAATGACGTCCTCGGTGATGCCGTCGGCGAAGTACTCGTTCTCCGGGTCGGCGCTCATGCTCAGGAACGGGAGGACGGCGACGGAAGGGAGAGCCGGCTCCGACGGTCCGGCGCTCAGTGCCGCTACGAACGCATCGACCGTGGCGTAGCGCTCGCCGGGCTCGGCGGCCAACGCGCGCTTCAGCGCGCGCTCGACGCCGGTCGGCACGTCGCCACGCCTCGCGCGCACGGTCGGCGCGGGATCCACGATTCGCTGCGCCATGATGGACTGCGCCGTCGGGCCGGCGTGCGGCGGCTCGCCGGCCAGCATCTCGTAGAGCACACAGGCGAGACTGAACAGGTCGCTCCGGGCATCGAGCGCGGGGTCGCCGAGCGCCTGCTCGGGACTCATGTACGTGGGCGTCCCGATCGCCAAACCGGTCTCGGTGAGGCGCGTCCCCCCGGCGGCGCGGACGGCGAGGGCGATCCCGAAATCGGTCACCATCGCTTCGCCCTCGTGCAGCAGGACGTTCTCGGGCTTGATGTCCCGGTGGATCACCCCCTGGGCGTGCGCGTACCCGAGGGCCGACGCCATCTGCCGGGCGATGGTGAGGGCGGTGTCGAGGGGGAGACGGTGCTCCCGGTCGAGGCGGGCGCGCAGGGACTCGCCCTTGATGTGGGGCATGACGTAGTAGAGAAAGCCGTCGGCCTCCCCGGAATCGTACAGTGCCACGATGTGGGGGTGATTGAGGCGAGCGGCGATATCGATCTCGCGCAGGAACCGCTCGGAGCCTATGGCCGCGGCGAGCTCCGGGCGCAGCACCTTGACCGCCACCGGCCGCCGATGCTTCACGTCCTCCGCGAGGTAAACGGTGGCCATCCCGCCGCGGCCGAGCTCGCGCTCGATGACATAGCGGCGGCCGAGCGCGACCCGGAGGCTGGCGGCATCGTCGGTCATGTCAGGCCTCCGGAGGCGTCGCGCATCCGTTCGTAGTCGGCCGGGACATCCACATCCGCCAAGGCGTCGGCGGGCCACGAGATCACGTCCGCTTCCGCCCGGTGCCGCCTGACGACCTGCCGGCCACAGCCCTCCCCCTCCATCGCTCCGAGCTCGAGAAAGAGCGAGCGGTCGTAGAGCATGGGGGGAGCGTTCGTGCCCTGATAATCGGAAATCACGAGTGGCGCGGACCCGGTACGATAGCGTGCCACCATGCTCTCGATCATCGCGGAGGTCACGTACGGCATGTCGGCGAGCATGACGACCGTCGCGCACGCGGCGGGCGGCAGCTCGGCCATTCCCGCTTTGAGCGAGCGGTTCACGCCGCGGGTATGCTCCGGATTGAGCGCGATCAAGCAGTCCAGCCCCTCGAGCGCCTCCCGCACGCGCTCGGCCTCGTGGCCGAGGACCACGATCACCGGGTCGAGTCCCGCCTCGAGCGCCCGGCGCGCCGCGCGGTGGACCATGGGCTCGCCCTCGAGAGTGAAGAGCAGCTTGTTGCTCCCCATGCGCGTCGACGCTCCGGCCGCGAGCAGAATGCCGGCAACCGATCCGGCGCGCTCAGCCGGCATGAATCGCTCGCGCGCGATCGCGGAGATGCGCCGGCGTGCGCCCTGCGTGCACGGCGAGCAACTCTGCGACGATGCTCGCGGCGATCTGCTCGGGGCCATCGGCGCCGAGATCGAGCCCGACCGGCCCGAAGACGCGCGCGTCGGGGGTACCGATTCTACTGATGATCCGATCGGTACGGTCCCGCGGGCCGAGGAGGCCGATGTACGCCACCTCGGTGCCGAGGAAAGCGCGCGCCCACGCCTCGTCGTGCGTCAACGCATGCATCTTCACCACGACGTACGTTGTCGCACTTCCGGGGAGACCGTCGATGCCGGATTCCGGACGGCGGAGCACGCATCGCGTGCCGTCGGGGAGGCCCTCGGGGGCGAGATACGCCTCGCGATGGTCGACGAGGGTGACCCGGAATCCGCAATCGCCGGCGAAGCGCACCAGCGGTACGGCGTCGGCACCGCCCCCGCAGATCACGAGGCGCGGCGGCGGCTCCAGGATCTCGGTGAACGTGCGGCCTGCGGAGGTGTCGTCGAGGTGCGAGGCCGCCTCGTCCGCCCGCACGTCCCGGACCGACGCCTTTCCCGCGTCGAGACCCTCCACCGTCGTGACGATCGCGAAGCGCTGATCGGCGTGCAGTCGTGCGAGCGTCGGCTCGACCACCGCGCGCAGAAACGCCGCGTTGGCCGGTTGCACGAAGACGTCGACCGCGCCATTGCAGCCGAGCCCGAGCCCCCAGACGGCATCTTCATCGGCGCCGGTGTCATAGTGCAGGAGTCGTGACGTCTCGCTGCGCAACGTGGCCAGGCCCACCTCGCGCACGTCGGCTTCGAGGCAGCCGCCGCTCACGCCGCCGATCATCCTCCCATCGTCCTCGATGAGCAGCTTCGCGCCCGGCCGGCGGTACGCCGAGCCGTGGATGCGCACGACGGTGGCCAGCGCGGCCCGCCGATCGGATGCGGCGAGCCGTGCGATGCGACCGTAAAGTTGTGCGGTTTCCCACCAGTGTTTCACGCGGCCACCACGACGCGAGGAATGGTCCAACGCTACTCCGCGGCGGCGCGACGCGTCAACTCGGCCCGGTGGTGGTGCGCAGTTGGAGCCCGTCGCTCACGATGGCGGGGGTGCATGCCACGGCGGGATTGCCGGCGTGGGACAGCGCGTCCGCCATCGCGTCCGCGACCCGCGGCGTCCCGTCGCGTGGGGCGAGCGCCAGGAGGGCAGAGCCCGATCCCGAGATCGTGACGCCGTAGGCGCCCGCGGAGCGTCCCGCCTCGCGGGCGGCGTCGTATCCCGGGATGAGGTGACGACGGTGCGGTTCGGCGAGCCGGTCTTCCAGGCCGTGGCGCAGCAAGGCCACGTCACCGGTGGTGAGACCGAGCACCAGGGCGGCGGCGCGGGCGGCCTGATCCACGGCGATGCGTCGGGCGACGGCGTCGGGCAAGAGCGCACGCGCACGTTCGGTGGGCACCCCGGCGTCCGGCAGCGCGAGCGCCACGCCCAGGGAGGGGTGGACCACGAGCTTCGTCGGGCGGGTGGCGTCGAGCACGAGCCCACCGAACACGGCGGGTCCCGCGTTGTCGGGGTGTCCCTCGATGTCCACCGCCTCGTCGAACAGGCGGTCGCGATCGATCGGTGCCCCGTCCAGGAGCTGCACCAGCGCGAGCGCCGCGACCACCGCCGCAGCCGAGGAGCCGAGCCCTTTGCCGATCGGAATCGCCGAGCGCACCACGAGATGGCGATCGGCCAGTGCGCCACGTTCGCGCAGGATGCGCCCGATCACGTCGTGCGCCGGATTGAGTCCGGCAATGGTTCCGTGATACTCGGGTGCTGCGTCGCCCGGTGTGACCGACGCTTCCAACCAGAGATCGAGCGCGAGCCCCACGCAGTCGAACCCGGCACCGAGGTTCGACGTGGACGCCGGCACGCGAACGGTGGTCATCCGAGCAGCGACTCGAGATCGGCGAGGGTGGGCGCAATGGTGGGGGGCGGCTCCAGCGCCTCCGCGAGCACGTCCACGGTCTTCATGCCGTTGCCGGTGAGGCAGAGCACGACGCGATCGTCGGCGCCGAGCCGCGCGTCCTGCGCGAGCTGGCGCGCGGCGGCGACGGTGACGCCCCCCGCCGTCTCGGTGAAGATGCCGGTGGCTTCGGCGAGGAGGCGGATGCCGTCCACCATGTCGTCGTCGGAGACCGCGGCGGCCCACCCGCCGGTCGCCCGAATGGCGCGTGCGGCCCAGGGTCCGTCCACGGGATCGCCGATGGCGAGCGACTTGACGCGTGTGTCTGGTGCCACCGCGGCGATCGTGTCCGTTCCGTCGTGCACCGCCGCCACGATCGGATTGCAGCCGGCCGGTTGGGCCCCGTGGATGCGCGGCGGGTCGCCCTCGAGCCAGCCGAGCCGGCCGAGCTCCGCGAACCCGCGCGCGAGCTTCGTGACCAGCGATCCGCCCGCCATCGGTGCGACGACCGCGGTGGGAGGGCGCCACCCCAGCTGTTCCGCGATCTCGAAGGCCATCGTCTTCGAGCCCTCGCCGTAATAGGCGCGCAGGTTCACGTTGACGATGCCCCAGCCGAACCGGGTGGCGGCGTCACGGCACAGTCGGTTGATCTGATCGTACGTCCCGCGCACGCGCACCATGTTCGGCCGGTAGACCGCGGTGCCGAGGATCTTGGCCGGCTCGATGCTCTCGGGCACGAAGATCCAGGCGTCGAGTCCGGCGGCGGCGGCGTGCGCCGCGACGGCGTTCGCGAGGTTCCCCGTGCTCGGACACCCCACCGTCTCGATGCCGAGCTCCCTCGCCTTGTTGATCGCCACCGCGACGACGCGGTCCTTGAACGAGAG
>DATFMZ010000310.1:0-6662 GCA_035266665.1 Gemmatimonadales bacterium | reverse complement strand
ATCGTATTCGGTGGGGTCGCCGGTGAGGAGCCGCCGATACTCATCGTAGGTGTGCACGCCGCGGGCCCGCATCCGCACCGCCAGCCGGCGGCGCATGCAGCTCTCCTTGTACGCGCCACACCCGAAGCCCCGGTCGCGCGCGATCTGGGCCATCAGCGCCGTGAGCTCCGGATCGGGCTCGCCGCTCTTCACCGGAGCGCGCTCAGCGTCTCGAGATTGGTGCGCGCGAGCTCATGACCCGGATTCATCTCGAGCGCCTGCCGCCACAGCGCGGCCGCTTCGGCGCGGTTGGTCCGCTTGTAGGCGATGTTCCCCATCTTGAAGTAGACGTCGTCCCCGAGCCGCGGATGCAGCTTCACCGCCTGCTCGTACGCCGCCCACGCCTCGTCGTAGCGCTGCGCGCGATAGAGGATATCGCCAAGGTTCTTCGAGAGCTGCGGCACCGACGGCTCGTCGTCGAGTGCCGCGCGGAGCAACGTCTCGGCCTGCTCGACGTCACCCACCAGCTCGAGAATCACGGCGAGGTTGTTCGTGAGGATCGCGTTGCGTGGATGCGCCTCGAGCCCCTCGCGGAGGAATCCCTCGGCGGCGTCGAACTGCTCCTGCGCCGCCGCCGCGAGTGCCCGCGCCCAGTACCACAGGGCCGGCATCGGTCCGCCCGCCGCCAGCTCCCGTGCCCGGTCGAGGCGCCCTTCCGCCACCTGATATTCCCGGCGGTTGAGCGCCGCGATCCCCCACCCCGTCATCACACGGGGGTCGTGGCGTGCACGGCCCGCCGCGTCGCCGTATGCCGAGTCGGCCTCGTCCAGCTTGCCGACCTGTTCGTAGGCGAAGCCGAGATTGTGGAGGACGCCGGGCTTGCCGCCGATCCGTTCCGCCGCCGCGCGGAAACAATCGACCGCGTCGCGCCAGCGCGCCTGCTTGACCGCCACGAGGCCGAGATGGAAGTGCGCACCGCCATCGCCGGGCCGGAGATCGACCACGCGGCGGAATTCCCGCATCGCTTCGTCGAGCATCCCCGTCTTGAAGAACGCGATGCCGAGGTTGCGGTGCTCCTCGATGCGGGAATCGCCGATCGCCCCGGTGCGGACCACCGATTCCGTCCGGCCGACGCGATGGGCAAAGCCGGCGGAGATGAGGCCGTAGAGCGCCTTGCCCACCTCGAATTCGCCGAGGCCCGAATCCTCGATCACGTGCGCGACGTCGCGCTTGCCGTCCAAGAGCGGAAGGATGAGGCTCTGCTCTTCGGTGAGCTGCACCTCGGACGCCTTGAGGCGCTCCGCATCCACCGAAAAGATGAGATCGAACGACGGGACCTTCTTCTCGATCAGGCTCCACTCGTCGACGCGGCGGGCCCCCTCGAGGAGCAGGGACTCCGGATTGATCGAGACGAGAAATTCCTCGTGATCCGGCCGGGCGTCGCTCTCGAAATTGAACGTCCCCTGCGTCCACGTGAACAGGAAGTAGACCGCTTCCTCGATCTGCACGCGCATGTACCGCTCGAGGTCGCCCCGCGAGATCATCCCCTGCTGCACGAGGATCTCGCCCAACCGCTTGTCCCGTTCGTGGACCTGGCGCTCGATCGCGTCGCTCAACTGCTCGGCCGTGAGGCGCCCGTGCTTGACGAGAATGTCTCCGAGCCGATCGCGCCGGTTGACGATCGAGGCGTACGTGATCCGGCCGCGCTCGAAATAGACGTAGCCGAAATTGGCGCGGTCGGCGATGGACAGGCAGCCGGTCTTCTGCCCCAGCGCGAGCAGCTGGAGCACGTCGGGCAGCGACGCCTCCTTGAGACTGCCCTTGATCGCCATCAGCCGACCTCCTCGATGACGCGGTCCGCGGGGTTCGGCCACGTCCACACGACCTTCTCCCGGCTGCGGATCCCGCCGGACGGCGACACCACGATCCCGCTCGTGCGCATCCCCGTGGACGCGCGCCGCGGGGCGTACCCCGTGCCCTCGAGCGTCTCGCGCGCGAGCGAGACGCTCACCGACTCGTTCTGCGACTCCGCCGCCGACACCACCCGTTGGACGAGACCCTGTACCGATCGCAACGACTCCGCCGGACGATCCGCGAGATACGCCGCGAGCGCGTCGTCCACGTCACCCACGCGCTCGGCGAGTTCCCGCACGATCACCGCCAGGCGGAGCTCGCGATCGGGCGGCGCGATCGGGGCCACGAGGCCGCCCTCGAGCCGGGTGATCAGCCGCTGGTCCACGCCGACGAGCTGTTTGGGCGGCGCGTTCAGCGTGAAGACGAGCTGGCGATCCGTCTCGAGCAAGATATTGAAGAGATGGAACAGCTCTTCCTGCGAGCGCTCCTTGCCCGCCAGGAGATGCAGATCGTCCAGCAGGAAGGCGCTCGCCCGCCGGAACCGGGAACGCCAGGCGTCCATGCGCTCGCGCTCGATGGCCTGCACGAGATCATCGAGGAAGTCCTGGGCCGACAGGCACGCCACGAGCGCGCCCGGCGCGGCCGACAGCGCGTGCCCCACCGCATGCAGCAGATGGGTCTTGCCGACGCCCGTCGGGCCCACCAGCACCAGCGGGTTGTACAGGGCCCCCGGCTTTTCCGCGACGGTGCGCGCCGCCTTGAGCGCGAGCTTGTTCGAGTCCGCGGCGATGAAGTCCTCGAAGGCCCACGCGGCCGACGGTCCAGGCGGCGGCGCCAACCCGTCGCGCGCGTTGCGCACCATCGTTTCCGCTTCGGCAAGCCGATCGGGATCGTGAAAGACGGCATCGCCCGCGCGACCCGTGTCGAGCTGCACCATCTCGGCCTCGAGCTCGCGCAGGCGGTCGACGTCGCGCTCGAACGTCTCGAGCACCGACTCGCTCTCGACGGATTCCTCGCCCTCGAGCAGCGCCAGAATCCGGCGGGGGCGGTATCCCTGCCCTTCCCAGAAGACCGCCGCCTCGCGCAATCGCATCCGCCACGCCTCGAGCTGCTGGGCGAGCGTGGAGCCCACGGTGGAGATGAACTGCGCGAACTCGTCGGGCGCCGCCGCGGCCGGCGGCGCCTGGTCCGGTATCTCGGCCTCGGGCGCCTCGCGCTTCGGCGCCGCCGTTTCCCCAAACAGGAGGGTGTGCGCCGCCTCGGGCGTGATTTCTCCTTCGTTCACGGCCTGGAACGCGATGAGCCGGTTGAGCAGGCCGAGCAGCTCGCGCACGCTCCGCACGTCGATGCCCGCCACCGCATCGAGCACGGCCGGCTGGAACACCATCCCGCGTTCGTCGGCCTTGCGCTTGAGGATCGCGAGACGCGTCTCGAACTCCGGCGCCCCCATGTCCACCACCAGCCCGCCGGCGAACCGTGAGATCAGCCGCTCGTCGAGATCCGCGATCTCGTTCGGCGGCCGGTCACAGGTGAGGATCACCTGCCGGCCCGCCTCGAGGAAGGTGTTGACGAACCGCAGGAGCTCGGCCTGCGTCTCGCGCCGGTCGGCGAGAAACTGCACGTCGTCGAGCAGGAGGAGATCCACACCGATGAACCGGTTGCGGAACGCCTCGCTCTGGCCCGCCGCGACCGCCGCATGATAGGCCTCGACGAATTCCTCGAGCGTGAGGTACTCGACCACGGTGCGGGGCGAGACCTGCGTGGCGAGATGCCCGATCGCCATCATGAGGTGGGTCTTGCCGAGCCCGCTCGCGCTGTAGATGAACAGCGGGTTGTACGCCGTTCCCGGACTCTCCGCCACCGTGCGCGCCGCCGCCACCGCGAGCCGATTGCTCGCGCCGACGACGAACGCCTCGAAGGTGAAGCGCGGGTGCAGATCGACGGTCACGACTCGCGTTCCTCGCTGAGCCGTCGCAGCACGCGCTCGGAGATGGCGCGGAGCGTCTCGAAGACCCCCGTGCCCCCCACCGCCTCGGCCGGGAAGCTCGGCACCGATCGGAAGTTGATGGCCTCGTCGAGCTCCGCGGGCGTGAGGATCAGATCGCTGGGAAGATCTTGTTTGTTGTACTGGAGCACCGTCGGGATCGTGCGCGCGTCGATGCCCTGCTCGAGGAGGTTCACCTGGAGGTTCTGCAAGCTCTCGATGTTCTCGTCGAGTTGGCGCGCCTGGCTGTCCGCGACGAACACCACGCCGTCGGCGCCCTGCAGGACGAGCTTCCGCGTCGCGTTGTAGTAGACCTGGCCCGGGACGGTGTAGAGCTGGAACCGCGTCGTGAAGCCGGAGATGGTCCCCAGCTCGAGCGGCAGGAAATCAAAGAACAGCGTCCGATCGGTATGCGTCGCGAGCGACACCATCCGGCCCCGGCGATCGTCCGGCACGCGGCCGTAGATGTAGTGCAGGTTCGTCGTCTTTCCCGACCGCCCGGGGCCGTAGTAGACGATCTTGCACGTGATCTCGCGGGTCGTGAAGTTGACGAGCGACATAACCTATGGCCGAAAGAGGGTAGCGAGACTCTCGTTCAGATCCCGCTCGAAGTCCGCGGCCAGCACGGGCGGCTGCTCCGCCGGCGCCGGTGCCGCGGCCGCGAGCGCCACCGCGAGCTCCTCGAAGAATAACTGCACGAGACCGACCGACGACGACTCGGCGGCGTAGACGACGAGCACCAACAGCCGGCCGCGCCCCGTGTCGCACGCACCGAGGAAGATGCCGTGCCGCCGGCCCTGATGGTTCAGGGCGTGGAACGTGGACTCGTCCATCATGCGCGCGATCTCGGCGGTGGACGCGACGATGCCCGCCCCGAGCGCCGCGGCGGCCATCACGTCCACCGCGCGCGTGAACCCGTGCTGCGCGAGCACCTGGCCGGACGGCGTCATCACCAGCGTCAGGCGGGCTCCCGCCTCGAGTACGAATCGCTCGAGCGGCTCCAGCACCCAGGGCTCCACCGCGCGCGTGAGCTTCACGCCACCTCCTCGACCGCGCGCCGCATCTCCAGGCGCGCGAGCCCCACGTTCACATCGGCATCGGCCACGACGACCAGCACCATCCCCTCGGGGGCCGGGACGACGAGCAGCGCACCGTCCGTCGCCTGCAGGTGGAGAAAGGAGACCGGGCCGAGCCCGCCCGCCTCGGCCGCGCGGCCGAAACGCTTCGTGAGCGACGCGGCGAGGGCCGCCACCGCGTTGCCCCGGACGCCCTCCATCAACGACTCGGCGACGACGAGCCCATCCTCGCCGGCCACGAGCATGGCGCCCTGCACGCCCCGCACTCGGGTGATCACGTCGAGGAGACGCTGAAAGCGGAGACTCATCCCTGCTGCTCCTCGAGCCAGGCCCGGGCAACCGCCGTCGCATGCTCGGCGAAGACCGCCAGCCGTCCCGACGGCACGCTCCGGTCCCGCCGCACGAGAAGCAGCGTCGCGTCACTCGGCTGCGAGACATGCATGCTCCCCTCGGTCCCCTCGGCGACGATCCAGGACCACGTGCCGAGCTCGAGCAGCCGCGCCGTGCGCTCCGCCTCTTGCGACGCGCCCGCGAGATAGGCGGCCACGGGCTCGGCCACGTCGCGATCCGTGCCATCGCGCATGCCGCCGCCGAGCAGGCGGCCGCGGAGATCCACCAGGAGCAGCCCCTGGCGCGCCCCCTCGAGGCCGGCGAAGACGTCGGCAATCCCCTCGACGGCGTCCTCCGTCTCCGCGGCGGCGGCCGCCGCTTCGGCTTCCGCGATTTCGGCCGCGGCGCGCACCGTCTGGAGCGCCTGGACGACCGTCTGATCGAGTGGATCGGCCGCGAGCGCGGTCTCCAGGTGCTCGAGCGCCTGGTCGAAGTCCCCCGCGTGGAAGTGCACGAACCCAAGCCCCTTCAGGGCGCCGATGTGCTTGGGGTCGAAGCGCAGCGCCATCCCCCACTCGTCCCGCGCCTGCTCGACGTCGCCCGCGTCGGCGAGGACCCGCGCATAGAGATCGTGCGCGTCCGCCAGATGCGGATGGCGCTCGAGGCCGGTGAGCGCGATGCGCGCGGCCGCGTCGAGCTGGCCGCGGGCGCGCAACGTCTCGCCGAGCGCGAGGAAGACGAGGCTGCCGGGATTGCGGGCGAGCTCCGCCGTGAGCCGCTTCACTTCATCGGCCATGCGCACCTCGCAACACCTGATCCAGCGTGCGCGCCGCGTCCGTCGCCGCACGCACCCGCTCCCGTTCCGGCGTCTCGGATTCGTCCGAATCCGCGAGCGTGAGCCACCGCTCCCACCATTCGACCGCTTCCGCGAAGCGCCCCTCGAGCGCGAGCGCGTCGCCCAGCATGCGATGCGCCGCACCCCGCATCGGGTCGAGCCTCAGTGCGTGACGCGCGGCGTCCTCGGCCTCGCGGGCGCGTCCCGCCGCCAGATGCACCCCGGCGAGCGCGACGTGGGCGCCCGCCTCCTGCGGGTACGTCGTGACGGCCACCTCCGCCTCGGCGCGCGCCGCCTCCAGCTCGCGAACCTTGAGCAGCGCCTCCACGCGCGAGAGCGCCTCGTCCGCATCGAGGTCACCGGGCGCCCGATTGCGCTGCATGCCGGGATCGATCACCTCGAGCACGCCGGCGGCGTGCAGCCCGAAGACCGTCTTGGCGACGTCGAACTCCGAGCGTCCGAGGTGTGCGGCGAGCGCGCGCAGGTCCCGCGTCCCGTCGATCGCCGCGAGCACTTCCCATTCCGGCGGCAGCAGATCGACCGCGCCCTCGGCACCCGGCGCCATGGCGAGCGTCGGCACGATGCCCAGATGGGGCACGACGCG
>DATFMZ010000309.1:0-5523 GCA_035266665.1 Gemmatimonadales bacterium | reverse complement strand
GCCACTCCGCCCTTTCGGCGGGCCAAGCCGGTCCTGGAACGCCTTCCCGGTGACGTGCTCCGTTTGAGCTACTTGGAGGTGGATGATGGCCGTCCGGACGATAGCAGTCCGTGAACGGGTGATGGCGAAGAACGACGAGCTCGCGCAGACGGTCCGCGCGCGCCTCGCCGAGCACGACGTGGTAGCGTTCAACCTGGTCTCCTCACCGGGGGCCGGGAAGACGCTCCTCCTCGAGCGCACCCTTGAACGCACCAATGCCGCCTATCGCATCGCCGTGGTCACCGGTGACGTGCAGACGCAGAACGATGCCGACCGCCTGGCGCGAAAGACCGACCAGCTCGTGCAGGCCGTCGTTACGAACGGCGCGTGCCATCTGGACGCGCGCCAGGTACTCGAGTCGCTCGACGCGATCGACCTCGCGGCGACCGACATTCTCTTCATCGAGAACGTCGGCAACCTCGTCTGTCCCGCGAGCTGGGACCTGGGTGAAGCGGCGAAGATCGTCGTCTTCTCGGTCACCGAGGGCGAAGACAAGCCGCTCAAGTACCCCAAGATGTTCCAGCAGTCGCGCTACGCGATCATCAACAAGATCGACCTCCTCCCCTACGTGCCGTTCAACGTCGAGCTGGCGGTGGCAAACGCACGGCAGGTGAACCCCGAGCTCCGCTTCTTCCTCACGTCGGCGCAAACGGGTGAGGGGCTCGATCAGTGGTGCGACTTTCTCGGCATGCACGTGCGAGAAGTGCGGGCGACATGACCACCCGGCCGCTCGCCGACGTCCGCTCCGCCCTGCACGTGACGGTGACCGGTGTCGTACAGGGCGTCGGCTTTCGGCCCTTCGTGCACCGCCTGGCGTTGCGCTACGAGCTCGGGGGCTGGGTGCGGAACGACTCCGACGCCGTCCGCATCCGGATCGAGGGGACCGCCGAGCACGTCCAGGCGTTCGTCGCGGCGCTCAAGGCGGAGGCGCCCGCACTCGCCCGGATCACGTCGCTCGAGGCGACGCCCGTCGCGCCCGAGCAGCGCGCCGAGTTCCGGATCGAGGTGAGCGAGGGGCAACCCGACCGCCGCCAGCCCGTCTCGCCCGACGTCGCGCTCTGCGAGGCATGCGAGCGGGAGCTGTTCGATCCGGCCAACCGCCGGTACCACTACCCGTTCATCACGTGCACCGACTGCGGCCCGCGATACACCGTGATCGACGCGATGCCGTACGATCGCGAGCGCACGAGCATGCGCGTCTTCGCGCAATGTCCCGCGTGCTTCCGCGAGTACGGCGATCCGACCGACCGGCGCTACCACTCGGAGACCAACAGCTGCCCCGTGTGCGGTCCCACGGTCCGGCTCGTGGTCGCGGACGACCAGGACCACGTGCCGGAGCACCCGGATCCGATCGGCGCGGCGGCGCGTCTGCTCAAGGCCGGATTGATCGTCGCGGTGAAAGGCCTGGGCGGGTTTCATCTCGCGGTGGACGCCACGAGCCAGACCGCCGTCGAGCGCCTGCGACGCCGCAAGCGGCGCGAGGCGAAACCGCTCGCGGTCATGGTGCCCACGGTGGCGGACGCGCGGCGGCTCGGCGTGGTGGGCATCGAGGCCGAGCGGCTGCTCACCTCGCGCGAGCGGCCGATCGTGCTGCTGCCCAAGCTTCCCGACGCGCCGCTCGCCGAGGCCGTCGCGCCCGGGCTGGGCGAAATCGGCGTGATGACGGCCTACACCCCACTCCACCACCTCCTGCTCGAGCAGGTGGACCGTCCGCTCGTCATGACGAGCGGCAACGCGAGCGACGAGCCGATCGCGATCGCCGATCAGGATGCGCTCACGCGTCTCGCCGGGATCGCCGACGCGTTTCTGGTACACGACCGCCAGATCGTCGCGCGGTACGACGATTCCGTCGTGCGCATCGCGGGCGAGGCGCCCGTCTTCCTGCGGCGCGCGCGCGGCTACGCGCCGCTCCCGTTGCCGCTGCCGGTGCCCGCGCCGGTGCCGCTCGTGGCCGTGGGGCCGCACCTCAAGAACACCTTCACGCTGGCACACGGCGCCAACGCCTACGTCTCGCAGCACATCGGGGACCTCGAGAACCTGGAGACGCTCGAGCATTTCCACGCGACGCTCGCGGCGTTCCGGGATCTGTTCCACGTGATGCCCGTGGTCGCGGTCCGCGATCGTCATCCCGGCTATCTCTCGACGCAGGTGGCCGAGGAGCTCGGCCTCGGGCGCATCATCGCGGTGCAGCATCACCACGCGCACATCGCCGCGGTCGCGGCAGAGCATGGCGTCACGACGCCGGTGATCGGCGTCGCCTTCGACGGCACGGGCTACGGCGACGACGGGCACGTCTGGGGCGCCGAGTTCTTCGTGGCGAGTCTCACCAAGGCGCGCCGCGTGGGCCGGCTCAAGTACGCGCCGCTGCCCGGTGGTGATCGCGCGACACGGGCTCCGTGGCGGACGGCCATCGGCTATCTCTCACTCCGGCCGCACCTCGCCCCGGCGTTCCGTCGCGCGACGGCGCACGTCGCGGCGAACGAGCGATCGATTGCCGAGCGCCAGATCGAGCGCCGCTTGAACGCCCCGCTCCAGTCCTCGATGGGCCGGCTCTTCGACGCCGCGGCCGCGGTCCTCGGCGTGCGACACGAGGCGCGCTACGAGGGACAGGCCGCGATGGAGCTCGAGGCGCTCGCGGGCGATCGCTCCGCGCCGCCGTTCCCCTTCCCCTGGCGGGACGAGCATGGCGTCCGCGTGCTCGATCCGTTGCCGCTGCTCGCCGCGCTCGGCGAACGCGTCGCCCAGGGCGACGCCGTGGAGGAGCTCGCCGCCCGGTTCCATGCGAGCGTCGCGCGCGCCACCGCCGAGGTGGTCCGGCACGTCGCCTTCGAGACCGGGCTCGACACCGTCGCCTTGGGCGGCGGCGTTTTCCAGAACACGCGTCTGCTCACATCGCTCACCCGCCGGCTCGAGCTCGACGGCTTCCGGGTCCTCGTGCCGCGCCGGCTCTCGCCGAATGACGGCGCCATCAGCTACGGGCAGGCGGCCATCGCGGCCGCGCTGCTCGCGCGGGAATAAGGAGGGTACTCATCATGTGTCTGGGCATTCCGGGTCGTATCGTGGAGATCCGTGACGACACCGGCCTCCCGATGGGTGTCGTGGATTTCGGTGGCGTACGTCGTGAGGTCTGTCTCGCCTACGTCGCCGACGAGGTGCAGGTGGGCGATTACGCGATCGTGCACGTCGGCTTCGCCATCTCCAAGGTGGACGAGGACGAAGCGCACCGCACCTTCAAGGCGCTCGAGGAGATGAGCCAGCTCGACGAGCTCGAATGGCTCGGCGACGTCGCCGAGGCCAGTCTGGAGATCGGGCTCGCGGAGGCACCATGAGGTATCTGAGCGAGTACCGCGATCCCAAGCTCGCGCGGTCGTTGGTGGACCAGATCAAGCGCCGCGCGAGCCGCCGCTGGACGATGATGGAAGTCTGCGGCGGCCAGACACACACGATCGTGAAGCAGGGCCTGAACGAGATCCTGGCCGATCAGGTCGAGATGATCCACGGGCCGGGCTGCCCCGTGTGCGTGACCCCGCTCGAGCAGATCGACCGGGCGCTCCATCTGGCGCGTGACCCCAAGGTGATCTTCACCTCGTTCGGCGACATGCTCCGCGTGCCCGGGAGCGAGTGCGATCTCTTCCAGATCCGCGCCGGCGGCGGCGACGTCCGCATCGTCTACTCGCCGCTCGACGCCCTGGAGCTGGCGCGCCGGCTGCCCGACCGGGAGGTCGTCTTCTTTGCGGTGGGCTTCGAGACCACGGCGCCCGCCAATGCGATGGCCGTCTGGCGCGCGCGGGAGCTCGGCGTCACGAACTTCAGCGTGCTCGTCTCCCACGTCACCGTCCCGCCCGCCATGACGGCGATTCTCGAGTCGCCCGACAACCGGGTCCAGGCCTTCCTGGCCGCCGGCCACGTCTGCACCGTGATGGGCTGGACGGAGTACGAGCCGCTGGCGCAGAAGTACCGCGTGCCGATCGTCGTGACCGGCTTCGAGCCGCTCGACATCCTCGAGGGCATCCACATGGCGGTGCTCCAGCTCGAGGACGGCCGCCACGAGGTCGAAAACCAGTACGTGCGCTCGGTGCGCCGCGAAGGCAACCAGCCCGCGCAGGATCTGGTCTCGCGCGTCTTCGAGCTGGTGGACCGGCAGTGGCGCGGCATCGGCAGTATCCCGCGCAGCGGACTCGGGCTCCGCGAGGAGTTCGCGGCGTTCGATGCCGAGCGGAAGTTCGCGCTCGACGGCATCCGCGCCACCGAGCCCGTCGAGTGCCGCGCGGGCGACGTGTTGGTGGGCCGGCTCAAGCCGTATGAGTGCCCCGCCTTCGGGACGCTCTGCTCCCCCACCCGGCCGCTGGGCGCGCCGATGGTCTCCTCCGAGGGGGCGTGCGCCGCGTACTACAACTACAGCCGCTACCACGCGACCGAGGAGGTGGCGCCATGACCGCGACGTCCGGCCTCACCACCGGCCCGGTCTGCGCCGTGCCGCACACCGACTACGATCGCGTCCAGCTCGGCCACGGCTCGGGCGGCAAGATGAGCGCCGTGCTGCTGCGCGACCGCTTCCTCCCGCGCTTCGACAATCCCGTGCTCGGCGAGCTGGGCGACGCCGCGGTGGTGCCCGTGCGCGCCGGCTCGCTCGCGATCTCCACCGACAGCTTCGTGGTGCAGCCGCTCGAGTTCCCGGGCGGCAACATCGGGTCGCTCGCCGTGCACGGCACGATCAACGATCTCGCGATGATGGGCGCCGAGCCCCGGTGGCTCTCGGCGGGATTCATCCTGGAAGAGGGATTACCGCTCGACCTGCTCGACCGCGTGCTCGATGCGATGTCCGCGGCGGCGCGCGCCGCCGGCGTCGCGCTCGTCACCGGCGATACCAAGGTCGTCGAGCGCGGTAAGGCGGACGGGCTGTTCATCAACACCACCGGCGTGGGCCTGGTGGATCCGAGCTTCCGGCCCGTTCCCACCGCCGCCCGGCCCGGAGACGCGGTCATCGTGAGCGGCCCGATCGGCTGCCACGGCATCGCCGTGATGGCCGCGCGCGAAGGGCTCGAGTTCGAGACGGAGATCACGAGCGACACGGCCGCGCTCTATCCGCTGGTCCAGCGTCTGCGCGAGCGCGTGGGGGATCGGATTCACGTCCTGCGCGATCCCACGCGGGGCGGCGTCGCGAGTGCGCTGAACGAGATCGCCCAGGCCGCGGGCGTCGGCGTCGAGCTGGAGGACGGCGTCATGCCGATCCCGGAGGCGGTTGCCGCCGCCTGTGAGATGCTGGGACTCGATCCGCTCTACGTGGCCAACGAAGGGAACCTCGTGGCGTTCGTCGCGGCGGACGCCGCCGACGCGGCGCTCGACGCGCTCCGCTCCCACGCGCTGGGCGTCCAGGCGCAACGCACCGGGACGGTGGTGGACCGGCATCCCGGCCTCGTCGTGCTCCGTACCGGGCTCGGTGGCTCGCGCGTCGTGGATATGCTGCCGGGAGACCAGCTGCCG
>DATFMZ010000308.1:0-3416 GCA_035266665.1 Gemmatimonadales bacterium | reverse complement strand
GGCGAGCATGAGGACCGTCGCGATCTTCGCGAGCTCGGTGGGTTGGCCCAGCCGGACGCCGCCGATCGCGATCCACGATTTCGTGCTCGCCGCCGTGCCCGCCCCCGTGCCGATGACCAGCGTGATCGCGAGCAGCAGGAGGCCCGCCCCGTAGATGAACGGGGTCGCCCACTCGAGCAGGCGCGGCGAGATGCGGAAGGTGACGGCGGCGAAGATGACGCCGATCGCGACGAAGATCAGCTGGCGTTCCCAGAGATGCGCCGCGGCGGTGGGCACGTCGGTCTGCCCCGCCGAGTAGAGCGTGGCGAGCCCGGCGACGAGCAGCGCCGTGGTGACCGCGAGGAGCGGTCTATCGAGGCCGCGTCGTCCCGCCACGAGGATTCGGCGTGATCGGATGCACCGTGGTGTCCGAGACGATCGGCACCGGCTTCGGCGCCGTGTCGTCGGGCATGAGAAGGCGGATCTTGTGCGACCGGTCGGGCACGCCCTCGGGCCCGAGCAGATAGCGCGCGATGATGCTCGTTACCATCGGCGCGACCGCCGATCCGTGCTCGGCGAACTCCTGAATGGCCCCGACCACCACGCGCGGGTGCTCGGCCGGCGCGAACGCCACGAACCACCCGTGGTCGGGCCCGTGCACGTTCTGCGCGGTGCCCGTCTTGCCCGCGATGTGGAGATTGTCGATCCGCGCGTCCTCGGCCGTGCCGCCCTCCACCACCGCGACGAGCGCCTTGCGCAAACCCGCGAGCTGCTCGGGCGTGAGACCGAGGGACTGCTCCGGCACGTCGGGCGTATCCACGAAATGCGGCGCGGGCGCCGAGCCGGTGGGGTTCGCGAGCATCGCGAAGAAGTGCACCATGTTGATCGGCGTCTGCTCATCTTCGCCCTGGCCGATCGCGAGGTTGAGCGTCACCGCGCTCGTCCACCCGCGCGGGCCGTAGCGGCGGTTGTAGTACTCGCGGGACGCCGGGAAGAAAGACGTCCGTTCGCCGGGGAGATCCACCCCCACCGGCCGGTTCATCCCCAGCTCGGTGGCGTCGTGCATCAGATTGTCGAGCCCGACCTTGAGCCCCAGCTGATAGAAGTAGACGTCGCACGACTGCGCGATCGCCTGCTCCAGATCGAGATCGCCGTGTCCCTCCACCTTCCAGCACCGGAAATATCGGTTGTAGTACTGCAGTCCCCCGCGACACGGGCTCGGCATGTGCGAATGGAGGTTGACCAGGCCGCGCCTGAGCGCGATGGCCGCGACCAGGAGCTTCCACGGGGACGCCGGCGGGTATGCCGCCGAGATCGCGCGATCGAACAGCGGGTGGTCGGGACGCTGCGAGAGCTCCTCCCACGCCTGGGGATCGATCCCGCCGATGAAGAGGTTGGGATCGTACGACGGCGACGAGTAGAGCGCGAGGATCTCCCCGGTGCGCGGATCGAGCACCACGACCGCTCCGCGCGCGTTGTGCGGGAAGATGTTGGCGACGTATTGCTGCAGCTGGATGTCGATGGATGTCTTGAGATTCTCACCCGGCTCCGGGTCGAGATTCGCGACGACCCCGCGGTCGCGGACGGTGCGCCCGAGTGCGTCCACCTCGACGAACCGTTCGCCGTCCTTCCCCCGGAGCCGCGCGTCGTACTCGCGCTCGAGCCCCGCACGGCCTACCAGCATGCCGGGCCGCGCGTCGGGAATCGTGTCGCTCGCGAGCTCCTCCTCGTTGATCTCCGAGACGTAGCCCACCGCGTGCGCCGCGACGGCGCCGAAGGGATACGTGCGCTTGGGCTCCGCCTGGACCACGAGCCCGGGAAACATGATGCGTCGTTCCTCGATGGCCGAGAGGGTCTCGAAGCCGACGTCGTGCTCGACGGTCACCGGGTTGTAGGGGTCGCGCTGGTAGCGGCGCACGATCCGGTCGACGGCGGCGGAGTCGAGCGTCAGGAACGGCGTGAGGCGGGCGAGCTCGGTACGGAGCGAATCCGCGGACGGTGCGATCAGCGCCACGGAGTATCCCGGGACGTTCTCGGCGAGCACCTGCCCCGTGCGATCGAGGATCAGCCCGCGCGGCGCGGGCACCGGAAGCGCGCGGAGCCGGTTCTGGTCGGACTGCAGCGCGTAGCGATTGCCGGAGAGCACCTGCAGCCGGAAGAAGCTGAAGATGAGCACGCCGAACACGGCCCACGTGACCCGACGGACCACCGTCGCGCGTCGCGCCACCTGATGAGGATGCGACCAGGTCACTCGGAGATTCTCACCTCGAGCCAGCTACGGAAGAAGAACAGAACCACTACCCCCACCAGGGCCGTGGTGATCCCCTTGAGCACCGACCACACGGCGAGCTGCCAGAATAGCTGGGACCCGTGCACCTGGCCGCCCCAGAGGAGCACCAGGAGATCGCGCATCACCGTGCCCACGAAGAAGAAGAGCCCGCTCACCGCGATGTTCTCGGCGAAGAACACCGCCTTGCCCCAGGCGGCGAGGTAGCCCACGAGCGTGTACGCGAGCATCCCCGAGCCGAACGCCACCGGCGTGAGCGCGTCGCTCAGGAGCCCGACCACGAATCCGGCGATCGCGGCGTTCCCCGGTCGCGCGCGGATGGCGTAGACCATGAGCGCGAGCAGGAGAAAATCGGGCGCGGTCCGCGGGTCGCCCAGCCACGGCCGGAGCGCGAAGTGCAGCACGCCGAGCAAGAGCAGGACGGCCGCGAAGCGGTACTGGCGGGCGCGGCGCGGGTTCATGGCGTCGAGTCCCGCCGCGGATAGGCGGCGCTCAGATCGGACGGCACGTCGAGCAGGATCATCACATGGCGCACGGACGCGGGATGGACCGCCGGCCGCACCACGTACGTGCGCGCCCAGCCGGCGCGCTCCTCGGCCACGGCGGTCACCCACCCGATCGGAATGCCGCGCGGATATACCCCGCCAAAGCCCGAGGTGTAGAGCGGCGTCCCCGGCGGTACGATCTCCCGGTACGGCACGCCCGTGAGCTCCATCATCATCGTGTTGGGTCCCGTGGCGCCGTGCGGCGCCACGATCCCGAAGACCGAGCCGTCGGGCGTCATCACGCTCACGCGGAAATCGGGATGGGTCCAGAGGAGCGCCACCGACCGGCGGGCGGTGACCGAGCGGATCACGCCGAGCAACCCGCTCGGCGTCAGCACCGGATCGAGCGCCTTGACCCCCTGGTCGCTCCCGGCGGTGAGCAGCATCGTGAGGCCATCGGTGGGCTCGGATTGATGGAGGACCTCGGCGGCCACGTGCCGCTGCGTGATGCGGCGGCCGAGGTCGAGCAGCTCGCGGAGCCGGGCGTTCTCCTCGCGGAGCGCCACGACGTCCATTGCCGCCTGCACCGCGGAATCGCGCTGGGCCATCAGGGCGGCGAGGCTCGCGCGGGACGTCTTCAAGAGCTGCATCTGCTGCTGCAGCTC
>DATFMZ010000307.1:0-2975 GCA_035266665.1 Gemmatimonadales bacterium | reverse complement strand
CGGAAATCGGGGTGGGTCCAGAGCAGCGCCACCGACCGGCTTGCCGTGACCGAGCGGATCACGCCCAGGAGTCCGCTCGGCGTCAGCACGGGATCGAGCGCCTTCACGCCCTGGTCGCTCCCCGCGGTGAGCAGCATGGTGAGGCCGTCGGTGGGTTCCGACTGATGCAGGACTTCGGCGGCCACGTGCCGCTGGGTGATGCGGCGGCCGAGGTCGAGCAGCTCGCGGAGCCGCGCGTTCTCCTCGCGCAGCGCCACGACATCCATCGCCGCCTGCACCGCGGAGTCGCGCTGGGCGCTCACGTGGGCGAGCTCGGCGCGCGACGTCTTCAAGAGCTGCATCTGCTGCTGCAGCTCCAGGAAGGGCGAGAGAATGGTGGAACGGATGGCCGCCGCGGTCACGTCCTGGACGCCCTGCGGCAGCACGCGTGCGACGAGCGACAGCGCCAGGCAGACCACGAAGGCCATGGTGTCGCGACGCGACGCGAAGCGCTCGGGAGCGAGCACCGGGCTAGGTCGAGAGGACGGAGCGGTACTTCTCGGGATCGTCCAGGATGCGGCCCGTTCCGCGCACCACGCAGGTGAGCGGATCCTCGTCCACCCGAATCGGCAGCGACGTCTCCTGCGAGAGCAGGACGTCGAGCCCGCGGATCAGCGATCCGCCCCCCGCCATGACGATGCCCCGATCGACGATATCGCTCGCCAGCTCGGGCGGCGTGATCTCGAGCGCGCGCCGCACCGCGTCCACGATCTGCTGGATCGGCTCCTGGATCGCCTCGCGGATCTCGCTCGAATGCACGCGCACGACCTTGGGGATCCCGGAAACGAGGTCGCGGCCCTTCGCCTCGATCTCCTTCTCCTCACCCACCGGCGCCGCCGTGCCGATCTGAATCTTGATGGCCTCGGCCGTCGGCTCCCCGATGAGCAGGTTGTAGTTCTTCCGCATGAACTGGACGATCGCCTGGTCCAGCTCGTCGCCGCCCGTGCGGATCGAGGTGTCGCTCACGATCCCCGAGAGGGCGATGACCGCGATCTCGGTGGTCCCGCCGCCGATGTCGATCACCATGTTGCCCGTCGGCGTCTCCACCGGGAGCCCCACGCCGATGGCGGCCGCCATCGGCTCGGCCACCATGTAGACCTCTTTCGCCCCCGCGGACTGCGCGCTGTCGCGCACCGCGCGGCGCTCGACCTCGGTGATCCCACTCGGCACGCAGACCACGACGCGCGGCTTCACGCGGAAGACGTGCTTGTTGATGATCGAGGAGAGGAAGTAGCGGAGCATCTTCTCGGTCACGTCAAAGTCGGCGATCACGCCGTCCTTCAAGGGCCGAACCGCGATGATGCCGTCCGGCGTCCGGCCGAGCATCCGCTTGGCTTCGAGACCGATGCCCTTGACCTTCCCGCTCGCCTTCTCCACGGCAACGACGGAGGGCTCGTTCAGGACGATCCCTTCGCCGCGTACGTAGATCAGCGTGTTCGAGGTGCCCAGGTCAACGGCGATTTCGTTGGCGGGCAACAGGCTGCCAAAGTTCAACTTGGGCCAGCGCATGCGAGCTCGGGCTTGGGGTCAGGACGAATAGGGAACGCGGGCCGGAGTTCGACCCTTCCGTTGCGACGGCGCCTCAACTTAACGCGCGCGCTAAATGCCGACAAGATGCGGAGTTAAAGGACCCCCCGGTGCGCCCGTGGCACCGGGGGGCCCGGCCTGCCTCAGAGTACCTGCTGGACGTCCGTGAGCGGGAGACCAAACGCTTCCGCGACACCGGGATAGACGACCTTGCCGCCCACCACGTTGAGCCCGAGCGCGAGCGCCCGGTCGGCCTTGCACGCCTTCTTCCACCCCGCACGCGCCAGGGTGCGGGCGTACGGGAAGGTGGCGTTCGTGAGCGCGAGGGTGGACGTCCGCGGCACCCCGCCCGGCATGTTCGCCACGGCGTAGTGCACCACGCCATCCACGATGTACGTCGGGTTCTCGTGCGTGGTGGGTTTGGTGGTCTCGATGCACCCGCCCTGGTCCACCGCCACGTCCACGATGACCGCACCGTCCTTCATGAGCTTGAGATCTTCACGCCGCACCAGCCGCGGTGCCTTGGCGCCGGGCACGAGCACGCCGCCGACCACGAGATCCGCCTTCTGGATCTCCTCGAGAATGTGGTGCCGGTTCGAGTGGAGGACGCTCACGTTGGCGGGCATCACGTCGGCCAGATACCGCAGCCGATCGAGCGAGAGATCGAGGATCGTCACCCGTGCGCCGAGCCCCGCGGCCATCTTCGCCGCGTTGGTGCCGACGACCCCACCCCCGAGGATCACGACTTCCGCCGGCAGCACGCCGGGCACACCGCCCAGCAGCATCCCGCGGCCGCCAAAGAGCTTCTCGAGGTACTTGGCCCCCTCCTGCACCGCCATCCGCCCCGCCACCTCGCTCATCGGCGTGAGCAGGGGCAGCTCGCCCGAGGGCAGCTGCACCGTCTCGTATGCTACCGCCACGGCGTTCGAGTCGATCACCGCCTTGGTGAGCGCTTCGTCTGCGGCGAAGTGGAAGTAGGTGAAGATCAGCTGGCCCTTCTTCATGCGCGGCCACTCGGGCTTGATCGGCTCCTTCACCTTCATGATCATCTCGGCCTGTTTCCAGACGTCGTCGGCCGTCTCGATGATCGTGGCCCCGACCGCCTCGTACTCGCCGTCGGCGAAGCCGCTCCCCTCACCCGCCCCACGCTCGACGAGCACCGTGTGCTTGTCGCCGACGAGCGTCGCCGCTCCCGCCGGAACGAGTGCCACACGGTTCTCGTTCGTCTTGATCTCCTTCGGCACGCCTATGATCATCGCTGTCTCGCTGTCACGAGTGTTGGTGTCAGTTCGGCCCGAGCCACACCACCGTCTGACGCTCGGGATTGAAGAACTCCGCGCCGACGGCGGCCGTCGCTTCCGGCGTCACCGCGTCGATCTCGCGGAGTGTCTCATCGATCGTCCGGTAGG
>DATFMZ010000306.1:0-3331 GCA_035266665.1 Gemmatimonadales bacterium | reverse complement strand
GTGAGGAGTGTGTCCAGTGCCGCGACCAGCTCGTGCGGATCGTAGGGCGGTTTGGGCTCGCTCCGATACGCCATCGTCGAGTCATAGAATTGCGGCCGCTCGGCCAGGAACGATCCCGTCTGCGGCGCGGAGCGATACGCCGTCGCGAGCAGGATCTTCCACGCATTCCATGCATGCGCGTCGAAGCCGTGATAACGCCGCGTCACCCAGTCGTGCGCCCACCCATCCACCGGCGGCACGGTGTCGCGCCAGACCATGTCGAGCACGTAGTCGGGCACGATCGCGTTGTAGCCCAGACCCTCCATCGTCATGCCGAGGCCCCAGAGCTTGCCATGGTCCGCGCTCGAGAGCGCATCCTGGAGGTTCGTGGCGATGCGCGGCAGGTTGCCGTTCAGGCTCACCTTGCCACCGAAGTTGTAGAGGACGTTCCAGACCCACGGCTTCCCGTAGAACGCGTCGCGCTCCTTCCAGACGGGGTGCCGGTCGCCATAGAGATCGAGCACGACGAGACGATCGTCGGGCACGGCACCGAGCAGCGCCTCAGCCTGCGGCGGCTTCCAGAAATTCGCCGCGTAGTAGAGAAACCATCCCTGAAGGACCCACACGGCCGACGGATCCACGGCGTGCATCGCGCCGTAGATGCTCCGGCCCACGCCGGCCAGGAAGGTCGAGTCGTTGGTCGGCGGATTGATCTCGTTGAACGGATCGGCGGCGTAGAAGTGCGACGTCCCGAAGAGCTGCGTCTGCCGCTCGATGAACCGGCGGCCGATCCGCTGGAAGAGCGTGTCGGTGGGATCGAGGTACCAGGTGCCGGAGAAGCCCGCCGACCAATCGCCCGTCCGATGCACGTCGGCCCTGGGAAAGACGCGCGTGATCGAGGCGGGGACGTGGCCCGTGAAGCCCTGGAGCACCGGCATCATGCCGAGTGACCGCTCGCGCGCGAGGATCTGCCGCTCGAGGGCGATGTGCGAATCGATCCAGCTCTGGGGAAGGGGACCGCCCAATCCGTCGATGTTCCCCATCCACCCCCACGGCAAGTACGCGGGTCCCACGAGGAACGCGCCAATCTCCTTGTCGGTGAAGCCCAGATCGCGGAGCGTGAGCTGCCACGTGCCCTCCTGGCCCGTGACGGCGAGCGGCAGGTTGATCCCCTTGAGCGCCATCCAGTCGATCATCCGCTGCCACTCGGGCCAGCCCCACCACGCCATGCTGTACGAGAAGGTGCAGTAATTGAAGAAGTAGCGGTAGCGATAGGGCGTAGTGATCCGAACGGAGTGTGGCAGAGGTGGCAGGGTGGCAGGGAGGCGGACTGGTTGCAGGGGCAGTGAGATATTGATCCCCGCGACGTGCTCGAGATACCAGTCGAGCCCGGAGGCGAGCGCGACCCCGCTCGATCCGCGGAGCACGATGCGGCCGCCTTCCGCCACCACCTCGAAGACGTCACGGCCGCTGTCCGCCGGGATCATGGCGAGGCGGAAGCGTGCGGTGTCGTGGGGGACGACGCGCGCGATGAGGCCGCGAACGGGCGCAAGCTGGGCGGTGTCAGGAACGGCAGAAGCGGCAGAAGCAGCGGGAGGGGCAGGAGCGACGGCGAGGAGCGCCGCGAGCAGGACCGCCGCGCTCACTGCTTCAGCAGATCCTGAGCGTCCCCGAACTTCACGACCGGAACGTAGAGGGTGAGCTTCCCGGCCCGCGCGAAATCCCAGGTCACCGCCACCGAATCTCCGACGGCGACCTGCGCGGTCAGGCTGTCGAGCATGACGTGATAGCCCCCGGCGCCGAGGCGCACGGACGATTGTGGCGGGAGGGAAATGGCCGAGATGGGCACCATCCGGCTGATGCCGTTCGCCGTCACCACGTTGTGCAGCTGGGCGTGCGCCGCCACCGGGGTACTCACGCCAATGAGTGAGTCCGGCGCCGTGCTCTCCATGCGGCAACCGACGGTGAGCGACCCGGATCCGGGGAAGCCCCAGGCAACGGCGTCGGTCACGGTCACACCGGCGACCGTCCCATTGGCGCCGATACGGCGGGCGCACGCGGTCGCGAGCAGCAGCGTGAGCCCGAGCAGGGTGTTTCGGACGGCGGTCATCACGAGGCAATGTAGGACCGGGCGGGGCGCGGAACAACCGCCGCCGCCGGCCGGTGTCGTCATCCGCTTTCGGGCGGTACCTTACAGTATGGCGATCGCGGAACGACGGGGATTCCGGCGACGCGGACGGCGCCTCCTGGCAGCCGCCCTGCTGCTGGCCTTCACCACGGCAGAACCGAGTGCCGTCTGCGCGGTGCTCTGCTCGATCACCGACGCCAGTCACGGCGGCGGCCACGCCATGGTGATGGACGACATGCCCTGTCACGCTGGCACGACCGCCGTGCACGCCCCGCAGGTCCCGTCCGGCATACTGTCGGTGGCGCTCCCCTCGGTTCCTCTCGCCCTGGTTCCGCCGGACGTTCCACGCGCCCATTCGTGGATCGCACCAGGTCCCACATCCGCCGCACCGCCGGAGATTCTCCCCCCGCCTCCGCGGGCCTGACCGCCCTCACGCGTACGATTCCACGCCGCCCGCAAGGCGGCACGCCATCGCACAGCCATCGCCGGCCTACCGGCGTGGCGCGCAAAGGGAATGAGCACAGGCATGCGAAACCACGTTCGCGCACTGGCGTGGACGCTGGCGCTCGGCATCGTCCCGAGCGTCGCGCTCGCGCAAAATCCGCAGGGGAAGGATCAGCCGATCAACCTCGGCTCGAGCGCCAAGAGTCAGAACCTCGACGCGCTGACCGGGGAGAACGCCCATCCGCTCCAGATCACCGGCTTCGCGGTGGGGAACAACACGTACGATGCCCGGACCCACGAGAACTCCTTCGCCGCGAGCACCATCGCGGTGGGCCTCTTCAAGGAGATGTCGGATTACGTGTGGTTCTTCGGCCAGCTCACCACGTCACTCGGCCAACCCGATTCCGCCGGCGGTGACGTGCCGACCGAGACGGAGATCGACAACCTGATCATCAGCATCACGCCGCCCGGCGCGTCGAACGTGGGCGTCGCGATCGGCAAGTTCGACGATCCGCTCGGCTTCGAGCGCGACGACGCGCCGCTCAATTTCGAGGCGACGCAGTCCTACAACTACACGCTCGGTCGCGCCGGCAAGTTCGTGGGGGCGATCGGGCGGTGGACGGTGAGCCCGCACCTCGGGTTCGCGGCCTGGGTGGACAACGGATGGGACGCGGACCTGAGCGCAAACCACGGCAAGAGCGTGGGGGCCCGCGTCGGTGTGATCGGCGGAGAGAATTTCAGCATGGGCCTCGGGGGCACGTACGGCCCCGAAGGCGTGCA
>DATFMZ010000305.1:0-5018 GCA_035266665.1 Gemmatimonadales bacterium | reverse complement strand
CCGGTCGAGAAGCTGCTCGGCCGCGACGCGTCCACGCTCGCCTTGACCGAGTACCTGGACGGCTAGGCGCCGCGCATCGTCGATGCCACCTTTCCGGGGAAGAGCGGTCGCTGGGAGGTGCGTCGCGGCACCTTTCGGCAGGGCGGACGGCCGCATCTGCTGCTGGTCTTGAACGACGTGGGTGCCGTGCTTCGCGAGCAGGAGCGGCAGGCGTGGCAGCAGGTGATCCGTGTGCTGAGCCATGAGGTGAACAACTCGCTCGCGCCGATCAAGTCGATCGCCGAGAGTCTCACGCAGGGTACCGCGGCCGACGCGTCCGACGATCTCCGCTCGGGCCTTGCGGTCATCGCATCGCGCTCCGAGGCCCTCCGGCGGTTCATGTCGTCGTACGCCAAGCTCGCGCGGCTCCCGCGGCCCACGCTCACGCCACTCGAGGTCGGGCAGCTCATCGAGCGTGCCGCGCGGCTCGAGACCCGGGTACCGATTGCGGTGACGCCGGGACCGGCGGCGCGGATCCACGGCGACGCCGATCAACTCGAACAGGTCCTGATCAACGTCCTGCAGAATGGGGCCGACGCATCGGCCGAGACGGGTGGGGGCGTACGGGTGACGTGGCGGCTCGAGCGCGGCAACGTGGCGGTCGTGGTCGAGGACGATGGCCCGGGGCTCGCCGATACGGCCAATCTCTTCGTGCCGTTCTTCACCACCAAGCCGGAGGGCTCGGGGATCGGCCTCGTGCTGAGCCGGCAGATCGTCGAGGCGCACGGTGGGACGTTCACGCTCGCGAACCGGCGTGGGGCGAAAGGGTGCGTGGTGACGTTGGTGGTGCCGGTGGTGGACGTGGCGCGGAGCGACGTCTAGCTTCGTCCGCACGATACGGGGAGGTTCTCATGCGACGTCACGGATTCCTGGTTGCGTGCGTCTCGACGCTCATCGCCTGCGGCAGCAGCTCGGCCACGGGCACACCTGGAGGTGGCGGACCCCGGGTCGGTGTGGTCGCCGCCGGCGCGTTCCATCCGGTCGAGGTCGCGGGGCAGGGGACGGCGCAGATCTATGTGAACGCGGATGGGAGCAAGGAGTTGCGGTTCACGTCCGACTTCCTCACCAACCAAGGCCCAATCCTCGACGTGTGGCTCATCTCGGCCAACGACGCGAACGACAGCCCCACGGTGCTGGGCGCCCAGCACGTCGATCTCGGGGTGCTCATGGACACGGCCGGTGCGCAGATCTACCCGATTCCGGACACCGTGACCATCGGTGCCTACCACGCGGTGACGGTCTGGTGCGTCCATTTCCTCAGGAACTTCACGACGGCGCCGCTCACGACGCAGTAGGACGGGTTTGCATCCGCACGAGCGTGATCTTGCCTTGACATATCAACGATCGTTGATATAAAATCCTCCCATGTCCTCGAAGGTCGATTTCAGCCGCACGGCGCGACGGTTCTATGCGCTCTCCGACGCCACGCGGCTTCGCATCGTCGAACGGTTGGCCGGTGGCGAGCAGTGTGTCTGCAAGCTCCAGGATCTCGTCGGCGCCTCGCAGTCACGCCTGTCATTTCACCTGAAGGTCCTGCGTGACGTCGGGTTGGTGATCGACAGGCGAGAGGGACGGTGGGTGCACTACTCACTGCGGCCGAGCGTGCTCGAGGAGTTGACCGACTTTCTCGGGACCCGCACTCCGGATGCCGCGGGCGGCCCGCCGAGGGCTAACGCATCGACCGGGAGAAGGGTGGCGGCCTCCGTGTGAGCGAGAGGTCCGGCCCTTTTTTTTCGGCGCACGCATCAAGGATGATTGATATGACTGGCCGTTCGATGAGCCTTCCGGTGCTGGATCAACCGCCCGCGAGCGGGAGGCCTCCGGTTGCACCCGGTCCCGGTCACCCGTTCGTCACGCGGCCCGCCGTCGAGCTCTCGATCGGGGCTGTCCTCTGGATCGCGCTCTACGCCACCATCGCGCCGTTGTCGTCATGGCTCGTCACGGGTTTCTTCGGCGTCGATGGCGGCACGCGGTTCGGCACGGCACTCCAGTTTTTCGCCTTCGAGACACCGAAGGTCCTGCTGTTGCTCGTTGCGGTGGTGTACGGCGTCGGCATTCTCCGCACGTTCTTCACCCCGGAACGCACGCGGGCGATGCTCGCGGGCCGCCGCGAGACGGTCGGCAACGTGCTGGCCTCGCTGCTCGGCATCGTGACGCCGTTCTGCTCGTGCTCCGCCGTACCGTTGTTCATCGGGTTCGTGGAGAGCGGAATTCCGCTTGGCGTCACGTTCTCGTTTCTCGTGGCCTCACCGATGATCAACGAGGTGGCGGTCGTGCTGCTCTTCGGGCTCGTGGGGCCGGGGGTGACCGCGCTGTATATCGGCACGGGGCTCGTGATCACGGTCGCATCGGGCTGGACCATCGGCCGGCTCGGCCTCGAGCGCTACGTGGAGCCGTGGGTCTATGCGTTGCACGTCGAGTCCGGGCCTGAAGCCGAGCGTCCCGACGGGCGTGCGCGGCTCGCGGCTGGTCGGGGCGCCGTCCGCGAGATCGTCGGAAAGGTGTGGCCGTACGTCGTCGTCGGTATCGCGGTCGGCGCGGGGATCCACGGCTACGTCCCGGCCGACGCGCTCGCGGGAATTCTCGGCCGAGGGGCGTGGTGGGCGGTGCCCGCGGCCGTGGCGCTCGGGGTCCCCATGTACTCGAACGCGGCGGGGATCATCCCCGTGGTCGAAGCACTGCTCGGGAAGGGGGCCGCGCTCGGGTCGGTGCTCGCGTTCATGATGTCGGTCACCGCGTTGTCCCTTCCCGAGATGGTGATTCTCCGCAAGGTGCTCAGGCCGCAGCTCATCGCGGCATTCATCGTGGTGGTCGCCGTCGGGATCATGCTCGTGGGATTGCTCTTCAACGCGTTACTGTGACGCGCCCGACGGGCGCGGAAGGACGCATTCGATGAAACTGGAGATTCTTGGATCCGGCTGTGCACGCTGTCAGCAGCTCACCGAAAACACGAAAGCCGCCGTTGGCGCGCTGGGACTGGATGCCGAGATCGTCAAAGTGGAGGATGTCGCGACGATTGCGGGCCGCGGGGTGATGGCGACGCCCGCGCTGGCCGTTGACGGCCGGGTGCGGATCAGCGGGCGGGTCGCGACGCCGGCAGAGATCGAGCGGCTGCTACGCCACTGAGGTGGCGAGCGCGCACAACTCCTCACGCATCGCGGAACGTCTTGCGGGCGGCCACCGCGCGCTTCTTCACCGGACGACGAATGGGCCGCGACGGTGTACCGGCGTCGATGCGCCGCACCGCCTCCTTCACCCAGCGGATCACGACCGCGTCGCTCGGCAATCCGCGATCAGCCGTGAGACGCCCGGGCACGTCGGCGCCGCCGGTGAGGCGGACGGCCGCTTTCGCTGCGTCGCGATTCCAGAAGCCGAAGTTGAGATGCTGCTTGAACGCCGCCACCCCACAGAGGATCGTGCCGCGATACGTCCACGAGGGATGTCCCCAACGAAGCGTCTCCTGCGCGTCGGGGCACGCCCTGGGGATCAGCGTGCGGAGCCGGTGCAAGATCGGTTGCGCGAAGGGCGCCGCCTTGGCGACGTAGGCGTCGAGACGCGGATCCCTGCTGGCCATGGCGTGAATGTGTGGTCGCGGATAGGGGGTCGCAAGCATCCGGGCGGGGGCGCTTGCATTCCGTGCGGCGAGCGGCAATTTGAGTTCGTCCGTCTCTCGCGCAGGTGTCGATTTGAGACATGATGTAGGCACTTTGGGACATTCGCGCCCGCGAGAACGATCAGGGAATTGGTGAATGACCGCAACATGACCCGCGATTTACGAGACGGTTCGGGCGACTTGCACCGGCCGCGCGCGGCCTCGGCGCGCCCCGGGGTCCGCCCGAGTGGCGGGCGCCACCGCCGTTTCCCGCGAACCGCACGTCAAATGTCCCAAAACCGCCCTATGATGTCCCAAATTCGCACTGGCGCAACGTCGATCCGTGCACAATCCTGGATCGTCTCGGGTCCCTCCGTGAGCCTCCCGTACTGCGCACGGTTCTTGCCTCACCTTCTTGGCAGTTTGAGACGCAAGGAACTCCATGCTCGATAGATCGACGGAGATGCCAACTGGAGCCTCGTCACTGCACGAGGCCTTCCTCGAGCGTGCCAGCGCCCATCCGCCGGAGCCGTACGCCCTCTCGGCGTTTCTGGTGCTCCGTCTCGCGGATAGTGCCGTGCGCGGCATCCTCTCCCCGTCCGCCCTGGAGTACCAGGCCGCCGCCTGTCACGAGCAGCTGGCGGAAACGGGCGGTGCCAGTGTGGAGCGCAACCACCTCTACGAGATCGTGCGGATCGCGCGCGCCACGCGCGACGGCGAGACCCCCCGCATTCTCTTCGCGCCGCTGCTCGCCTACGCGTTCTGGCTCGAGGACGAGCTCCGCCTCCCCGAGGCGCTCGACGTGCTCGACACGGCATGGCGGATCAGCGACGGCCGCGACGGGGACGAGGAGGTGCGCGTCCTGCTCCAGCGCGGCCGGACGCTCCGTAAGGCGAGCCGCTACGACGAGGCGCGTGCATCGTATGCCGCGGCGACGGCGATGGCGGAGGCCGTGAAGGACCGCCACTCGTCGTTCGTGGCGCGGGTCGGTACCGGCATCGTCTTGACGAAAGTCGGGCGCCTGCGCGAGTCCGAAGCCCTGCTGCTCGTCCTCCGGGACGAGGCCGCGATCGCGGCGGACCGCGTGATCGAGGCGCACGCGTGCCAGAACCTCGCGCTGGTCAAGCTGATGATGGGCGAGCCTACGGAGACGGTGCAGCACGCCTTCCACGCGCTCCAGATCGCCCCGGACGAGGCCACGCGCCTCGGCTCGCTCGTCAACCTCGGGGTCGCCTTGAAGGAGTTGGGACGTCTCACGGCCGCGGCCGACGCCTTCCATCTCGTGTTGCGCGAGGGTCGGGGAGATTCGGAGGACGCGCTCGAGCGCCGCGGGAATACGCTGAACGAGCTCCTCGAAATCTCGGCGCGCCTCGATGACCGGCTCGCG
>DATFMZ010000304.1:0-5375 GCA_035266665.1 Gemmatimonadales bacterium | reverse complement strand
ACGGCGCCCAGCAGGGCGCTCCAGCGAGGATGCACGCGTTGTCTCCTTGGCAGGATGAAACGATCAGCGATGGCTGGTCCCCGCACAGATTCGCTCACGCTCGAGCTGCATCGTGACGTGATGGATGCCGAGATCGGCCATGCGGGATTCCAGGGTCTGGAGGACGTCCTGCGAGCGATCGGGATCGCTCACGACGGCATGCCCCGTCATGGCGATCATCCCGCTCGTCACGGTCCACACGTGCAGGTCGTGCACGTCCGTGACGCCGGGGATACTCGCGATCTCGCGCTTGACCTCGTCGAGCTGGATGTGGCGCGGGGTGGCCTCCAGGAGCACGTCGACGCTCTCGCTCACCAACCGCCACGCTCCGACCAGAATCAGCACGGCGATCCCGAGCGAAATGATCGGATCGGCGACGGTCCATCCGGTGAGCGCGATGACGCCGGCCGCGGCCATCGCGCCGAGCGAGCCCAACACGTCGCTCAAGACGTGAAGATACGCGCCACGAAGGTTCAGCGAATGCCGATGTCCGGAATGCAGCACCCGGGCGGCCGCGAGATTCGCCGCGAGCCCGATGGTGGCCACGATCAGCATGAGTCCGGGATGCACGTGCTCCGGCGTATCGATCCGGAGCACCGCCCGCCAGATGATCAGCCCCGAGATGACGAACAACGCCACGCCGTTCACGAGCGCGGCGAGGATCTCGAGCCGCAGATAGCCGTACGTCTTCTCCGCGGTGCTCGGCCGCTGTGCCATTCGGGCCATGAACAGCGCGAGCGCGAGTGACGCGGCGTCGCCGAGCATGTGGCCCGCATCGGCGAGCAGCGCGATCGAGTTGGCGAGCCACCCGCCGGCCGCTTCGGCCAGCATGAAGACGGCCGTGATCGCGAGCGCGAGCGCGAGGGCACGCGTGTGACGATGCATTCCGCCACCCGCATTCGTGCAGCCGGGATCCATGCTCGGTCTAGTGCCCATCGCCGGCCCCGCTGGCGTGGGATCGCATCGGCTTTAGGTTACTGCGCAGCATGCAAACAATGTCTCTGGGCGCCTTACTCTGGCGTGCCGTGGTGGTGCTGATCCTCGTCGCGGCCAACGCGTTCTTCGTGGCCGCCGAATTTGCCCTCGTCGCCTCGCGCCGCACGCGCCTCCAAGCGATGGCGCAGCGCGGCGATACGAAAGCTAAGCTCGCGCAGAGAGCCGTTCAATCGCTCGATCGCTATATCTCCGGCACCCAGCTCGGCATCACCGTCTCGAGTATCGGGCTCGGATGGATCGGCGAGCCCGCCGTCGCGCACGCCCTCGAGCAACTCTTCGCGTTCCTCCCCCGGACACTCGCCGAATTGGCGACGCACGGCGTGGCCACGGTCATCGCCTTTGCCGGGATCACGTTTCTGCACATCGTGCTGGGCGAGCTCACCCCCAAGGCCCTGGCGCTCCTGCATCCCGAGGCGACGAGCCGGTGGGTCGCGGGTCCGCTCATCGCCTTCACCGAGGCCACCAACCCCTTCATCTGGGCGCTCAACGGCTCCGCCCGGGCGGTGCTCAAGCTGCTCGGCGCGCGCCCGCCCACCGAGGTGGATCGCGTGCATCAGCCCGAAGAGATCGTGATGCTGGTCAAACAGACCGAGCGCTCGGGCCGGCTCGACAAGGAAGACGTCCGCATGATCGAGGGCGTCTTCGAGTTCACGGAGAAATCGGCCAAGGACGTGATGACGCCGCGGACGGATATCGTCGCCCTCCCCGACGACACCACCATCGAGAATGCCGCGGACCAGATGGCCCGGTCCGGTCGCTCGCGCTACCCCGTCTACCGCGACTCGCTCGACGATGTGATCGGCTTCGTGCATGTCAAACAGATCCTGAGCGAGCTCAGACGCGGCGCCAAGGGAACGCTCGGCGCGATCGCCCGCGAGCTCCTCTACGTGCCGGGAAGCCGCGAGGTGGAGGACGTGCTCGCGGACATGAAACGTCACAAGACCCAGATGGCCATCGTGCTCGACGAGTTCGGCGGCACCGCGGGGCTCGTGACGATGGAAGATCTGCTCGAGGAAATCGTCGGGGAGATCGAAGACGAGTACGATCGCGGCGCCCCCGTGCCGCATGCCGCCGGCAGCGCCGTCACCATTCCGGGCGCGATGGAGCTCGAGGACGCGAACGAGCGTTTTGGACTCGGAATCGCCGAAGAGTCGTATCACACGGTCGGCGGCTTCGTCTTCGGGATGCTCGGGCGGTTGCCGGTTCCCGGGGACCGGGTGCCGGTGCAGGGTGGGGTGCTCGAGGTGGTAGAGATGGACGGCCGACGCGTGGGAACGCTGAAACTCGAACGCGGATCGTAGTCGCCGGAACTATCCCTGCTGGCCCCGCCGTTCCGCCAGCCGCACCGCGAGCGCCACGGCCTCTTTCATCGAGTTGGGATCCGCGATGCCGCGGCCCGCGAGGTCGAAGGCGGTCCCGTGATCCGGGGAGGTCCGCACGAACGGCAGGCCGAGCGTCACGTTCACCGCGCGCCCGAACTCCGCGACCTTGATGGCGGTCATGCCGATGTCGTGATACGGCGCGAGCACCGCGTCGAATTCGCCGCGCATGGCGCGGACGAAGACGGTGTCGGCCGGTACCGGCCCGGCCGCGCCGAGTTGTTCGGCCGCGGGCGCGATGATCTCCTGATCCTCGCTCCCGAAGAGCCCGTGCTCGCCCGCATGGGGATTCACGGCGCAGACCGCGAGCCGGGGCTCGCTGATCCCCCATCCCTCGATGAGCGCCTCGCGGGTGATCTGGCCCACCTGGACGATCCGATCCACCGTGAGCGCGTCGAAGATGTCGCGCAACGGAAGGTGGGTGGTGACGAGCACGACGCGCAGCCGGTGCCCCGCGAGCATCATCGCCACATCGGCGCCCCCCGCGAGCTCGGCCAGCCACTCGGTGTGCCCCGGATAGGTGAACCCCGCCGCGTGGAGCGCCGCCTTCTCCGCGGGCGCGGTCACGATGCCCTGCACGTCGCCGTCCAGCGCGAGCTGGGCGGCGCGCTGAATCTCCGCGCCGGTCACGCGCCCCGCCGTTTCCTGATCGAGCTGGAGCAAGGCGCCGGGCGTGGCGTCGCCCACCAGGTCGTCACCCACCGCCACGTGCTCCCCGGGGAGCGGATCGATCAGGGAGCTGGGTCCGACGAGCACGTACTCCGCGCCGGCCGGAGGATCCTTCATCACCTTGCCGACGATCTCGGGTCCGATCCCGCGAGGATCGCCGAGCTCGATCGCGATGCGAACGCTCACGGCATCCGGACGCTCACGTACGTTTCCGCGCGGAGCGCATCGATGTAACGCTGGTAGCCCTTCTGGCGAGCGAGCATCGTGCGGATCTGGTCACGCACTTCGTCGAAGGTATAGGCGCCGGCGGCCTTCGCACCGTCGAATCGGATCACCATGTAATGGGTCCTTCCCCGCCGGGTGATCTCGACGGGCCCCACGATCTCACCGGCCGTGGCGTCGGCGATCGCCGTCTGGATTTCCTTCGGGAGATCGGTCCGGGTGACGTCACCGAATACCGTCTGCTCGCCCTCGTCGGAGTCGCGACGGATCAGCGAATCGAGCGACGCGCCCGCGCGGAGCGCCGCCACCACCGAATCCGCGCGCTGTTCCGCGCGGGCGCGATCGGCATCCGTGATCTTCGGTGCGATGAGGATGTGACGCGCCTCGATCTCGGTGGGGTCCACATGTTCGACCTGAATGATGTGAAAGCCGAACGACGTCTCCACCACATCGGAGACCTGCCCGGGCTTGAGACGGAAGGCGACCCGATCGAACTGCGGTACCATCATCCCACGACGGAACCATCCCAGCTCGCCCCCCTGCTCCTTGCTGCCCGGATCGTCGGAATACTGCTTGGCGAGTGCCGCGAAATCGGCCCCCCGGCGCAACCGCGCCAGCAAGGTGTCCGCGAGCGTGCGGGCGGAGTCCACCGCCCCCGGCGTGCCCTTGACCGGCACCCAGATCGCGTGGAAGGACACCGTGGCGGGGCGCTGCGGCTGGCTGGCCTTGGTCGCGTCGAAGTATTGCCGCATCTCCTGCTCGGTCGGCTGAATCGGGCGGATCACCTGATTCTGTTCGAGCTTCTGCACGATCGCCTGCTGGAGCAACTGGCGCCGCGACCGTTCGGACAGATAGCGGCGGAACGCGTCCACGCTCCCGAACCCCGCCACTTGCAGCTGACGCCGGAAATCATAGTCCGACGGGAACGAGCTCCGGATACTCTTGAGCGCGTCATCCGTCTGTGACTGCACCTGCTGCTGGGTCACCTTGATCGTCGTGTCCTTGAGCGCGGCCTGCACGACGAGCTCCTCGCTCACCGCCTGCTCCACGAGCTGACGGCGATACGCCGCGAGCGTCGCGGAGTCGGTCGGCAAATGCCCGCCCCCCGCGCGATCGAGATTGATCTGCTCCTCGATCCGCGAGAGGAGGATCGGCGTGTGCCCCACGACGGCGACCACCCGATCCACCGTCTTGAACGGCGTCGAGCTGTCCGCCGCGACGGCGGCGGAGTCCTGCGCGCGGGCGGGCCGCGCCACCAGCAGCGCGCCACCCAGCAGGAGGAGCGCGGCGAGCGCGCGCGGCGCCGAACCGAACGTCGTGCTACTTCTTGGCATGGGCTCCCGTATCCGTGGGCACAGGCGCCGCGCGCTTGGCCGTGGCGCTGTCGCGCGTGGCTTTGATCTCCGTCGCGCGCTTCAAGGCGTTGTCCACCCCGACCGTGCTGACGTTCCAGGTCGCCGCGGCGCGCAGCCGGTCGGCGAGGAAGGGTGGGATCGACGCGAACGTGCGGCGATTAGACACCATGCCTCGAAGATACGAGTTGACCAGCTGCGCGATCCCGGCCGAGCGCTTCGCCCCGCTCGGCAGCGCCTTGATCTGGGTCAGCGTATCGCCGACCAGCCCCATCACGCGCTCGGCCATGTCGATCTCCCGCACGAATTCCGCCCGCACCGCCTGGTACGCCGTCGGCGTCATGCGGACCCCCGCCTTGTGGGCCTCCTGCATGAGCACCTCGTTGCGCATCAGCGTCCGGACGATCTGCGTGAGCTGCTCGTCGTTCGCCTGGGGGATCTGGGCCCGGTCCTGCACCGGGAACGCCTGGATCCAGCGTGCGAAGTCCGACAAACGGAACGTGCCGCCATCGTAGGTACCGAGCACCACGCGCGATTCCTTGGCCCGCAATGGGTCTTTCGACATCCCCCGGATGGCCGCCACCGCCCCGTCGTCCACCTTGAAGTGGTACCGGGCGGGGAGCGAATCGAGATACGTGGAATCGAAGATGCGCTGCAGGCGCATCTCGAGCCCCTTGTGGTACTCGTCCCGCACCTCGCTCAGGGCCGGACGCTGGAT
>DATFMZ010000303.1:0-3775 GCA_035266665.1 Gemmatimonadales bacterium | reverse complement strand
GACCTGGTCGAGGGAATCATCCGCGCGGTGATCGGGGCGACCGATCTCCCCGTGACGGTCAAGATTCGCAGCGGCTGGGATGACGCGCTCCGCGATCCCGTCGCCATCGGACTCCGCTGTCAGGAGGCGGGAGCGCGCGTGCTCACGCTCCACCCCCGAACGCGCGCCCAGATGTACCACGGCCACGCCAACTGGGACGAGATCGCGGCGGTGGTCGAGGCACTCGACATCCCCGTGGTGGGCAACGGCGACATCAAGACCGCGGACGACGCGATCCGGATGCAGCGGCACACCGGGTGCGCCGGGATCATGATCGCGCGCGGCTCCTTCGGGAATCCATGGATCTTCCAGCGTGCCCGGGCGCTGCTCGAAGGGAAGGCGCCCCGGCCCGAGCCCAACGCCGCCGAGCGGTTCGCGGTGGCGCTCCGGCACGCCCGGCTTCAGCTCGAGGTGCAGGGCGACACGCGTCGCACCGCGCTCGAGTTCCGGAAGCACCTCGGCTGGTACACGCGGGGTCTCCCGGGGGCGGCGGAGCTCCGGAAGGAGCTCTTCCAGATCGAGTCCATGGCCGAGATCGAGCGCATCTTCAGCAACTACCTCGCGCCCGCCCGCGCGGTCGTGTGACGCCTGACAAGCTGCTCGCCGTCCTCGAGCGTGTGGCGGCGGGCCGGCTCTCGCTCGACGAGGCGCTCGCCGAGCTGAGCCGTTTCCCCGTGGAAGAGCTGGGCTATGCCTCGCTCGATCACGCGCGCCCGCTCACCCAGGGCCATCCCGAAGTCGTTCTCTGCCAGGGCAAGACCGTGGATCAGGTCGAGGGGATCTGCCGCGCGTTTGTGGAGGCCTCGGGTGGATTCCTCGCGACGCGTGCCGATGAGGCCGCGCGGAAGCGGCTCGCGGCGGTCTTCCCGCACGCCGAGGTGCACGCGCTCGGCCGCACGGTCTTTCTCTCGACGGACGGCGAACCCGCGGTCACCGGCCGCGGCACCGTGCTGGTGGTGACGGCGGGAACGAGCGATCTCCCGGTGGCGGAAGAGGCGGCGGTAACGCTCCGCGCATTCGGGAACCGGGTAGCCCAGCTCAACGACGTGGGCGTCGCCGGGATCCACCGCATTCTCCGGCGGCACGCCGAGCTCAAGGAGGCGTCGGTCGTGATCGTCTGCGCGGGGATGGACGGCGCGCTCGCGAGCGTGGTGGGCGGGATGGTGGCGGCGCCGGTGATCGCGGTGCCGACGAGCGTCGGGTACGGCGCGTCCTTCGGCGGCATCTCGGCGCTGCTCGCGATGCTCAACTCCTGCGCGTCGGGCGTCACGGTGGTGAACATCGACAACGGATTCGGCGCCGCGATGGCGGCCTCCCGGATCAATCACGGATCATGACCGTCGCGATCATCGTGATCTCCGCGTTCGCGGGGCTGATCCTGGGATTCGTGCTCTCGGAGCGCCGGCGCGCGTTTCTCGAGCGCGGGGGCGGTGAGGTCCTCCCGGCCGACCAGCTGCAGATCGTCGATCTCCTCCGGCGCGCGCACCGCGCCGACGTGGCGACGCTCGTGATCGGCGATGAACCGCCGGTGACCTCGACGCACCCGCGCGGCGTCACCGAGCGGTTGCGCGGCCGGTGCGAGGCGGTCACCCGGCTCGCGTACAACGACGGCCGACATCACGTCGCCCAGGAAGAAGACACCAGCGTGGCGGTGGGGGACGGCGTGGTGGGCGCGGGCCTCGCGTTCACGAGTCCCGAGGTCGACGTGGATGCGATCGAGCGCGCGCTCGCGGATCTCTCGCGCCTCGCCGCGGGCTTCCACGCGCAGCTTCAACGCGAGCAGACGCTGGACCGGCGGTCGATCACGCCGGTCTGGGGCATACACGACACGTACGACAGCGCGATCCGCGCGATCTGCGAGACGGCACGCGGGATGGTGGATGCGCCGGCGGCGCTCGTGATCCGGGACCAGGTGACGCAGGCGGCGCGCGTGGCGGCGGTGTCGCGCGGCGCCGACCCGCGGTTGCAGGGTACCTCCGCCGCTCCCGACTCGGCGGCGGGGCGTGCCTGCGTGGGCGACACGCCGATCGTGGGGCTTACGGCGGGCGAGCTGTTCGGGCATCCGCGCACCGACCGTCGGCGCCGGGAGGAGCGAGGCATCGCCTTTCCGCTGCGGGACGACCGGCACCGGAGCTTCGGCGCGCTGGTCGTCTTTCAGTCGCCCGAGCTCGTGAACGAGGAGAGGCGTGCCGCGCTCTCCGATCTCACCACCGAGGCGGGCTCGGAGATCGCGCATCTCCTCCAGGTGCACCTGGTGGAAAAGCGGGCGCTCACCGACGAGCTCACCGGGCTTCCCAACCGCCGCGCGTTCGAGCGCGTGCAGCGCACGACCCAGAGCCCACCGGTGGCGCTGCTGTGCGTGGACATCGATCACTTCAAGGCGGTCAACGACGAGCACGGGCACGTGGCGGGCGACGCCGTGCTCAAGCACCTGGCGCGGCTCCTCCAGAGGAGTCTGCGTGACGACGACCTGGCGGCGCGGATGGGGGGCGAGGAGTTCGTGCTCTGGCTGCCGGGCACCGCACTCGCCGAGGCCAGGGACGTGGCCGAACGGGTGCGCGAGACCGTCGAGCGCTCGCCGTGCGCGTGGGGTGCGCGGGAGATCTTCATCACCTGTTCGATCGGGGTTGCGGCGGTGCCGGAATCGGGCTCGAGTATCGCGAATCTCTATTCGCTGGCCGACGCCGCGCTCTACCGGGCCAAGGAAGCGGGGCGGAACCGGGTGGAGACGGCGTTCGCCGCGGAGAAGCCGGCGACTTCCCAACCTTAAGGGGTGCGTTGAGGGGGGCTTCGGGATCGGGTATATTTCGTCCGTGAGATGTTGAGGGGGCGACTGGTTTCGACGGGTTTTGTGAAGGTCTCGCAGCGTGCCCAGGTACCCGGTACCCTGGTAAATCCACTGGGAAATTCATAACTGCCAATACTGACTTGGCTCTGGCTGCGTAAGCTTCGGCTTCACGCACCTGCTCTAGTGGCAGCCGCGCCTGAGGCGGCGCTGGAGTAACGCAATATCAGGCTGGCCCGACGACGCACTTCCCGGCGTTGGGTGAGATCAGATGGAAGATCGTTCGCCGGTGGGGTGACCGTGCTCCCGCAGGCGAAGACATGAAGCGCGGTCTACGCACGTAGACGTGGGATTGAATCGATGCTCGGACCGGGGTTCGAATCCCCGCGCCTCCATCACAAAACGGCCCGGTAGATCCGGGCCGTTTTCGTTTCTGCGCATCGTGTCGGGCGAGTCGGGATTTCCCGCCCTGAAGCGCGGGCTCGGCGCGGCTACTTCCCCACGCCCGCCGTGCTCCAATCGAGGCGCACCGGATCGAACGTGAGATCCTGGTCCCACTCCGGGCTCTGACGGGTGGGGTGCAGGGGATCGCGTTGCATCCCCCGAAAGCCCGTGACCGAACGGATGATGAGCGAGAGCGCGGCCGGGCGGCGGCGGCCCGCCATGGGGGTCGAGTAGACGATGTACAACTGACGGGAGCCCGGTCCCACGCGCCAGCCGAAACCGTTCGGCCCGGGGTGGGGCGCCTGCGGCATGTCGGAGACGTCCCACCGCCTTCCCCGGTCGTCGACGGCCCGACTGTCCCGGAAGTAGAAGAGGCAGCCGTCGCAGTGGATCGCGAACTGGAAGGTCGCGCGCGCGGTGGAGTCCTTGGTGGTGTCGACGGTGAGCCCCACCAGCCGCGCGATGACCCATTCGCTGTTGCCGCGGCGAGCGGTGGCCATCGGCCCG
>DATFMZ010000302.1:0-44898 GCA_035266665.1 Gemmatimonadales bacterium | reverse complement strand
GACGAGGAAGGGTCGGGTCATAGCGGGAGACGATACGGCGTCGGCGGAGGACGCGGTAGGGGTGCTCCCGCTAATGTCCCGGCCGCTGATACGTGCCGATCAGCTGTGCTTCACCGACGATGTGCCCACGCATCGCCGCCTCGAGGCGGGCCTTCGTGGGATGCTCCAGGTCGAGCGTCGTGTCGAGCGCGTAGAGCTTGTGCACGTAGCGGTGCCGGCCGATCGGCGGGCAGGGACCGCCGTACCCCGTGCGCTTCCAGTCGTTGGTTCCCTCGCGCGTCCCCGCGGGCAGTGCCTTCGCTGTCACGGCCTCGGGAAGCCCCGTCGCGGTCGGCGGGATGTTGAACAGCACCCAATGCACCCAGGTCCTCTTGGGCGCTTTGGGATCGGGCGCGTCGGGATCGTCCAGAATGAAGGCGAGACTCTTGGCGTCGGCGGGTACGCCCGCCCACGCGAGCGGCGGCGAGACGTCCCTCCCGTCACAGGTGTAGACGCTGGGAATGGAGCCGCCATCCTTGAATGCCGAGGAGGTGAGAGTGAACGGCACGGGTGTCTCCAGGTGAGTGCCCGCCGCGGCCAGCAGCGCCAGCGCGGCGGCGGCGAGCGTGCGGGTCACCGGCCCGCGGACGCCGCCGTATCCCCCGCCGGTGCCTCGAGCTCCACGCCGCCCCGCACGAGATGCACGGCGCCACCCCGCGGGATCGCCACGAGAAGATCGCGGCCCGTGCGGGTCAGGGCGGGGTACTGTTTCCCGACCTCCGTCATCACGCCCTGAAGCCAGGTATCGGGAATGGGGATGCGATTGATGGTGACCCGGTGGAGCCGGAACCGTACCGCACCCGCTCCGGCCGGGAAGAGCGTCACGTCTGCCGTGTAGGGAGTGTTCGGGCCGAAGATCTGAAAGAGCGGCCGGAGCTCGGCCTGCGCCTCGGGCGGCAGCTCACCGATCGTGCCGGCCAATTCGATGCGCGCGGTATCCACGTCCACGTGGATGCCCATGCCCGCCGGGATCGGCCGAATGCCGAGGCGCGCCATCATATAGGACGTCCAATCGCCGCCGGCGATGGTGGCCGCGGGGCGCACCTTCTTCACGAACACGGAGTCCACCACCCCCGACGCGCGGACGACGCCCGCGTTGGAGAGTGTGTCCACTCCGTGGGATTGCGCGCGTGCCACGCCGGTGATTCCGGTGGCGGCGCAGAGAGCGAGAACGAGGGCGGCGGGCTTCAAAAACGAGACTCCGGATTACCTGAACAGAAAAATACCCCGGCCGGTCCCAAAAGTCGCGGGCCGGCGTCCGCTCGATGGTTCGCTCCGCTCCGGCTATGGCGCATCGCGGCCCCGGCGCGTAGGTTCGGGCCGGTTGTACCCACCACCCTTACGGGGCTCCTGATGCAGACATTTCGACGCGTTGCCGTAGGCATTTCCGTGGCACTCCTGGCGGCCGCTCCGCTGTTCGCCCAGGACAGCACGATGACCGCACCGAACACCTTGACCTCGGCCGAGCGCGCAGACGGCTGGCAGCTCCTGTTCGATGGGAAGACCATGGACGGGTGGCGGGGCTACAAGATGGATTCGGTGCCCGCCAGCTGGAAGGTGATCGACGGGGCGCTCACGCTCGATGCCAAGGGCGGCGAGCCCACGGGCGGCGATCTGATCACGACCAGGAAGTTCGCGAACTTCGATCTCAAGATTGATTGGAAGGTCGCCTTCGACGCCAACAGCGGGATCTTCTACCGCGCGAGCGAGGTGGACGGAGCCATCTACTGGAACGCGCCGGAAATGCAGGTGTTGGACGACGCGCACGCATCGGACGGGAAGCACCCGCTCACCGCGGCGGGCTCCGACTACGCGCTCTATCCCACCAAACCCGGTGTCGCAAAGCCCGCGGGGGAGTGGAACCACGTGGAGATCATCGCGCGGGGCAATCACATCGAGCAGTGGCTCAACGGGGTGAAGGTCGTGGACTACGTGCTCGGGAGTCCCGACTGGAAGGCGCGCGTCGCGCACAGCAAGTTCGCACCGCATCCGTACTATGGAACGAATGCCACCGGCTACATCGGTCTCCAGGATCACGGTGGGCGCGTCGCCTACCGCAACATCAAGATCAAGGTGCTGCCATGACCGGGACGAAGTTCCGACTCTCGACCATGATGTTCCTCCAGTACTTCGTCTGGGGGGCGTGGTTCGTCACGATGGGGACATACCTCAGTAAGACGCTGCACTTCACCGGGAGCCAGATCGGTCTCGCGTATGGGGCCACCGCGATCGCGGCGCTGGTCTCGCCGTTCTTTCTGGGGGTCGTGGCCGATCGGTTCTTCGCCACGGAAAAGCTGCTGGCGTTCCTGCACCTGCTGGGCGGCGTGGTGCTGTGGTACGTCTCGACGCTGCACAGCTTCGCCGCGTTCTACGTGATGCTGATCGTCTATGCGCTCTGCTACATGCCGACGCTCTCGCTCACGAACTCGATCTCGTTCCACCACGTGGACGATCCGGCGCGCGAATTCCCGAAGATCCGCGTGCTCGGCACGATCGGCTGGATCGTGGCGGGGGTGCTGATCGGGCTGGTGTTGCACGCCGATGCGCTGGCCGTGCCGCTCAAGGTGGCGGCGGGGGCGAGCATCGTGCTCGGGCTCTATTCCTTCGTGTTGCCGCATACGCCGCCCAAGGCGGCGGGGGCGCCATTCAGCATCCGTGACGCGCTCGGGCTCGACGCGCTCGGCATGCTCAAGGACAAGCCGTTTCTGATCTTCGTGATCTTCTCGTTCCTGCTCTGCATTCCGCTCCAGTTCTACTACACCTTCGCGAACCTCTATCTCAACGACATCCATGCACCGGATCCCGCGTTCATCCAGACCTTCGGGCAGGTGTTCGAGATCGGCTTCATTCTGATCCTGCCGTTCGCGCTCAAGCGCTTCGGGATCAAGAGCATTCTGCTGGTTGGCATGGCGGCATGGGGCACGCGCTATCTCGCGTTCGCGTTCGGGAACGCGGGGGCGCTGATGGGGCTCGTCTATCTCGGCATCGTGCTCCACGGGATGTGCTACGATTTCTTCTTCGTGAGCGGACAGATCTACACTGACGAAAAGGCCGGCGCCAAGATCCGCGGTGCGGCGCAGGGCTTGATCAATTTCGTGACGAACGGCGTGGGATATTTCATCGGCGCGTTCGTTTCCGGCGCCGTGGCCGACCGCTACACCCGCTGCGTGGGCGCGGTGGTCAACGGTGTCTGCACCAACGCCGTGCACGACTGGCGGAGCATCTGGCTGGTGCCTGCCGCGCTCGCGTTCGGCGTCTTCGTGCTGTTCCTCCTGCTCTTCCGTCCCAAGATCGCGATGCGCCGCCAGGCCGGCGCACCGCAGGCTGCCTGAGGAGAAGCCCATGACCAAACGCAAGATCAACCGGCGGGATTTCGTGGAGTCGATGGCCGCGGCGGGCGCGGCGTTTCACGTCGTGCCGCGGCACGTACTCGGCCGCGGATACTTGGCACCGAGCGACACACTGAACTTCGCGTGCATCGGCGTCGGAGGCATGGGACGGAACGACGTGCAGGGAATCGCCGACCAGGGACAGAACATCTACATCCTCTGCGACGTCGACGACGAGAACGCCGCGAGTGCGTATCGCGCCTTTCCGAAGGCGAAGCACTACAAGGACTACCGCGAGATGCTCGACAAGGAGGCGAAGAACATCGACGCGGTGACGGTGACGATTCCCGACCACTCGCACGCCGCGGCCTCGATGCTCGCGATGCAGGCGGGGAAACCGACGCGCACCCAGAAGCCCCTCGCGCGGACGCTCGGCGAGGTCCGCGCGCTCGAGGACGCGGCGCGGAAGTACAAAGTCCCGACGCAGATGGGCAATCAGGGCCACACCCACGAGGGGATCCGGCTGATCCGCGAGTGGGTCGAGGCCGGATTGATCGGCACGGTGCGCGAGGTGCATTTCTGGACCAATCGCCCCATCTGGCCGCAGGCGATGGACCGGCCGCTCCAGGAGTACTACGTGCCGCCGACGCTCGACTGGAACCTCTGGCTCGGGCCCGCGAAGGAGCGGCCGTACAACCCCGTGTACGAGCCGTTCAAATGGCGCGGGTGGTGGGATTTCGGAACCGGCGCCCTCGGCGACATGGCGTGCCACATCATGGACGCGGCGTTCTGGACGCTCGACCTGGGCACCCCGAACAAGGTGGTGCCGGAGTCCACCCAGCTCTATCCCGAGACCGCGCCCAAGATGCAGCGGATCGCCTATTACTTCGAAGCCAAGGGCAAGCGTCCTCCGGTGAAGTGCGTGTGGCACGACGGGAGTCTCTTCCCGCCGCGCCCGCCCGAGGTGCCCGACGATCAGCTCTGGCCGCCGAGCGACGACGGCGGGCAGCTCTGGATCGGCGACGACGGGAAGCTCACCGCCGGCACGTACGGCGACGGGCCGATGCTGCTCGATCCCAAGAAGCAGGCGGAGGTCACCGCGCATCCGTTGCCGCAGAAGTATCCGCGGATCGAGGGCGGCGTGTACGCCGAGTTCGTGCGTGCGGCCAAGGGCGGCACGCCCGCCGGGTCGAACTTCGCCGAGTACGCGGGACCGCTCACGGAGATGGTGGTTCTGGGCGTGCTCGCGGTGCGGATGGGGCGGACGCTCGAGCTCGATCCCAAGACCAAGAACGTGACCAACGTGACCGTACCGGCGGAGTACATCCATCCGACGTACCGGGAGGGGTGGTCGTACTGACGAACGGCGCGGCAGTGTCGGCCGTTGACGCGGCGGGGCTGTCGCCCCGCCGCGTCGAGTATTCGCTCTCGCGCTGGCTCTTTCTCCGCCTGCTCGGCGTGGTTTATCTCATCGCGTTCGTCTCGTTGGGCGTCCAGGTGATCGGGTTGGTGGGCCACGAGGGGCTCTTGCCGATCGGTGCGCTCCTGGGGAGGGCGCGTGCGGCACTGGGTGCCGAAGCGTTCTACTTCTATCCCACCCTCCTCTGGCTCGCGCACGGCGACGCGATGCTTCGCTTTCTCTGTTGGGGCGGTGCGGCGCTGAGCGTGCTGTTGATCGCGGACGTCGCGCCGGTGCCGATCCTCGTGCTCCTCTGGCTCTTCTATCTCTCGCTCACGGTCGCGGGACAACAGTTCCTGAGCTTCCAGTGGGATGCGCTGCTGCTCGAAGCGGGGTTCCTCGCCATCTTCTACGCGCCGCTTCGGGTCTGGCCGCGATTCGCGAGCGATCGTGCGCCGTCGCCGGTGATCCGATGGCTCCTCTGGCTGCTGCTCTTCAAGGTGATCTTCCTCTCTGGGATCACGAAGCTCCTCTCGGGTGACCCCACGTGGCGGAATCTCACGGCGCTCACCTACCACTACGAGACGCAGCCGCTCCCGACGTGGATCGGGTGGTACGCGTATCACATGCCCGTCTGGTTCCAGAAGCTCTCCGTGATCGGTGTCTACGTCTCCGAGCTGCTCGTACCGATCGCCATCGTGCTACCTCTTCGGAACCTGTGGCCGAGGCGGATCGGGTGCGCGGCGATCATCGCGTTCCAGCTTCTGATCGCGGCCACGGGGAACTACGGGTTCTTCAATCTGCTCACGATCGTGCTGGCGGTGGTGTTGCTGGATGACGACGCCATTCGTTGGTTGATGCCGCAGAGAGCGGCAGGGGGGCAGAGTGGCAGGGTGGCAGGGGATAGGGAGAGGGAGGGGCGGCGGAAGCGGGCGGTGAACGCGGGCGTGGGCATCGCCATCGGGGTGCTGAGCTTCGTGGCGTTCGTGCACGAGATGGTGGCGACGGTGCCGGGAGCGAACAACTGGGTGCTTGCGTTCACGAACCAGGTGATGGAGCTCGTCGGGCCGTTCCGGTCGGTGAACGGATATGGACTCTTCCGGGTGATGACGACCGAGCGCGGCGAGATCGCGGTCGAGGCGAGTGCCGACGACAGTACGTGGACGCCGGTGGATTTCCGCTGGAAGCCGGGCCCGCTCGGCCGGCGGCCGGCGTTCGTCGAGCCGCACATGCCGCGGCTGGATTGGCAGATGTGGTTCGCGGCGCTCAACCCGCGTTCCTCGAGCGATCTCCTTGGCGCGCTCGTGCACCGGCTGCTCGAAGGCTCACCGACGGTCCGGCGGCTCATGGCGCCCGGCCCCTTCTCTACCGCGCCGCCCAAATACGTGCGGCTCATCTACTACAAGTACGAGTTCACGAGCTTCGCCGAGCGGAAAGCGAGCGGGAATTGGTGGAAGCGCGAGCGGGTCGGCGAGCTGACGCGGGCATTCTCGCTCAGGGACTTCACGGGAAGCCGGGGGCGGTGAGGCGGTCCTCGGCGTGAAGGCCGAGGCCTATGGCAGCACCACCATACCGACCGATGTCGTATTGCCCGTCGTGACCTCGATATTCGGCACGATCACACGGCCGAGTCCCGAGCCGTTCGGCGGATCCACCGTCAGGATGTAGGTGTCGGTCGCGTGCGCCGACGTGCTCGTCCAGTGTGCGCTCGGCGTAACGTAGGCGAAGCGAAACGTTCCGGCCGAATCCGAGCGTGCCGTTCCCACCCGCCACCAGGTGTTTTCCGGATTGGTCGGATTCCCGAGATAGAGCTGTAGGGATGCATCGGTCACGGCCGCACCGCCGTCGCTCGTGCCGCGGACGATGCCGGCGATCGCGCCCGTGCGTGTTCCGTCGAACGCCGTGACGAAGGGCGAAAACACGAAGCCGCTGTCGGTGCTCGAGGAGTCGAGCACGCTCACGGGAATGAATGCCTCGCCGACGTCGAATACGATTACCACCCGACCGCCCGAATCGGGCACCGCAATCTGCTCGTGCACCAGCGCGTTGAGCACCGGGCGTCCCGCGCTCGACTGCCAGGCGATTCCCGGCGACGAGCTCCCCGTGAGCACGCGGCCGTCCGCGAGCGTGATGCTCGACGAATCGGTATCGAGCACCAGGCGGACGGCCGTGATGATTCCTGGTGGAAGCTTCAGCGCACCCAACTCGTCGGTGTCACCCCCCTGGAGGGCGAGCACATTGATGCGCCGGTTCGGCGTCGCGACCGTCACGAAGGACCCGGTGCTGCTCGTATCGGGTGAGAGCGAAACCGAGACGTTCACCACGTAGACGTCTACCCGCGCGACGCGGTCATACGGGAAGGGATCGTCCGTGAGCAGGATATGCGTGGCGGTGGCCGAGGCCTTGGCCGTGGAGTCCTTGGTGGCTGGCCCTGCCGGGTTGGCGGTGGGCTCGTTTGCGCAGGCCTGGGGAATCAGGCTGGCCGCCATGGCGGCTATCATCAACGCACGCATCGGTCCGCTCCGGTTCGGGACGTTGCGCATGGTGGATTCAGGGCGTCAAGCGAGCGTCAAGCCGTAGGCTCTCGCAGGACGCCCTGGACCGAGGACGGCGCTAGGGAACGGCATGCGCCTCGCTACTCGCGGTCCTCGTATCCCTCGTTCGCCAGCCGCGCGAGATATGCTCTGGCTTCCGGATCACGAACGCTTCCGCTCACGTCCAGGCGGGCGAGCGCCGCGCGTCCCGCCGCACCCATTCGCGTCAGCGCGTAGATAGCCGTGTGCGCCCGGCTGGATGCGGTGCCGTGTCCGGGCGGCAACACGTGTGATGCTCCCCCAGAGCGTGGGATCGGTGTCTCGCTCGCAACCTCCACGAGGAAGGCGATGGCACGAGGCCGATCGGCGAGCGCCGGCATCCACTGCACGACCAAGTCGCGCACGGCCGGGTCGGTGGATTTCCGATAGATCGTCACGAGTCGTGCGACCACGCCGGGATACCGTGGGTGCCGCCGTGCGGTGTCGGTGGGACCCGCGTCCACCTGGAGCCGTCCGGCGTCGGTGATCGCGAGGGCGGCGCGTACGCGCGCCGAGGCATCCGTCGCAGTGAGGGCCACGTGTTCGAGGCTGTCGAGGATGGCGGTCTCGCCCTGCGCGGCGGCGACGCCGGGGACCAGCGGGTGCGCGAGCACGGCGCAGGTGAGGAAGAGCGACATACGGTGTGGTGTGGTCACATCGGGTCGGCCTCGCGGGCGGACTTGTGCAAATGTTCAAGTGAACGCGCCGATGCGATAGTGACACTTTGGGACATCGTATGTCGGTTTTGGGACATTTGTCGGGTGATCGGCGCGGAACGCAGCGAGCCGGGGTCGGATCGTGCGCGCTCGAGCGCGAGATGGCGTTGCCGCCGGTGGTTGGCGGCGTCGCGCAATCACCCCCCGTGCAGCACCTCGTGCACCTTCCGGCCGAGTCCATCCACGGTGAACGGCTTCTGGATGAACGCGGCACCCGTGGGGAGGCCGCTGCCGCCCGCCACGCCGCGGTCGGCGTAGCCTGAGGTGAAGAGCACGCGCGCGTCGGCATGCCGCGCGCGGAACCGCTCGGCGAGTTCGGGGCCGCTCAGTCCGGCCATCACGACATCGGTCACCAAGAGGTGGATGGTGCCGCCATGTCCGCGGCTCGCCTCCTCCCATCCTTCCGGTCCCGACGCCTCCACGACGACGTAGCCGAGCGTGCGGAGGATGCGCGCGGTGGTGCCGCGCACGTCGCGGTTGTCGTCCACGACGAGGACGGTTTCGCCCGCCTTCGCGCGGGGTGCCGTTCGACGCGCGATGCCCACCTCCTCCGCGTCGACCGCTTCCGCCACGCGCGGCAGATAGATCGTGAAGGTCGTGCCGGCGTCGAGCGCGGTGTCGAGCTTCACCGAACCACCGCTCTGTCGCACGATCCCGTACACCGTGGCGAGTCCGAGGCCCGTGCCTTTCCCGATGCCCTTGGTGGTGAAGAATGGCTCGAACACGTGCGCCGCGACGTCCGCCGGCATCCCGTGGCCGGTGTCGGAGACGGCGAGCGAGACGTAGTCGCCCGGTGTCACGTCCAGCTGGCCACGGGCTTGTCGCGCATCGAGCGTGACGTTGGCGGTCTCGATGGTGAGCGTGCCGCCATCCGGCATCGCGTCCCGCGCGTTCACCGCGAGATTGGCGATCACCTGCTCGATCTGTGCGGGATCGGCACGCACGTTCCCGAGATCGCCGGCGCGCACGGTGACGAGCCGCACGTCGTCCCCGATGATGCGTCGGAGCAGGGAGTCCATCCCGGCCACCTGGTCGTTCAGGTTCAGCACGCGGGTCTCGAACACCTGGCGCCGGCTGAACGCGAGGAGCTGGCGCGTGAGGGCGGTGGCACGCTTGGTGGTGCGCAGGATCTCCTCGACATCGGCGCGGCGCTCGTCGCCGGGCGGTGTCTCCTCGAGCAGGAACTCGGCGGTGGCGTGGAGAACGGTGAGCAGGTTGTTGAAGTCGTGGGCCACGCCGCCCGCGAGCTGGCCGACCGCTTCCATGCGCTGCGCCGCGAGGAACTGGGCCTCCGCCTGCTTTCGTGCAGTGATGTCGATGAACGATCCGGTGAGGTGGTTGAACGTCCCATCCGGATTCCGCACCGCATGCGCGTGGGACTCCACCCAGCGAATCGAGCCGTCGCCGTGCTGGAACCGAAACTCCATGCCGGAGACGGTGCCCGAGGTCATGAGCTGTTTCACGAAGCGGTCGCGATCAGCCCCGTCGAGGTAGAAGTCGCGTGCATTGTGCGCGAACAGCTCGGCGCGATCCGGCAGCCCCAGGATGTGCACCAGCGCCGGGTTGCCGTCGAGGATGGTGCCGTCCGGAAGCGAGCGGAAGAGTCCCACGGGCGCCGAGTCGAACAGCTCGAAGAACCGCGCATCGGCGGTGGCACGCGCGGACTCGGCCCGGTGCAGCCGGATGGTGAGGACCTGCGCCAGCACGGCGAGCACCAGGATTGTCACGATGATCGTGAGCCCCGCGTACGAGGTGCCGGAGATCAGGTCTTCGCGCGCCAGATCGTACAGGGCCCAGCCGATGCCGAGCGGGACGGCGAACGCGCCGATCAGGAGGCCGCGGGCCAGCGACCCCGTCGGCGTGGCCTGCCGCAGGAGGCCGGCGTAGCCGCGGTTGGGGCGGGACAGCGAGGCGCCCAGGGCGAGGAGGGTGATCCCGATGCCCGTCTGCATGGCCATCGAGGAATACGACGTCACGGCCCCTGGCCAGACGAGCGTATCCACGGCGCCCGCGGTGCCCACCACGCCGAGGGCTGCCGGTACGACGGCAAGTAGATCCACGGCATCCCGCTCGAGCAGCGCGATCATCGCGCCGAGGAAGACGAAGCTCGTTGCCGTCCCCGGAGCCATGCGGCCCGGGTACGTCATGGTCCCGGCCGCCTGGGAGAACCCGAAAAACAGCGTGTCCACCCCGAACGCGCGTCCCGTGACGTACTCGGCCAACGAGAGCGCGGCCAGCAGGACCGCGGGTAGGACCATCCACTGCACGAGGCGCACCGTGGCGGGCGAATCCGGCGTCCGCACCCGTACGACCAGCGCGACGCCCAGCAGGATGAAGCCGATCGCGGTGTTCGCCTTCATGGCGGCGAGCCCAGGCATCACGCGGGTGAGCGTGGGGATGCCGAGCGCCCAGCCGATGAGCCCGGCGACGCCGATGCCGACGCAGACCCAGGCCATGATGGTGGCGGCACGGGTAAAGCGACTTTGGTCGGGGGGGTGGGGACGCGCGTCGGTGGGGTGGCTCGTATGCCGCTCCTCTGCTGCCGCTAGACTACGACCGTACGTGCAGCGGGGCAAGGGCGTCGCGTCAGGATTGGTTCGGTCTCACGTGTCGAGCACGGTGCGCAGCTGGTCGTTCAGATCCTGCAGTGTCCACGGTTTCCGAAGGAACGCCGCGTACTCCGGCAACTTTGCGCGCTCTTGGATGTCCCGTGCCGTGTAGCCGCTCGTGAAGATGAACGGTGGTGCCGCGCGGCCTTCCAGGCGATCGAACACGTCAATGCCACCCATGCCGGGCATCACGATGTCGGCGATGACGAGGTCAATGTCGTGCTCGCCCTCGAGGAGCGCGAGCGCGGCCGCACCATCCGGCGCCTCCGTGACGCGGTACCCGAGGTGCTCGAGGGTCCGGCAGAGGGCGCGGCGCAGGCTGTCCTGGTCCTCGAGCACGAGCACGTGCTCGGACCCCGAGCGGAAGGCGTGCGTGCGTCCGCTCGGGGTATGACGCTCTTGCGCGGTCGCGGTGCTCGCCGGCAGGCCGACCACGAATCGCGTGCCATGGCCCAACTCGCTGTACACGTGGACGAACCCGAACTGCTGGCGAACGAGTCCGTACACCATCGCGAGCCCGAGCCCCGTGCCGCGTCCGACCGGTTTCGTCGTGTAGAACGGCTCGAAGATGCGACTCCGCACGGCTTCGCTCATCCCCGTGCCGGTATCGTGCACCTCGAGGATGCCGTACCATCCCGGAATAGCCCACGGATGCTCACGCAAGAAGCCCTCGTCCGCGTCCCGCCACCGCACCTCGAGCGTGAGCACGCCGCCCTTGGGCATCGCGTCGCGCGCGTTCGTCGCGAGATTGAGGAGGATCTGCTGGATCGCAACGGGGTCCGCGTGCACGTACACGGTGTCATCGACGTCGTCTGCCCGGACCGTGATGCTGGCCGGCACGACCCGCCGCATGAGTTTGCCCGTGGTCTGGATGACGTCTGCGAGCCGGACCTCCTCGAGTCGGAGATCGGCACGGCGGCTGAATCCCACGAGCCCGCGCACCAGCTCGGTGCCGCTCTTCACCGCCTCGCGCACGTCGTACAGCATCGCCGCCGCCTCAGGCTCGTTCGGCGGCAGGACGGGCTCGAGGAGCTCCGCGTTCGTCGCGATCACCGCGAGCAAATTGTTGAAGTCGTGCGCGATCCCCCCCGTCAGCTCGCCCACGGATTCGAGCTTCTGCGCCTGTTGCAGCTGGAGCTCGACGTGCTTGCGGTCGGAGATATCGATGAGTGTCCCGACCACGCCGGCGCCGTCCACACGTGCGGCCCGCGCGAGGACCCAGCGCTCACGGGTATCGGATCCGGCGAGCCGGCACTCGACGCGAAACTCCTTGTCATGTTCGAGCGCGTCGCGCCACGCCTCGCGCACGCGCTGCCGTTCTTGTGGATGTACGGCGTCGAACCACGAGCGACCGATCAGCGAGTCGCTCGCGAAGCTCGCCAAGAGCACGCAGCGCTCGTTGACGTCGAGCATGCGGCCGTCAGCGTCCGCGCGGAAGATGCCCACGGGGGCGAGGGACGACAGCAGGCGATACCGCGCTTCGTTCCGTCGCAACTGGAGCTCGGCGCGGCGCCGCGAGCGTGTGAGCGCATGGACGACGGCGCCCATTCCGACGAGGAACACGACCCACGCCCCGAGGGTCAGGAAGACATCCCACTCGGCGGCGGCGTCGAGGGCGTTCAACCGAGCGTCCAGCCGTGCGTCAATGGTATCCGCCAACCGCTCGAAGGCGCCGAACGCCACACGCCGGTCGACGTTTTCCATGGCGCGCATCGGCGTGCCCGGGGTCTCGGCATGCGCCACACTGTCGAATGCGCGCGCGCGCTGATCGAGGGCGGCCAGCATGGCCCGGAGGGTGTCGTCCGCGACAAGCGGCGACGCGGCAGGTTGACCAGCATCCGTCCCTCCGAGCAGATCGCGCAGATCCGCATGGGCGTTCTCGGCGTACGCGACGGCATCCTGAAGCGAGAAGGTCGAGTCGCCGGCGGCCACGCGACCGATCACGAGATACGCCTTGGTGAGATTGAGCCGTGCATCACCCACCTCCTGCACCAAACTCCTCGTGCGCTCGCGGGCACGTTGGGACGCGCGCGCACCGACGAGGAGAAGAATCACCGACGCGACCCCGACGACGGCGAGCGCCAACTGGGTAGCGACGTGGCCGAACGCCCTCCGCAGCGCGCCAAGTGACGGTGGCGTCATGGCGTGGAGTCCGCCGCTCCCGGGACCTCGTCCGGGAGGAACCCGAATCGACCGACGAACCCGGCGTACGCCGGAGCCGCGAGCACGATCCGAAGCGTAGAATCCAGCGCCGCGAGGAAATGGCGGTCGTCCTGCCGTACCGCGAACGCCGCCGAGGAGCGCCCCCCGGGAAGCGGAACGACGTCTGCCTGGAGGCCGGCCGCCGCGCGGCGCGCGGTCGGCGCCGAGATCGCGAGCGCGTCCACCTGGCCTGCCGTGAATGCCGCGTTTGCGGTGCGCACGTCGGGCGCGATGAGCAAGCGGGATGCTGCCACACCGTCGGCTCGTGCGGTCGCCTCCTCGACGGAGCCGGCCAGGACGGCGAGATGGACGGTGGTGTCACGCGCGACGCTCGCGTATGAGGTCAGATGGCGTGGGTTGCCGCGTGGAACGAGTAGATTCTCATAGACGGATAGCGTGGGATCGCTGAACGCCACGAGCGTGGCCCGTCTCGGGGTTATGAACATGCCCGAGGCGATCACGTCCACCTTCCCGGATTGGAGCATCGGGATCAGCAGGGCGAATTCTGTCTGCACGAACTCGACGTGCGGAATGCCGAGTCGACGCGTGAGTTCGCGGAGCAGCTCGGGAGCTTGGCCCGTGACACGGCCCGCGCTGTCGCGGTACGCGTAAGGGGCTTCAGGGGCATATGCGGCGCGAATGATGCCGGCGGCGCGCGCGCGGTCGAGCGTGCTCAAGTGGCGAGAGCCGCACGAGGAGGTACCCAGTGCGACGGCGGTGAGGGAGGTGATCGCGATCCAACTTCGCCTCACGAGACGGTCCTCCGACGGGCCCCTTGATGGACGAGCCCACGACACGACTCATGCAGAATGACACCATCGCGCACGCCGCGGTGCATCCAGCGCCGTGAGCGCCAACTAGACGAACGCATGGTGTCCGTTGCCAAGTTGTGATGGCTGACGACGTTGCGCAACAAGCGATCCGGACAATGGTGAGCGCCCGCGGCCTGCGTGCGCGATGCGTAACGCGTGATGCGGCTCGCGGTGGCTGCGCGACGCCGGAAATGTCCCAATTTCGCGGGGTGATGTCCCAAGATCGCACTACCCAACCGGGAGCATCATGGGCTTGTGGCCCCGGTGGCCCTTTCGCACGGCGTGCATCACCCTCATACTAGGACCATCTCCTGGAACCCGTAGTCCACAATTGAAGGAGTTCCTATGGATCGGCCCTGGCCATTCGGAGGGCCGCCCCGGCGGGATGGCTTCCCGCGCACGAGTCCTCTCCCACCGGTCGCCGGTGCCACACGCCGCCGACCGCCGCGCTCCCCTACACCCCGCGACGCTCACTTTCACACGCTCGTCGAAAACAGCGACGAGGGGATGCTCCTCGTGGATGGCACGGGCGTCATCCGGTATGCGAATGCCGTTGCCGAGCGCTACCTCGGCTACCCTCCCGCCGAGCTCGTCGGCCGGCTCGGCTTCGACCTCTGTGTGCCCGACGACGTCGCCTACGCGCAGGACGTGTTCGGTCGGTGTCTCGAGCAACCGGACGTCGCGATCCCCGCGACGATCAAGACACCGGATCCCACGTGCGAATTCCCGTGGCTCGCCGTGAAGTTGGTGAACCGCCTCGATACGCCGGGGGTGCGCGCGATCGAGGTGCACTTTCACGGGAGCGGCATCGGGCGCGAAGCTCTCGAAGCCCGCCGCCGGCAGGCGGAGAAGATGGAGGCGGTAGGGCGGATGACGGCGGGTGTCGCCCACGACTTCAACAACGTGCTCTCGGTCATCATGGCGAATGCCTCCTTGATCGCGGCATCGCTCGATCCCGAAGATGCCGAGACGCGGACCGAGCTGGCGGAGCTGCGCGGCGCCGCGCGCCGCGGCGCGACGATGATCGCCAAGCTCCTCGGCTTCAGCCGAAACGTGAGTCTCGACGTCGTGCCCACCGACCTGAGCGCCGTCGCGCGCGGAGCGGAGTCGATGCTGCGGCAGGTGATCCCGGAGCACGTTGCGTTGGATGTCGAGATCGCCCCGGCGTGCATCGCGTTGTGCGACGTCGTCGCCGTCGAACAGATCCTGTTGAACCTCGCCACCAACGCGCGCGACGCGACGCTCACGTCCGGAGGCGTACGGGTCATCGTGACGCCGGAGCACGTGGACGGCGCGGATACGCGGCGGCCGGCCTGGCTCTCGCCCGGCGACTTCATTCGGATCTCGGTCGAGGACGGCGGCGACGGAATGGACGCAGAGACCAGGACCCGGGCGCTCGAGCCGTTCTTCACGACCAAGCCTCCGGGCGTGGGCTCCGGCCTCGGGCTCTCCATGGTCTACGGATTGATGAAGCAGCAGAACGGATTCCTCGATCTGGAGAGCGCGCCGGGACGCGGCACGACCGTCCATCTCTACTTCCCGCGAACCACGGAGATGCCCCGCGCGCAGCCCCCCGCACCGACTCACACGGCGCCTACGCATACCGGGGCAACGATCCTCTTGATCGAGGACGACGCGAGCCTGCGTCGCACCGGTCAGCGCGTACTGCACTATCTGGGCTATCGCGTACTGATCGCCGAGGATGGCTCGAAGGGCATCGCGCTCTTCGAGGCGCACGCGGGCGAGATCGATCTCGTGATGTCCGACATGATGATGCCCGGCCTCAGCGGCGCGGACGTGTACCGCGCGATCCGCGACCGGAGCCCTTCCGTGCCGTTTCTCCTGTCAAGCGGATACCAGGATCGACCCGGGAAGACGTTCCTGGTGCCGCGCGGCGTCCGCGTGATCCCCAAGCCGTGGGCGATCGAAGACGTCGAGTACGCGGTTCGGCAGGCCCTCAACGCCGCTCCGTGATGCCGGTACCGCCTGGGCGTCGGTCATTCAGCGCGTCCGGACCACGTCGAGCCGCGGCACGAGCGAATCGGAGAGTGCGACGACACCCCCGCCGTCGAAGCGAAGCGTGAACGCTCCGCCGCTCGGCGGCTGCAGTACGCGCACGTAGGTGCCCGATCCGGCGTGCAGCACGCCGCTCACGTTGACCGAGTCGGACAGCATCCGAAGCGGCACCAACGGGAACGGCGATGGGAAGTCCGCTGGGTCCTGCTGATTGGCCGCCGCGAACGTCGCGCGAAAGGCCCACGAGGTGTACTTGAGCTCGGGCGGCGCCGTGAATCCGGGTAGGTCGGACACCCAGTTGGCGAGCGCCCAATCACCGGCCGTCGTGGCAAAAGGTTCGCCCGTCGCCGCCGCCACGTTCGTCGTGCCGATATTGGTGGTCTCGGTGAGCTTCCGCGTGATCCCCGTGCCGAACCGATCCACGAGATAGCGCACGAACAGCCATCCCGCGCCGACGTCGGGCAGATTCTGATCGCTGGACGTGATCAGCGCATGGTCGCCGGTCGCGGCGAGGTAGTTCCCCCCGTCGTAGACGTCATCGGTGACGTAGTACGAGAAGTCCGTCGGATCGGACGGGAGAAACGTGCGGCCGCCGAGCTCCTCCGCGTACTTGGACAGTCCCTCGTCGAGCCAGACCTGCTCGGCCGGGCCATTCCGATCGACCACGTGCTGACCGTAGTTGATCATGTGCTGAAACTCGTGCATGAACGTCGCGCCGATGCGGAGCTTGAGCGACGTCACGGTGTGCGGGCAGCTGAGCGTACCGAGCGAATCGGGGGCGAGCATGTACATGATCTCGCCGTGGTTGTAGGTCTGCGAGACGGCCGGGCTCAAGTCTCCGGGAAAGAAGTAGCCGACGATGAACCCGCTCGACGTGCACTGCGCCTTCGTGACGAGGGAGTTCACCACGCCGGTGAACAGCGCGATGACGACGCCGTTCTGATCGATGTCGGTGGGGCCACCGAAGGCATTCGTATCGGCGGGATAGAGCTGCTGACCGAACGTCTGGAGCAGCGTGTCGACGTCGGCGGTGGAGAACCCGGGGGTCGGCGCGAGCGTGTCCACGTAGATGGCGACGTTCGTGCCCACCGCGCGGGCCCTGGCCGTGACGGACGTGAAGCTGCTGCACGTGAGCGTGGCGCAGACGGTGAAGGTCCGGAGCGAGCCGACGGTGGGCGGTGCCCCCGCGGCGCCCGTCACGTCAAAGCGCGGCGCCAGGAACGATGCGGGCGGCCGCGCCGGCTGAACGATGCCTTCGCCCACCTCGCGCAGGAAGTGGTCGAACGTCGCGGCCGTCGTCGGCGCCGACGCTTCAACGTGCATGGGAGGGCCCGTGACGGATGCGGTTGCGGTGAGCGCGAGCGTCCTGAGCGCGAAGGAGCCGGTCTGTCCGGGGGCGCCGCCCGCGGCCTGGGCCACCACGAGATACTCGGCGGTGTCGGTGCTCGAGGCGTTGGCGGCGAACGTCGCGCACCCCGAATCGCTGGTGGGGTCGACGCTGGTATAGGTGCCCACGGTGAGCGAGACGACCGTCTCGCGCCCGCCGCAGGCGGGCGGGGCCGGGGGCCCCGCCGCCTGCTGGGAGCTGCACGCCATGATCGCGAGCGCGCCGAGGGCGCTCGCCAGGGCCACTCGAGATCGCATGGACTCCTCCGCGCGGGGTGGGGTGACGGGAAAGCCGTAATACACCCCGGCAGGGGGAATGGGATCCGAATCCCTGCGCTCGGTGTGCCCGCGGTCCCCCGTGAGGTCCGGCATCCCTCGTCGAGATGTCACAGATGCGAGGGATTGTCTGTCTAGCGTTCGGAACCGTATGGAAACTCGAGCTGACGTCTTCGCATCGACCAGACCGTTGCTCTTCTCCATCGCCTACCGGATGCTCGGGAGCGTGATGGATGCGGAAGATCTGGTCCAGGACGCCTATCTCCGGTGGCAGGAGGCGCCAGAGGTGGACGTGCGTGCGCCGCGGGCGTATCTGACCACGATCGTCACGCGCCTCGCCATCAACCAGCTCCGCTCCGCTCGGCATCAACGCGAAACGTACGTGGGGCCCTGGCTACCGGAGCCGCTCGTGACCGACACCGTCCCGGATCCGTCGGGGTCCGTCGAGCTTGCCGAATCTCTCTCGATGGCGTTCCTGGTGTTGCTGGAGCGGCTCTCCCCGATCGAACGCGCCGTCTTCCTGCTCCGCGAAGTCTTCGCCTTCGAGTACGCCGAGATTGCCCGCATCGTGGACAAGTCGGAGGCGAACTGCCGTCAGCTGCTGACGCGCGCCAAGAAGCACGTGGGCACGGCGCACGCGCGCTTCGAGCCGGATCAGGCACATGCCGCGCGGCTCGTCGAGCAGTTCACCCGGGCCACGGCGGCCGGAGACGTCGACGGCCTCGTCGCGCTCCTCGCGGAGGACATCACCCTCTGGGCCGACGGCGGCGGCCGGATCCCAGGGGCCGCGCTGAACCCGATTCATGGCCCGAACGCCGTGGCTCGATTCGTCATCGGGACGACGCGGCGATTCGCCCCGGCGCGCACGAGCCTTCGTGCGACCACGATCAACGGGCAGCCGGGGTTCATCGCCTATGCCGGTACGCACGCGCAAGCGGCGCTCATCTTCGACATTCGAGGCGGCCGCATCCGGACCGTCTACGCGGTCGGCAATCCCGACAAGCTCGCGGGACTTCCTCCCGAGACCTAGCCCGCTCTGTCACACGCACGCCGCCTCCCGTGTCATGCCCCGTGGAGTTCGCGACGCCTGACCGATGAATCGCCACGCGGGAGATGCTATACGATGCCACAATCCGATACGCTCAATGTCGTGCTCTGGAGCGCGCAGGGGTTCCTCGCGCTCTTCTTCCTTCTCGCGGGCGCCCCGAAGCTCGTCGGCCGTGGCCTCGAACGCTGGACGGGCTTTTCCGACATGCCGCGCCCGCTGGTGATCGCGATCGGCGTCGCCGAGGTGCTCGGTGCCGCCGGATTGATTCTCCCGATGACCACGGGGCGCCTACCATGGCTCACGCCCCTCGCCTGCCTCGGCCTCGCGCTCATCGTCCTCATGGCCACCGGATTCCATCTCCGCGCCGACGAGTGCCTCCAGGCGCTCGAGACCACGCTCTGGGGCGCGATCGCGACGGTGGTCGCGGCCGGGCGTTGGCGCCTGGTGCGATCGGCCGCACACCTTCCGGCCGCGGCGCCGGTACTTGCCCTCGGCGTGCTCGTGCCCGCGGTGATCGTCAACCTCGTGATCGTGTTCAGGCGGCCCGTCCGGTCCGCGTCGAGCCCGGGTGTCACAGCACCAGGGTCTCACCCGTCATGAGGGCGGCAGGACACAACGAGGGCGGCAGGGCGCCGCCCCAGCCGAACACACGCATGGAGGTCGACCCGCATGGCCGGCGCCGCACGTGCTCTCAAGCATCTCATTCGTCTCGCGGGGGGCGGAGCCCTCCTCCTCGGCCTCGCCATCTGGGCGGGGTATCTCTTCAGCTGGTTGCCGGTGCACATCGTGTTCGGTGCGACACTCGTGCTCGCGATGTGGGTGATCGCGGTACTCGCGTTTCGCGCGGGGGTGCGACAGGGCTTCGCGGCCGTGGTCTTCCTTTGGGGAGTCGGCGTCGTCATGTTCGGGCGAGTGCAGGGGCGGATCCTGCCGGGGCCCATGCACTGGGTCGTCCAGCTCGCGCATCTTCTGGCAGGCGGTATCGCAATGGGCCTGGGTGTTGCGCTCGCCGCCGCGGTCGAACGATCGGCCGGTCAGCAGGTTGCCGGTACCTCGGAGACGTGATGACACGCATGCTCGCACACACCGCAGTGGGCACGCGCTCGCGATGAGCGCCGACACTCGACGCGCCGGCCGGACGTACGACGTCGCGGTCACCCGGCACATCGAGGCGTCGGCCGGGCGAGTGTACGCCGTGTTCGCCGACTACCGTGAGGCCCATCCGAAGATTCTGCCGCCACGCTTCTTCGCGGGTCTCGAGGTGGAAGCAGGCGGGTCCGGTGCCGGAACCCGGTTGATCGTCCGGACGAAGGTCGCCGGTCGCGTCCGGACGATGCGCGGGATCGTGACGGAGCCGGCGCCCGGACGCCGGCTCGTCGAGACCTATCCCGATGCGCAGGTGGAGACGTCCTTCCTGGTGGAGCCGCGTCCCGGCGAGAACGCATGCAGCGTGACCATCACGACCGCCTTCCCGAGACGCCGGGGTCCGCTCGGATGGGTCGAACGGCGTCTCGTCCGCGGTCTGCTCGATCGCGTGTATGCTGAGGAGCTCGATCTGTTGGCTGCCTACCTCCGCCAACAGGCCTGAGCCGTTCCGACCGTCGGTCTCGCCGCCGACTCCCTGTCACACACCAGCCCCCCGTCCGTCTATGTTCGTAATGACCATGGCTTCCATCGCCGATCAGACCGCGCGCTTTGAGCGCGCCCGACCCCGGCTCTTCGGGATCGCGTATCGCATGCTCGGTGCGATCGAGGACGCGGAGGATCTCGTGCAGGAGACGTATCTCAAGTGGCAGGAAGCAGATACGTCGTCCCTGCGCCAGCCCGAGGGCTGGCTCGTCACGGTGATCACCCGGCTCGCGATCGACCGCCTCCGCCGGGCGCGGACCGAACGTGACGCCTACTTCGGGCCCTGGCTTCCGGAGCCGCTCCCCACCGGTCCGTGGCGCCGCGCGGACGAACGCACGGAGCTGGAGTCCGACCTCTCGATGGCCTTTCTGCTGATGCTCGAGCGGCTGGCGCCTGAAGAACGTGCGGCGCTGCTGCTGCACGACGTCTTCGATTGCGGCTACGCGGAAATCGCCGAAACGCTCGCGAAGAGCGAGGCGGCCTGCCGGCAGATCGTCCATCGCGCGCGCGAGCGTGTGCGCCGCGACAAGCCGCGCTTCGAGGTTTCCCTCGAGTCCAAGGAGCGCCTCCTCACCGACTTCATCGCCGCCATCGAGGCGGACGACAAGGAAGGGGTGGTGGCGCTGCTCGCGGAGGATGCGAGCTGGGCAAGTGACGGCGGCGGGAAGACGCGTGCCGCGACGCGGATCGTCCGGGGCGCGATGCGCGTGGCCCGCCTGGTGCTCGGCTTCTCGTGGAAGACACGCGGCATGCTGGTCACTCGGATGGGGCGACTCAACGGAGAGCCGGCGTGGATCAGCTACGCCGGCGAGCGTGTGTTCGCGGCCACCGCCATTCATACCGACGGCGAGAAGATCCTCGCGGTCTACCGGGTGCTCAATCCGGACAAACTTCGTGCGCTGGAGTCGGTGCCTCGCTAGACCCTCTCGATCATCGCGCGCATCGCCCGCGCGCTGAGCGGTGCGAGCACTCTGCGCGCGAGACTCCTGCGTAGTCGTAGTGCCAGGGGATGGCGCCACTGCCCAATTGCGCCGGTGAGGCGCGCGCGCCGCTGGAACCGCGCGGTGATCGGACGGCGCTCCGACGCGTAGCCCTTGAGTGCACCTACGACGTCGCCCGCGCCGGTGAGGTGACGGCCGAGCGCTACGGCGTCTTCGAGCGCCTGACACGCCCCCTGGCCGAGGTTTGGCGTCATCGCGTGCGCGGCATCGCCCAAGAGGGCCACCCGCCCTCGGCACCAGGAGTGCAGGGGACGAATGTCGTAGCAGTCGTGCCGAAGAATGGCGCCTTCAGGCGCGGCCTCGATCAGCGCGGGGATTGGTGAATGCCATCCGCCGAAGTGCCGCTCGATCTCCGCGCGCTCGCCTCCGGACGCGGACGCTCGGCCGCCGGGGGCGGCATCGTGCGTGGCATACGCGTAAACCTGCCCACCGGGGAGCGCCGCTTGTCCGAAGCGGGCACCGGCACCCCACGTCTCGCCGGGGAGAACCCTCTCCGCGGGGAAGGGGGCCACCCAGCGCCAGACCGTATATCCCGCGTATCGCGGCAACTCGGGGCCGACGACGGCACGGCGCACGGTGGAGTGTATCCCGTCGGCGCCGATCAGGACGTCGCCGTCGTCGGTCGAGCCGTCCGTGAAGTGCGCGATCACGCGCTCGCCGCGTGGCTCGAGCGCCTGAAGCTCCACTCCCGCGCGGAGCGTACCCGTGCCGACGGCGTGGACCAAAATGTCGAGAAGATCGGCGCGATGGATCATCACCCCGATCCACCTATCGCCGTCCGTCGCGTGTTGCGTCGCGAGGCTGAAGAGCACATCCCCTGTCGTGGTGCGCACCGCTCCGGCTTCGAATCGGCGTCCCGCCGCGCGCACCTTGGCTCCGACCCCCAGCGCATCGAGCGCGTCGAGTCCGTTGGCCCAGACTGAGAGTCCGGCGCCCACTTCACTGAAGGCTGATGCACGCTCGAAGACCGTCGTCGCCCATCCCGCCTTTCGCATGGCAAGCGCAGCGGCCAGGCCGCCGATTCCGCCGCCCACGATGAGTGCTCGTTTCCTCATCGTCGCCCCATCGAGGCGCTTCCGTTCGACCTCGCGTCCTTGCGCATCGCCTCGCTGACGGTGGCGCGCCACCCTTCGTTCACGCTGGGGTACCTGGGCCTCCAACTGCTCGCCGCCTCGAATTTGGCGTTCGAGATCCGTTGCGACCGCGCCAGCATGGCGCCGAGTGAGCCGCCCAGCGCCGCAACCCATGCGGGAAAGAACTTCGGAGGCGGCGCGCCGAGGGCCGCGGCCAGTGTCTCCGCAAATTCCCGTCGCGTGACGGGGCGGTCGTCGGTGACGTTGTAGCGGCCGGCGGGTACGCCGAGCGCCGCGACGACGGCGCGCGCCGCATCGTCGAGCGCGACGGAGGACATGTAGGCGTCGGGCGATCCGATGACAGGTGCCCGCCCCCGGCGCGCGTAGCGCATCATGTCCTGCGTGGAGTCCGAGTCCGCACCGTAGAAGTACGAGAAACGAAGGACAACTCCGATTCCTCCAGCTCGAGTCACGCGCTCGGCCGCCGCTTCCGCGTCCAGCACCGAGCGGTTGTAACGGGCGGTGCGCACCGGCCCGTCCTCCTCGATCCAGCGATCGCCCCCATCCTCGTAGATGGGCGCGAACGACTCCTGAATCATGCGCTCGGCGCCCGTGGCGAGCACGGCGGCCGCGAGATTCGCGGAGACGCGGCGCCGAACGCCGTCGTTCTGGCGCCAGGCCCCGGGCACGAAGATGCGGCTGCTCGGCGGAATGTGTGTCGCCATGTTGACGACGACGTCATGGCCCCGGACGGCGCGGCGTACCGCGTCCGCGTCGAAGAGATCCACCGGAGCCGCCGTGGCACCCACCTCCTCGAGGCGCGCGCGCTTCTCCGCCGTGCGTCCTACCGCCGTCACGCGATGGCCGGCCTCCAGCAGCACCGGCACGAGGCGGCGCCCGATCACCCCCGTGGCGCCGGCGACGAAAACGGTCTTCCCGGACATCGACATTCCTTTCGCGTTTCGCATCCAGTGATGCTCGATCGCGTTGGCGATCACCCAGCTGGACGCCGCGGACCGTGCGGCGTGACAGCCGCAGGGCGCGACGCCCTCCGCAAGGAAGGCGCCGCGCCGATCGAGCGCATGCTGCGACACGCTAGAACGGCAGGCGGTACGATACGCCGCCGCCCCAAGCGAGTTCGATCTGCGTCTTGTCGTAGTCGGCGAGGGAGCCACCGAGGTCCTTCGCCTTATAGAGCCATCCCTGGCCCTCGGCGAAGATGCCGAACCCTGTCCCCGGGACGGCGTAGCTCACGCCGAGTCCGGCGGTGCCGGTCGCCTTGGTCTTGTTCTGGCCGCTGGTACCGACCTCGTGGAGGGTGACCGCCCCGCCGCCCGCAAAGACGTAGGGCTCGACGCCGACGGCCGTGGGATACTGGAGCTGCACCGCCGCGTCGTAGAAGAACCGGTTGAGCCGGTTGCCCGTCGGCACGCCGGCCGCGCGCAGCTGATTGCGGGCAAACGTGAAGTCGGCGCGGATGGCGACGTAGCGCTGAAGGTCGACGCCTATGGCACCGCCCACGTCGAAGCCGACCTTCTTGAAGTCGGCGGTGCCGGCGGAGTCGAGATTGGTCACCGCGTTGAACCCACCGCCCTTCGCGGCGATCCAGATCGCGTGGTTCTGGGCGTAGGCCGGTGCCGCCAGGAGGGCGGAGAGCGCGATGGCTCCGACGATGTTTCGTGTGAATGACATGACGTACACGTTCCTTTCGTATCGTGTGCGCCGCCCGGCGTCGCCGCGGACGACACCGGTCGGTTGCATGTTGTGTGATGGCGCGATGGGAAATCGGCGCGCCCGTTTCACCGCGAGAGTACGTCTCTCATGCGGTAGACGGACGCGCGGGCCGTGGTGTGACAGCTCGGGCAGGCGCGCAAGATTCGGGTCGATGCAACGGGCCGGTGCGGATAACGTGAGCGCAGGGCGGTTCGGCGTCTCACCCTCAGGAGCGTTCATGCACTCGGTCATCGACCCCGCGATCTTCTACTTCGGCACCCCCGTGGTGCTCGTGAGCTCGAGCAACCCCGACGGCTCGGCGAACCTCGCACCGATGTCGTCGGCGTGGTGGCTGGGCAAGAGTTGTATGCTCGGATTCGGCGCACGATCCCACACGCCCGCGAACATTCAGCGGTCGGGGGAGTGCGTGCTCAACCTGCCGTCGGTGGATCAGGTCGCGGCGGTGGACCGCCTGGCGCGGACGACGGGGTCGTCACCCGTGCCGGAGCACAAGGTGGCGATGGGCTACCGCCACGAGGCCGACAAGTTCGGCACGGCCGGCCTCACCCCGGTCCCGTCGGATCGCGTGGCACCGCCGCGCGTGGCGGAGTGCCCCGTGCAGCTGGAAGCCGTGCTCGAGGGGATTCACGAGCTCGAGGGCCGCGATCCCGAGCGGCGGGGCCGGCTCGTGGCACTCGAGGTGCGTGTAGTGCGCGTGCACGTGGACGACGCGATCCGCATGGACGGCCACGCGAACCGCATCGATCCCACGCGCTGGCGTCCGCTCATCATGAGCTTCCAGGAGTTCTTCGGCCTCGGACCGAAGCTCCAGCACTCCCGTCTCGCCGAGATCCCGGAAGCGATCTACCGGCCGACAAGCCGGTTCATCGAGCGGCTGGCGCGGGCTCCGCTTCATGCCGGCCGGGCGTGTAGCTCCCCACGTCGGCGCCGAGCGGGACGGCGACGCGATTCCAGCAGTTGATCGTGATGATGGCCATCGTGAGATCCACGATCTCGGCATCGGTGAACTCGGAGCTGACTTGCTCGCGTGCCGACTCGGGAATGCTCCGTGAGCTCAGTGCCGTCACCGCCTCGGTCCACGCGAGCGCCGCGCGCTCACGGGCGGAAAAGAACGGCGTCTCGCGCCAGACGGGTACGGCATAGAGACGTTGTTCGGTCTCACCCGCAGCGCGAGCGTCCTTCGTGTGCATGTCCACGCAGTAGGCGCAGCCGTTCATGTATGAGGCGCGGAGGCGCACCAGCTCGAGGAGATCGGGCTCGAGCGACGACCGGCGAACGTATTGTTCCAGTCCGAGCACCGCGCGAACGGCGGCCGGGGCGATCTGCTCGATGTCAATGTGGCGGGTCGTATCCATCATCGTGCTCCTGTTGGTAGGGGGATCTACCAAGAGGACGCACGGGCTGTGGATCCCGTGACAGGTCACCCAAGCCGCTTCTCATAGCGCCAGACCTCGAGAGGAAACACCCCATCGGGGATCTCGACGGGCGTGCGAACGGTCGCGGCGCGCATCCAGCCGTGCTTCTCGTAGAAGCGTGCGGCGCGATCATTCCCGATCGCACAGGCGAGCCACGCGGTCTCGACGCCGCGTGCGGCGAGCTGTGCCTCCGCATCCGCCAGGAGCACCGCGGCGCTCCCTTGACCCCGCACGGAGGCATCGACGTAGAGCTGGTACAGTTCGTCATCCCGGATCATGCAGAAGCCGAGCGGCGCGCCGGGTGGACCGACGACCCGCACCATCGGCAGATCTCGGACGAGCCGCTCGTGAAAGCTCTCGCGTGTCCGATACCGCGCGAGCTCCGGCGGCAGGATGTCCAAGTGCGCATCCCGCCACCCCTCATACCAGATGTCGGCGAGGCGGTCGACATCCGGCGCGGCGGCGTCCCTCACCCGCATGGCGCGACGCCACTACGTGCGCACGCCGTGGCGCCTACCGCCCCGGACGCAGGTACTGATTGAGCCAATCGAGCACCACCCCCCACCAGAGGCGGCGATCGCGCGGCTTGGTGACGAAATGGAACTCGTTCGGGAAGTAGAGGAACTTGCTCGGCACGTGCATCACCTGCAGCGCCGTGAACGCCTCGAGTCCCTGCGACAGATCGAGTCGATAGTCGTGCTGCGAGTGAATGATGAGCATCGGCGTCTGCCAGTTCTTCACGAAATTGAGCGGCGAGAACTTCTCGTAGAGCGCGCGGTTGCCATCCGGCGTGCCCTCGTACGGCGTGCCGCCGAACTCCCACATCGGGAACCAGAGCTCCTCCGTGCTCCCGAACGCGCTCACCGTGTTGAACACGCCGTCGTGGTCCACCACCGCCTTGAAGCGATGGGTATGGCCCTCCATCCAGTAGATCATGTACCCGCCGTACGAGGCGCCCGCCGCGCCCATCCGTGTCGAATCCACGTACGGGAGCTTGGACACGACATCGAGCCCCTTCATCAGGTCCTCGAACGGGTAGTCACCCCAGTGGCGTGAGATCGCGTCGGTGAACTTCTGCCCGTAGCCGGTGGAGCCATGAAAGTTGACCGCGGCGATCACGTAGCCCGGCGACGCGAACATCTGATAGTTCCAGCGCGGGTGCCAATCGTCGGTCCACGCGCCCTGCGGGCCGCCGTGCACCAGGTAGACCAGAGGATACTTCTTGTGGGGATCGAAGTGGGGCGGCTTCAGGATCCAGCCGAAGACGGAGTCGCCCATCGCGCCCACGAACCCGAAGGATTCGAGCGGATGAAGATCGAGCGTCGCTACCGCCGAGTCGTTGACGTGCGTGAATGCATGTCCGTCCGCCCAGACCTCGGCGGGTTGCGTGTTGCTCTGGTGGAGATAGACCAGCGTCTTGCTGTCCGGGCCCACCTGGATGTTCGTGTTGACGCCGCCGGTCTCGACCCGCGTGCGCGTGAACGACGGGATGTCGATTCGATAGATGACGTCACTGCCGCGCTCTTCGACCTGCGCATAGACGCATTGCGAGTTGGGACACCAGGTGTACGCGCTCACCGAAAGCGACCACCCCTTGGTGGCTTCCGTGGGCGTGCCACCGGTCTTGTCGCCGCTCCGGGCGAGAAGCATCAGCCGCCCGCGGTCGGCCTCGAAGCCGGGGCGCTCGAGCGAGATGTACGACATCCACCTCCCGTCGGGCGAGAACCGCGGCGTGTTGTCGGCACCGTGCGCGGGCGACGTGAGATCGCGCATCGTCCCGCCGTCCGGCCCCATGACGTAGACGTCCACGTTCGTATTGTCCGCGACGGTCGAGTCCCCGTGCATCGCGACGGCGATCTCGTTCCCCTCGGGCGAGACCGCGACGTCGCCCGCGCCGACGGTGGCAATGGTCGGGACGTCGTGTTCCACCGGCGTGAGGTCGGTGGTGGTCCCGTCGGCCACGTCCACCTTGAAGACGTGCTGGCGCTTGCCCACCCGCCACTCGTTCCAGTGACGGTACATGAGGTTGGTCCAGATCTTCGCCTCGGTGGGGAAGGCGCCGTTTCGCTCATCGATCTCTTGCATCTTGGGCCACTTGGTATCGGCGATCACGAGCAGCGCCTTGCCGTCCGGCATCCAGAGGAGGTCGTTGGCGCCGTTGTCGAGTTTGGTCAGTCGGCGCGCCTCGCCGCCCTCGGCGAGGGACAGGACCCAGACCTGGGCGCCGTCCTCACGGGTCGAGATGAACGCGAGCGTCTTCCCGTCGGGCGACCAGCGCGGCGCCATGTCCGAGCCAGGCCCGAACGTGATCTGGCGCGGTGCGCCGCCCGCGAGCGGGGCGAGCCAGATGTGGGTGAAGCCAGCGTTCTTCTCGAGCGAGACGTCGGTGACGGTATAGGCGACCGTCTTCCCGTCGGGGGAGAGTTGGGGGTCGCCCACGGTCTTGAGCGAGAGATAGTCGGCGATGGTCATCGCGTGCTGCTGCGCCACGAGTGCGGAAGGCAGCGCGAGCACCGCGAGGGCCACGAAGATCGAGCGGAGACGTGACATGGTCAGCGGTCCGGGTGGGTGTTGAACGTCGTGAAGGCGTGGTAGGGCACGAGGGGAAATCTTTGCGGGGGGACCATGCGTCGCAAGCTGACGCGATGGATGGTGTTTCAGAGTGATCGGAACGCACGGGCGGGCCGCCGGAGCGGACGTAAGTGAGCGCCGGCCCGGGGGTACCAGACCGGCGCTACTCGCGAACTTCGGGACGCGAAGGCGACCCGTCCGAAGCTTCACGTCTCGACGACGCTCAGTTCGTCCCGCTCTCCGACGCGTCTCCGCCCATCAGGTTCCGCATGAGAAACTGATCGTATACGCCGAGCATGAGCCGGTAGCTCGCGCCGTTGTACGCCGCACCATGATGGCCCGGCGGGTAGATTCGAAGATCGACGTCGTGCCCGGCGTTGGTCATGGCGGTCAGGAACTGCATCGTGTTCCGCGGATGCACGTTGTCGTCCATCATCGAGTGCACCACGAGCAACTTCCCCTTCACCTTGTCCGCGTTCAGAACCGCCGAACTCGCCTTGTAGCCGTCGAGGTTGTCGTCGAGCAGGCTCATGTAGCGCTCGGTGTAGATCGTGTCGTACAGCCGCCAGTCGGTGACGGGTGAGTTGGCGATCCCCATGGAGAAGACGTCGGGATACATCTCGAGCGTGTAAAGCGTGCTGTAGCCGCCGTAGCTCCCGCCCATGATCCCGACCCGCGTCGCATCCACCCAGCTCTTGCTGTCCAGATACTTCGCCGCCTCGGCGAAGTCGTGGCTCTCCCACTTGCCCAGGTGCTTGTAGACGATCTTCTCGAACGCACTGCCGTAGTTGTTGTTGCCGCGGTTGTTCACGTTCGCGACGACGTACCCCTCCTGCGCGAGCCACTGCGTCCATCCGCTCGTCCCGAAGTCGTCATAGACGCCCTGCGACCCGGGCCCGCCGTAGATCGCGAAGATCACGGGATACTTCTTGGTGGAGTCGAACTGCATCGGCATCACGAGCGAGCCGTCGAGCTTCTGGCCGTCGGAGGTGGTGAAGCTGAAGAGCTGGGTCGGCGAGTAGGCGTGATCCTTGAGCCAGTCGAGCGTCTTCTCGTTGCTCCCCAGCAGCTTGATCATCTTCTTGCCCGTGGCATACAGCGCCACCTGGCGCGGCGTGCTCACCGACGACCACGAATCGATGTAGTACGCGGTGTTGGGCGACATGTCGATCCGGTGCGTGCCCTCGTCCTTGGTCAGCTGCCGCTGATGCGTGCCGTCGAAGCGGATCTCATAGAGCTGCCGCTGAAGCGGCGAGGCCTCGGTAGAGGTGTAGAAGATGGTCTTGTGCTTCGCGTCGGTACCCTCGATGCGCGTGACGCTCCAATTGCCGTGCGTCACCTGGTTCAGGAGCTTGCCTGAATAGTCGTACCGATAGATGTGCTGCCAGCCGTCACGATCCGAGATCCAGAAGAACTCGTGCGTCCCCTCGGGGAACGAGATCATGTCCTGGACGCCGGCGTAGAAATCGTAGATGTCGATCCAGGTGTCCGACGTCTGCGTGAGCACGAGCCGCTTGCCGCCGGTGGTCACGTCGAAGAAGTAGACCCGCATCTCGTTCTGCGGCCGGTTGAGCGTGATCATCGCGAGCGTGTCCGGCCGGCTGGTCCAATAGATCCGCGGGACGTAGTAGTCGCCGGTGAGGCCCGGGTCGAGCCAGACCTTCTTGCCGGTATGGACGTTCACCACGCCGATCTTGACGGTGGGGTTCGAGTCACCGGGCTGGGGAATGCGGATGTCGACGTAGTCGGGGTGCGCGCCGGCGTAATCGGTGAACTGGTCTATCGGTTCCGCGCTCTCGTCCACCTGCCAGTAGGCGATGTACTTGGAGTCGGGCGACCAGTTCCACGCCTGCGCCATCCCGAACTCTTCCTCGTACACCCAGTCGAAGTGGCCGTTGTACTTGGTGTCGGTCGCGTCATCGGTGAGCTGCGTCTCCTTGTCGGTCGCGACGTCGGAGACGTACATGTTGCCGTCCCGCTCGTAGCCGAGCATCACCCCGTTGGGGGACAGCTCCCCCGTGCGCGCGCCCTTGGCCGCGAGCCGCATCGAGTGATCGGCGAGCGAATACACGTAGAAATCCGCGGTGCCGGAGCGACGATAGAGCTGCTTGAAGTTCGTCTGGAACACCAGGTGCTTCGAGTCGTGCGCCCACTGGAACGAGCGGTAGTTGAACGCCTCATCCGTGCCGGGGAAGGTGACGCCCTTCGCGGTGAAGAGGAGGGTGTCCCTTTCGGTCTTCGGATCGAAGGCCCGGATCTCCTGGCCGCCCGAGTCGCCGCGCGCGATGTACGAGTAGCGCTGGCCGCCGTCGATCCAGTTGACGTCGGCGGGCGCCGAGCCACCGGAGAGCATGCGGCCCGCGCGAAGCGCGTCGTCCCGGTCCTTGAACATCTGCTTCTGCTGGGCCTGGCCGATGCCCGGAACCGCGACGAGCAGTCCCGCGAGCATCACGATCGAAGTCTTCACGCGCATCAGTGGCTCACCGGCTGGAGTTCTGGGATGCGCCGCCCAGAGGCGGCGACGGCGTCGATGGATGATACCGCGGCGGTCGGCGCCGGGCCATATGGGCTACGTGGCTTCCGCAGCGAATGTTGCCTTCGCCCACGTCGCGCAATGCTCCCTGCGGGCGCTGCAGTTCGCGAGTAGGGATGGCTGGTACCCCGGGCACCGCGAACAAAGGCGCCCTACGGGAGCATCGCGCTGGACGTGGGCGGACCTATTTGTGCGGCACGAGCATGACCACTTGATCATACGTATCCGCGCGCGCCGGCGGGAGCGTGAGCACGATCCCGTGCTTGGTTTCCTGGAAGTGCACCGCCGTGCCGTTGGCCACGAGCCTGGCGCTACGGATCCGATGTGGGAGTGGTGGGATCGCGAGGAGCGGGGCGTTCCAATTTAGAACATGAACGAATACGGTGTCACCGCGCTGGGTCGTGACGCCCCATGGCGCTGGTGCGAGCGGCCCGCCGCGCGTGCCGTAGATCGAGGTGCCGTACGTCTCGAGCCACTTCCCCATGGCGCGGAGGCGGTCCACCTCGGGCTGGGGAATGGTACCGTCGGGCTTGGGACCGACGTTGAGCAGGAGATTGGCGTCGTTCCCCGCGGCCTTGACCAGGAGCTGCACCAGGTCGTGCACGCTCTTGAAGTGTTGGTCGGAAAGATTGAAGCCCCACGAGTCGTTGATGGTCTCCGCGGTCTCGAGCGGGAGGCTGCTGACGGTCTGATCTTGATTGAAGCCCGTCGTATGCTGGCCCGGAAGATCCTTCTCGAACATCTGGAAGTCTTCGCCGGGGAAGGGCGTCCGGTGATGGTTGGATCCGATCAGCGCTTGCGGTTGGAGCCGATGGATCAACGCGTACGTCCTGCCGAGCTGCCAGTCGGCGTTCGGCTTGTCCCACATGCCGTCGAACCAGATTCCACCGATCGGTCCGTAGTTGGTGAGCAGCTCCGTGAGCTGGGCATCCATGTAGTCGAGGTACTTCTGCCAGTTTCCGCTGTCCGGCCGCGCCGCATACTGCCCGGTGGCGCCGCGCGGGTAGTAGTTGGGATTGTGCCAGTCGAGCTGGGAGTAGTAGAAGAAGAGCTTGATCCCCTGGCGCTTGCAGGCCGCGGCGAGCTCACCCATGACGTCTTTGCCGTACGGCGTGCGGTCCACGACGTTCCAGTCGGAGACTTTGGAATCGAACATCGCGAAGCCGTCGTGATGCTTGGAGGTGATGGTGATGTACCTCGCTCCCGCGGCCTTGGCGATCGAGACCCATTGATCGGCGTCGAACTTCGTGGGGTTGAACTGCGTCGCCACGAACTCGTAGCTCGAGACGGGAATCCGATGATTCTGCATCACCCACTCGCCGTCGCCCAGGACCGAGTAGATGCCCCAGTGGACGAACATCCCGAACTTGGCGTCGCGGAACCACTGGCGTGCCGCGACGTTGGCCGGCGCGGGTTGGTAGCCCTGCTGGGCCGCGGCGTTCGGGGCGGCGAGAGCCGTGAGCGCCGCGAGCGCGCCCAACGTGACGCGGTGCCTCATCGGGACTCGTCGTCCGGGAGCGGGCGGACCCAGATGTCGCGGAAGCGCAGCCGGAATCCGTGATCCTGGAGGCCGAGCGGCATCTTATCGGGATGCGGCTTGTAGTGCGCGACCGCATGATCCACCGTCCAGCCCCAGATGTCGGTGTTGTCCTGGACGAGCACGTTATTGAAGAAGACGGTGACGTGCGCGTCCCGCTCGATCGAGCCGTCGGTATTGAAGATCGGGCGATGGAAGACGATGTCGTACTTCTGCCATTCGCCGGGCTTTCGCGCGGGATTGACCAGGGGCGGTGTCTGGCCGTACACCGCGCCCGCCTGGCCGTCAGCGTAGGTGACGTTGTCGTAGGAGTCGAGCAGCTGGATCTCGTAGTGGCTCATGAGAAAGACGCCGCTGTTGCCGCGTTCCTGTCCCTCGCCCTCGGGCGGTGTGGGCTCCCGGAACTCGAGGTGCAGCTGAAAGCTCCCGAACTTGCGGCGTGAGAGCATCGTGCCCGTGCCCGGCACGATCTCGACGTAGCCGTCCTGCACCTTCCACTTGGCCGGCCCGCTGTCGGCCGCCATCCACTCTGAAAGGTCCTTCCCGTCGAAGAGCACCACCGCGTCCGACGGTGGCGGGACGGGCGCTCCGGCGGGGCCCGGCGTCACGATCGGCGGATGCGGCCGGTTCGGGTCGTCCGGCTTCCACTTGCTCTGGGGTTGCTGCGCGAGAAGCGACGTGGTCCCGGCGGCGAGGGCGAGGCCTGCAAGCACGGCGGTGAACGAGGAACGTGGCATGACGGGCTCTCCTCAAACGAGTCCAGGAGTGGGGTAGACGTTCCGACCCGAAGTGTGCAAGATGTCGTGGGCGTCGGCGCGGCGCGAGGGACTCTCCCGCGTGGGTCCGCCCGGGGAACATCCGCCGTGCCACCGCGTACCCTGCGGGGGCCTCGGGTTCCCATCCCCACCATCTCCTGGAGTATCGGCAATGAACCGTGCACTCGGCGTAGCACTCGCGCTCGCCGTTCTCGCTGAGCCCGCATTCGCCCAACAGGCGTCGCGGTACGATCCGCACGCAGCTTTCGACGAGAGCTTCCTGAGCGCGCCGGGCACGGCGTACCGGAGCGGCAACGGCGCGCCCGGACCCGATTACTGGTCGAATCGCGCCGACTATTCCATCGACGCCACACTCGATACGGCGCGCCACGCCGTCTCCGGTGACGTCGTCATCACCTACACGAACAACAGCCCCGACTCGCTGGACGTGCTCTGGCTCCAGCTCGACGAGAATCGCTTCGCGAAAGGGTCCCGGAGCGACCGTGTGAGCCCACTCGGCTTCCCGAACCCGATCACGGGCGGGGTCAAGCTGACCTCGGTCAAGATCGGCCGCGACAGCGCCTACATGGACGCGGACTATCTGGTCTCCGACACGCGGATGCGGATCATCCCGCCGGAGCCGGTGGCGCCGAACGGTGGGGTGGTGCACATCGCCGTGAAATATTCGTTCGTGATTCCCGAAGGAGAGGCCGAGCGCACCGGGTGGATGAACTCCAAGAGCGGGCCGATCTTCGACGTCGCGCAGTGGTATCCGCGGATGGCGGTGTTCGACGACGTGCGCGGGTGGAACACGCTCCCCTTCCTCGGGAACGGCGAGTTCTATCTCGACTACGGCGACTACGACTACCGCGTGACGGTGCCGGCGGGCTACCTCGTGATGGGCTCCGGCACGCTCCAGAATCCCGACAGCACGCTCACCGCCACGGATCGCGCGCGGCTCGAGAAGGCGCGGCAGAGCGACGCGACGGTGATGATCCGGACGCCGGCCGAGGTTGCGCGCACGGCGAAGCGCCGCGTGGCGGGCGTGAAGACCTGGCACTTCCACATGCGCAACACGCGCGACGTCTCGTGGGCCGCGTCACCCGCGTTCATCTGGGATGCGGCGCGCGTGAACCTGCCCAGCGGCCGTAAGGCGCTCGCGATGTCGGCCTATCCGGTGGAGAGCGCGGGGGACTCGGCGTGGGGGCGCTCGACCGAGTACCTCAAGGGCGCGATCGAGATCTTCTCCAAGCACTGGTTCGAGTACCCGTGGCCGGTGGCGATCAATGTCGGTGGCCCGGTGGGCGGGATGGAGTATCCGGGGATCGTCTTCTGCAGCTACCGCGGGAAGGGGAAGAGCCTCTGGGCGGTGACCGCGCACGAGATCGGTCACGACTGGTTCCCGATGATCGTGGGTTCCAACGAGCGGCGCTACGCGTTCATGGACGAGGGGTTCAACACCTTCATCGACGTCTACGCCTCCAACTGGTTCAACCACGGCGAGTATGCCCCCAAGCGGGATGGCGAATACGCTCCCAAGGGCGGGAACCCGGCGCGCGAGTTCGTCCCTTATCTCCTCGATCCGGACGCGCCGGCCATCCTGACACCGGCGGATGCCGTTTCCGAGCACTACCGGCATCCGATCGAGTACTACAAGCCCGCACTCGGCCTCGTGCTGCTGCGTGAGGTCGTCCTCGGACACGATCGCTTCGACGAAGCGTTCAAGACATACGTCAAACGCTGGGCGTTCAAGCATCCCCAGCCGCTCGATTTCTTCCGCTCGATGGATGACGTGGCCGGCGAGGATCTGACCTGGTTCTGGAAGGGTTGGTTCGTCCACAAGTGGGCGCTCGACCAGGCGATGGACAGCGTGAGTTACGTCGACAACGATCCCGCAAAGGGTGCGCTGATCACGATCGCGAATCTCGACTCGCTCCCGATGCCGGTAACGGTGTGGGTGAAGCAGTCTTCAGGCGACACGAGCACGGTGAAGCTCCCGGTCGAGATCTGGGAGGGCGGTGCCACGTGGACGTTCAAGTATCCGTCCACGACACCGCTGGATTCGGTGGTGGTCGATCCGAAGGAACAGCTGCCGGACGTGAATCCCAAGAACAACGTGTGGAGCAGGAAGCGGTAGAACGGGAGACCGGCCCGAAGCTTCACGCCAACTACGGCCGCCACTTCCCCCGCGCGACCGCCGGCTTGAACGTCGTCAAGCCGCGCGGCGGGAAGCTCAGCGTGCGGCCGCGCTCGGCGCTCATGTACGCGGTCATCAGCGTATCCACCACCGCGAGCCCGTCGTGGAAGGTGAGTGACGGGGTCCGCTCATCCAGGAACGCCTGCACGAAATGCCGGTCCTCGGCGACGTAGCCGTACGCGTGCGCCTCGTCCGAGACCACCGGCATCAATCCCATCTCGGCATTCTGCTTCTCGACCAGGTCTTCGCCCGCGCGACCCTTCACCTCGCGCGAGAAGAAGAGCTTGAGGTCGGTGTCGAGCGTGTTCCACTGGAGTGAATACTCGGGGCCGAGCAGCTCGCCCGAGAGCCGAAGCCCCGCGCCGACGAAGCTCCAGGACGTGGTCGCCTCGCCGATCACCGTGTTCCCGTCTTCCGCCTCAAACTCCGCCGTGACCGTCGCGAAATCCTCCGCGGGCCGGCGACGGTAATCCACGTCCTTCCCCATTGCCCGTTTGAGCTTCGCGGCGTACTCGCGGCGGGACCACTTGAGACTCGCGATCTGCGCGCTCACGCTCCGGAGCGTGAGCGAGGATCGGGGCGCGCCGGGCTTCGTGAGCAGGAACCGCACAACTTCGATCGAGTGACACATCATGTCGTTCAGGACGCCGCCGCCCTGCAGCTTCCCCTGCCAGAACCACGGCATGTGAGGACCCGCGTGTTCTTCTGCCGCGCGCGCCAGGTACGGCCGGCCGGTGAGGCGCGCCCCGCGCGCCCAGATGATGTCGCGGCCGCGTGTTATCGACGGAGCGAAGAGCTGGTTCTCCATGTAACCGTGGTTGAGCTTCGCGCGCTCGACCATCCGCAGAACCTCGCGCGCCTCGGCGGCGTTTCGGGCGAGCGGCTTCTCGCAGGCGATGCCCTTGAGCTCGGCTCCGTGTGCAACGGCCGCGACCACCTCTTTGAGGTTCGCGATGCGCGCGTGGTTCGGCCCGCAGACCCAGATGGCGTCGATCCCCGGATGCTCCACCATCTCATCGATGGTCGCGAACGCCTTGGCGCGGCCGACCCGGAGCTTTCGGGCGAGCGACGCGGCTTCACGCGCATGCTCGTTGTTGGGGCTCCAGATACCGAGCACGTCGGCGTCGCGGACACCCACGAATGCTTGGATGTGGAACTTCGCGTTGAAGCCGCTGCCGATGATGCCGATTCCGAGTCGTCGTTCCGCCATGAAAAGTCCTGTGAAAGTGGTTGGCTACGTCTGGTGGTCAGCGTTGTGCGTGATCGAATCTCGAGCGGGTGACGCGGGCGCCGGGCGCTTGCGAGGCGGGGACGCTCGGGTAGGACATACGGGGCGAGATCGATCAAAGCGCCGTCGCTTATGTCCTAGCCGTGCGCCCCCGCATGCAAGGCCCTAAGCCCGCGTCACCCGCTCGCGCATTCGACTCTCCCTCGACAATCCGAATCCTAGTCGCTGTAGCTCACGCCGAGCTTCTTGAGCTGAGCCGGAGGACAGCCGTCGTATCCGGGATTGTAGACGTTGCCGATGTACTGGAGGTCGGCGACGCCCATCTTGCTCGAGTAGTAGCCCGAGCAGGTGAGATCGCGGAAGCGGTTGAAGAACGCGACGCCCTGACTCACGTCTTTCGGGGCCTTGGCGGGCCACGCGATGTCGTCGAGCACGGCCGTCTGCTGCTCCGGCGCGCAGTCCACGAAGGTCTTCCCGAACCGGTGCTCGCACTCGGCGTCGAGCCAGGCGATGCCGCCCTTCATGGGTGTCTGCATCTGCGGCCGGTCGCCCAGCATGAAGTCCATGAACTGCGGCACGCCGGCGTCGGTGGCGCTGCCCGATTTCTCGTCGCGCGGGATGATCAGATCCACCAGCACGCGGACCGTATCGTACTCGTGCGCTGTGAAGTTCTTCGGCGTGTAGTCCTGCGAAGCGCCGAGCGACCTGACGAAGCGTGACGCGCGATCGGCATGGCGCGCGGTCCAGGTGAGCGCCGTGCCGGCGGCCATCGCCTGCACGGCGTCACGGCGATTCATGTCGGTCATCAGAGGGCCCCCTGTTTCCGCTGTTCGACGGCGTACTCGCTCGCCCGCATCGAGAGGGCGAGGATCGTCCAGGTGGGGTTCTTGTCCGCCTGTGAGACGAATGGCCCGCCGTCCACCACGAAGAGATTCTTCACGTCGTGCGCCTGGTTGTACGAGTTCAGGACCGACGTCTTGGGGTCGTCGCCCATCCGCGTGGTGCCCAGCTCGTGGATGATCTGTCCGCCCGCCGAGATGCCGTAACCGTCCGCCTTGCTCGGCATGTCGCCAAACGGCGTGCCGCCCATCTCGTGGATGATCGAGCGGAATGTCTCCTGCATGTGCTTCACCTGATTCAGCTCGTGGTCGCTCCACTTCCAGTGGAACCGGAGCACCGGGATCCCCCATTGGTCCACCGTGTGCGGGTCGATCTCGCAGTAGCTGTTCTCGTTCGGGATCATCTCACCGCGGCCGGAAAAGCCGACCGTCGAGCCGTAATAGCGACGCGCGTCCGCCTTCATCTTCGTACCGTAGCCACCGCCATCGGGGAAGCGTTGGAGGCCGTTCATCGCGCCGTAGGCAGGGAGCCCCCGCCCGCCCCAGATCTCGATGTGATAGCCACGCGGGAAGTCGAGCTTCTTGTTGTCGAGCCACCACGGCATGTAGAGGTGCATCCCGCCCACGCCGTCCTCGTTGTGTGGGATCCCGTTCATCAGCTTCGGGATGAATCCCATCACGTCCGTGCCGGTGGTGTCGGTCAAATACTTGCCGACCACGCCGCTCGAGTTGGCGAGGCCGTCCGGGAACATCGCCGATTTCGAGTTCAAGAGAATCCGCGCCGACTCGCACGAGCTCGCGGCGAGCATCACGATGCTTCCCTTCACGTGCTCGTCGCGGCCCGTCTCCTTGTCGACGTACGAGACGCCCGTGGCCCGGCCCTGCTTGTCGATCGTCACCTCGCGCACCATGCAACCGGTCTTGAGCGTGAGATTCCCGGTCCGGTCCGCGAGGGGGAGCAGGACGTTGGTGGAGGTGAAGTTCGAGTTGGTCTTGCAGCCGCGGTTGCACTGCGCGCAGTAGTGGCACGCGGGGCGGCCGTTGAAATTCCGCGTGATGATGGAGAGCCGAGACGGGATGCAGGTGATGTTGAGGCGGTCCGCGGCCTGCTTGATCAGCAGCTCGTAACAACGGGGCTTGGGCGGCGGGAGGAAGATCCCGTTCGGCTCGTTCGGCAGGTTCTCTTCGCTCCCGAAGAGGCCGATCAGCCGGTCCACCTTGTCGTAGTACGGCTTCACGTCGTCGTAGGTGATCGGCCAATTGTCGCCGAAGCCGTCGATGTTCTTGTGTTGGAAGTCGTAGGGGCCGAACCGCAGCGAGATGCGTCCCCAATGGTTGGTGCGCCCACCGACCATCCGCGTCCGGAACCAGAGGAAGTCCTCGCCCGAGGCGCGCGTATAGGGCTCGCCGTCCAGCGAGAACCCGCCGATGCCGGCGTCGAACTCGCCGAACTGCCGCTGGTGCGTCGAGGCACCGCGGCGCGGCGAGTCGTACGGCCACTCGAGCATCGCCGAGTCGGTGTAGTTGTTCCAGGGGACGCCGGCCTCGAGGACCAGTACCTTGGCGCCCGATTCCGTGAGGACCTTGGCGGCCATCCCGCCGCCGGCGCCGGAGCCGACGATCACGACGTCATACGATTCCCGCTGCGGAAAGAGAGGCATCTGACTCCACCTGAGGGATGATACGGAGGGTGTGACACGAAGATGGCGCGGGGGTTCCGCCGCCGCCAGGGTGCGCCTCGGCGCCGCGACGCTAGGCGCGATAGAGCCTCGGCGGCTCGAGCCGCGGCTCGGCGAGCGCGTCGTCGATCGTGACGCGGATGCGGGAGATCTCGACCGGCGTCGTGCGATCGAGCTTCTTGTAGCCGATCGTCGTCCCCGCCGAGAGCCGCGTCCACGCCGAGCCGGTCCGGCCCGCCACGCTGTATCTCGCGACGCACTGTCCCTGCTCGATCCGCTCGCTCAGCGAAACGAGGCCGACCGTGGCGGGGTGCGGGAGATCCATCGTGAGGACGCCCGTGGTGGCTCCGGTCTTGTGCCAGCTGGTCCGTCCGCCGGCCGCGAGGTCGTCGTGGAAGCGCGCGGTGAGTTGCGCGTCGAACGCCGTGAGATGCTGGACGTCGGTGGGATGAAGCAGCCCCTCCCGGGTCGGCGGCACGTTCAGGAGCAGCTTCGAGTTCCTCCCGACCGACGAGAAGTAGAGATCCATCAGATCGTCCGGCGAACGGACCTTGTCGTCTTCCGCGGGATGGTAGAACCATCCGGGACGGATCGAGACGTCGGATTCGCCGGGGCGCCACGCGCTCCCGTGGGGATCGCCATGCTGGAGCTCCTCGGTGATACCGGGCCCGCTCGCGCCGGGATACGGGACCACCGCCGGATCGACCGTGGACCAGTTGGGATCGCCCGCCACGCCCTTCTCGTTCCCGATCCACCGCACGTCGGGACCGGCATCGGAGAAGATCACGGCGTGTGGTTGGAGACGGCGCACGAGCCCGAAGAAGCGCGGCCAGTCGTACGCCTGCTTCTTGCCGTTCGGTCCCTCGCCGTTCGCGCCGTCGAACCACATCTCGGCGATCGGGCCGTAGTTGGAGAGCAGCTCGGTCAGTTGATTACAGTAGAAGTCGTTGTAGCGGGGGGAGTCCCCGTACGAGGGCTCGTGACGATCCCAGGGCGAGAGGTAGAGACCCGGCCTGAGGCCCTCCGCGCGGCAGGCGTCCACGAACTCGCGCACGACGTCGCCTTGCCCCTGTTTCCACGGGCTGTGGGCGACGGTATGATCGGTATAGCGGCTGGGCCAGAGGCAGAACCCATCGTGATGCTTGGCCGTGAGCACCATTGCGCGGAAGCCCGTGCGGCGAGCGACGCGCGCCCATTGCCGCGGGTCGAGGGCCGTTGGGTCGAAGATCGCGGGGTCTTCGGTCCCGTCGCCCCACTCGCGGTTGGTGAACGTGTTCACGCCGAAGTGCGTGAACATCGCACGCTCGTCCCGCTGCCACCGGAGTTGTGGGCCGGAGGGTGTGGGACCGGTGATGCCGTCCCACGGGAGGCGACCGCGCATCCCGACCCCGAATGCCGCAGAGGCGGTGGTCTTTAGGAACTCGCGGCGGGTGAAGGGCGTATTCAGGGGCACGGGCATCCGTGGGTTGAGGTCCGCGACAAGTTGCGTACGATATTCTGCGTACGCCAGTCGCGGCTAACGGTCGGCGACCGCCGGCTGTCGCAGATGCGTCTCTACGCTTTGGAGTTGGTCCCTATGCGCTATTACGTCGCCCTCGTTGCCGGCGCGCTCGCGTTGTTGCCGAGTCAAGCCGCCGCACAGCAGCAGCACACCGATTTCAGCGGCCGCTGGATCTACGACAGCGCCAAGAGCGATCACGTGACGCCGCAGCCGATGGGGATCGATGCCGGCCAGGCGCCGCGCAGCCAGGCGGAACCCGCGGAAGGTGGGGAGGGCGGCGGCGGTGAGCCGGCCGAGGGCGGCGAGGGCGGTGAAGGCGGCGCCATGGGAGGCCGCTTCGGCGGTGGATACGGCGGTGGCTTCGGCGGGCGGCGCATGGGCCGGCGCGGCCCCCAGAGCATGAGCATGGAAGACCGCATTCGATACCGGGCGCTCACCGTGCTCGCGCGGCCCGCCAAGGCACTCGACATCCTGCAGACGGATTCCACGGTTACGCTGATCGCGGGCACCGACACGCTCGTGCTCTATCCCAACAAGAAGAAGACCACCCAGATCCTCCCCGGCGGGGCCAAGGAGGAGACGCAGGCCGAATGGAGGGACAACGGCGATCTCCGGGTGGAGCGCGATCTGGGCAGCGGGATGAAGCTGGTCCAGCGGTTCACGCTCTCGGGCACCAAGAGCTATCTCTGGCTCTACGTCACCGCGAACAACGGGCGATTCCAGATGCAGGTGCCGTTCCTGCGCGTCTACTATCGGCCGGGTGGGAGGCCGTAAAGACGGGAGACGGGAGACGTGGGCCGGGCGCAGGTCGTTCGGCTCACGGCTCCGCGCCCACCGCTGCCGTTGCCTCCCTCAGATATCCCCCCGCCACACCGCCTACCACCATCGCGAGTCCAATCCAACCGAGCACGCTGAGCCGCTGATCGAACAGGTAGAGGGCGAGGAGCGTGCCGACCACCGGTTCGATCGTCGCGGCGACGGCCGTCGGTGCGGCGTCAATGCGGCGCACTCCCGCAAAGAAGAGAAAATTCGCCCCGACCACCGGCCCGAGTGCAAGGGCAAGGATGAAGAGCCAGCCGCTCATCGTTGCGGGTGGGAGCGGTGGATGGCCGGCCAGCGGCAGGATGATTCCCAGGAGCACCGTCCCGCCGGCGATCTCGAGGAAGAGCACGCGCACGGCACCGTAGCGCGGCACGGCGTACCGCGCGAGGAGCGTCGAGCCGGCATAGCTCGCCATCGCGAGGAGACCGCCGATCACGCCCTGGAGGAGACTCGGCAATGCCACACCCGCGAGTCCATGGCTCCCACCGGAGACCGTGATCCCGGCGCCCACCATCACGACCACGGCGAGCACCATGCGCAGTGGCGTGAGCTTCTCGCCCAGGAGCGGCTTGGCGAGCAGCGCCACCAGGACCGGGGCGATGTAGAGCAGTGCCGCGGCTCCTGCGACACCCGCACCCGCGATGCCGAACTGATAGGCGACCTCGAAGAGTGCGACGAGCGCGCCGCCGCCCAGTCCCACCAGCAGCACGGCCTTCCGATCCATCCGGAAGAATCCCGGGTGGAAGAGTCCGTAGATCACGAACCCACCCGTACCGAGCAGGATGCGCCAGAAGCCGATCCCGGTGAGCGCCGCGCCCTGCGCATAGAGCGCAGTGGACAGGGGGCCTGTGGTTCCCCAGACGGCACCGGCCGCGAGGGCGAAGAGATAGCCCGCGACGTGAGAGCGGGTGGTGTCGGGTGTCTCAGTCATGTCCCTCGTTGCTCATCACGTAGTAGACATCCACGTACCACCAGCCATCGGGATCCTGGCGGAGCGCGCCGATGAGGCCGGGCTCGATCACCAACGCATAACCGAGCGCGGGAAACCGGCGTTCGGCCATCACCGCTCCTGAATCTGGATCGATCTCGTCGATCATCAGATCGTAGACCGTCGTGAGATCGTCGATCGGGTAGTAGTGGATCCCGTCGCTCTCTTTCATGGGGCCGAGTCCTCGCGCCCAATGTGGGTTCGCGGCGGCGCCGAGAATCCAGAGGTTGCCCTTCCGATCGTGCCAGAGTCCGGTCGTGATCGGCGATGGTGCCGAATCGGGTGCAACGTTGGGGCGATGTGTATATGGGTGGAACCAGCTCAACGCGGGCACGACGGAGTCGAGGAGGCGCCCCGCAGTGTCCCAGTGTTCGAGGGCAGGGTCATAGTTCATGCTCGCCGCCCAGAACGTGCCCTGATCCGTTTGTGAAAGGGCGTAGCCCAGCGGGATACACCCTTTGCATTCGTAGCCATGCGCCGGTGCGAACGTGCGGATGAGACGACCGGCGGCGTCGTACAGTGCGAGCATGTTCGGCGGATGGATGTCACCCGCGTTCAGAACGAACCGCCCGTCGTCCAGTCGGATTGCATCGCCGTTCAGGGAAGGCGGGGTGCCGTTGATTGTCCGGACCGGAGTGCGGTTTGGATCGAAGACCTCGAGACGTGCGCGATCGAACACGTACATCGTGTCGTTGGGCCCGATGATGATCTGACCTGGTGTCCGAAATTCACCGGGACCGTCGCCGAGCGCGCCGAGCGTGTCCAGGAAGGTTCCAGTGCTGTCATAGATCAAGAGCGGTGCGCTTCGACCGCTCCCGAGCGCGACCACGTACCGTCCCTTTGCGTCACGCGCGATGGACGCCGGGGATACGGGTAGCGCTCCGGCTCCGCCATTGGAACCCAGCGTCGCCACCTTGAGCAGCCCGATCGACGGCGGAACGTTGGGCGGGCCGTGGCGGCAGGCGGCGATCAACCCGAGCGCGCCGAGCAGCGTGAGGCGGCGCCTCATGCCGAGTGTCACGCCTCGACCAGTCGCGCCTGCGCCACCTCGGCCACACTGCGGCAACCCGCGAGACCCATCGTGAGATCGAACTCGGCGATGACGTTCGAGATCACCTCGTGGACGCCCGCCTCGCCCGCGAGCGCCAAGCCGTAAACGTACGGTCGCCCGAGAAGCACGGCTGCGGCACCGAGCGCGATCGCCTTGAACACGTCGGCACCGCCCCGAATGCCGCTGTCGAAGAGCACGGGGATCCGTCCCGCCACCGCCTCCACGATCTTGGGCAGCATGTCGAGGCTCGCGACCTCACCGTCGATCTGCCGGCCGCCGTGATTCGAAACGATGATTCCGTCGACCCCGCGCGCGATCGCCTCCCGCGCGTCGTCGGGATGCAGAATCCCCTTGAGGATCACCGGGAGCTTGGTCATGCCCTCGAGCTTGCTCACGTGCTCCCACGTGAGCGACGGCCGCGAGTATGTGGCGACGAAGCGCTGCACCGCCGCCCGCGGATGGCCGGACTTGAGCTTCTCGAACAGCCCGCCCGGGTACTTCCGCACCATCTCGAGAAAGGCCGTGAGCGTGTGGAAGTTCACGGGCGCCTTCACTTCCGTCACGTCCTCGAGAGGCTGGTCGAGCAGTTTGCGATAGACGGGGTCGCTCACGTACTGCGCGATGCCCTTCCCGTGAAGGAACGGCAGAAAGGCGAGGTCGAGATCGCCCGGCCGCCAGCCGAGCATCGTGGTGTCGAGCGTGAGCACGATTGCCTCGCACCCGCAGCGCTCGGCGCGGCGCACGAAGCTCTCCACCAGCTCGTCCGATTTGCTCCAGTAGAGCTGGAACCAGCGCGGTGCATCGCCCATGGCGGCGGCACATGCTTCCATGGCCACCGACGCCTGGTTCGAGAAGATCATGGGAATACCATGTGCCGCCGCCGCACGCGCCACCGCGAGATCGGCGTCGCGATGCGCCATCTCGAGCACGCCGATCGGAGCGAGGAGGATCGGTGCCGGAAGCGTGTGCCCGAGGAGCGTGATCGAGGTGTCGCGCCGCTCGACGTCACGGAGCACGCGCGGCACGATGCGACGGCGGTCGAAGGCAGCGCGGTTCGCGCGAAACGTCGCGCCGCCCCCGGCGGGACCGGCGACGTACGTCGCGGCTTCGCGCGACATCGCGCGTTCGGCCGCGGCTTCGAGGGCGTTCGGCTGCACGGGAACGCACGGCCTCTTGCCGGCGAGGCCCGCGATGTAGATCTGGCGCTGGCGCGCGCGGCCGTAATCGAGCATCGGTCGAAGATTCCCGCGCGACGACGAATGCGCCAGGTGTCGGGCGCTACCTTGGCGTCACTCGTGCCCGCCGAGCGAGGGCCAGAGCGCCTGCAGCGTCTCCTTCTCGCCCCGGGCCACCCAGATGGGAACGTCCTGCTCCTCGGCCACGCCCCACCGATTGATGACACGCCCGGCGCGCGTCACGGTGCGCCAGTTCCTCACGAGATCGGCACTATCGGACCCGAGCGCCACGAGCGGATCGCCCGGCCGGTCACCGGGGCCGAAATACCAGAAGCTTCCCGCGTTGGTGACGGCCGGCGGGAGTCCATAGCGCGGGCCGTAGAACTGGAGCGCGCCGGCCTCGCCATAGTTCCCCGCGGCGATCGCGGCGGTGCGCTGCTCGGCTGGCGTGAGGGAATCGAAGACCGCGGCGACGGCCTTGGTCTGCGCCTCCCAGCCGAGCATGTCGGCGTAGTCCTGCGGGATCCGCAGGACGGTGCCATGATTCGTTTCCGTCGCCTGCTCGATGCCGAGGCGTTCGAGATATCGCGCCATCCGCGCGGGCGGGAGCACGGGATAGCCGAGCGGGAAGACCAGGACACCCCAAAGCACGATCCCGACCGTCGCCACTCCGGTCACGAGCGCGCGCGCCCGCGGCGCGGTGAGTGATTCGACGGCTACCCAGCCCGCGGCGTAGAGCGCCGGGTAGATCGGCGCGATGTAGTA
>DATFMZ010000301.1:0-4797 GCA_035266665.1 Gemmatimonadales bacterium | reverse complement strand
GGAGCCGGTGATCTCCACCGCGGACAACACCGAGGCCCAGATCCAGGTCGGTGAGCGGACCCCGATCCGCGTCATCGACGTCGCGAGCGGGACGGGCGGCGGTGGCGGTGGCGGGGCGGTCGCGCGCGCCACGACGACGATTGTCCCCACCGGTATCATCCTGCGGGTGACGCCGCATGTGACGAGCAATGGCCAGGTGCTGATGAAGCTCCACGCCGAGAACTCGTCCGTCCAGGCGGCACCGACCGACATCGGGTTCACCTTCCAGACCCAGAACTCCGACAACCAGCTCCTCGTGAACGATGGCGAGACGGCGGTGATCGGCGGGCTCACGGTGACGCAGGTGACCGTCTCCAAGACCGGTATCCCGTTCCTCGTGGATCTCCCCGTGGTGGGCAAGATCTTCGGCTTCACCACGCGGCGCGAGCAGCGGCGCGACCTGCTCATCTTGGTTACGCCCCACATCGTGGACGACGCCGCGACGAGCTCGAACTAGGCGCGGTCGTTCGGCCAGGGGGCTGCGGCCCGCATCGCCTCGCGTGGACTTGACCACACGAGGCGATGCGGGCCGCGAGCGTCTCGGGTGGACGCGCCCGGGACCTCGTGTGCGACCTGTCGTGTACCACCCGCTTCCCCAGACACGCCCCCTAGCGCTTCCCTCGGGCGTGAGGGCTATCTTCTCCGGGCCCGCCCGACGGCGGGCCCTTCCGCCACGAGATCGGGAGCACCGATGATCCGTTTCACCACCGCCGGTGAATCGCACGGCAAAGCACTGGTCGCCATCCTGGAAGGGATGCCGGCGGGGGTGCCGCTCGTGGCGGAGGACGTGGATCGCGAGCTCCGGCGACGCATGGCGGGACACGGACGCGGCGCGCGGATGAGGATCGAGGCGGATCAGGTGGAGTTTCTCGCCGGCGTGCGGGCGGGCGAGACCCTGGGCTCGCCGATCGCGATGCTGATCCGGAACCGCGATTGGGACAACTGGGTTGACGTCATGGCGCCCGAGCCCGATCCGCCGGAGGCCGGCGGCCGCCGGCGGCAGGTCACGCGCCCGCGTCCCGGACACGCCGATCTCGTGGGAGTGCTCAAATACGATCGGCACGACGCGCGCGACATCCTCGAGCGCGCGAGCGCCCGCGAAACGGCGGCGCGCGTCGCGTGCGGAGCGGTCTGCCGGCGGCTCCTGGCCGAGTTCGGTATCGAGATCGGGAGCCACGTCATCCAGCTCGGTCCGGTGCGGGCGGATACGCCAGCCGCCCTGCCGCAACCGCTCAACGAGGCCGCGGACGCCTCGCCGGTTCGCTGTCTCGACCCGCGTGCTTCCGAGGCGATGGTGGCGGCGATCGACGCCGCCAAGCGCGATCGCAATACGCTGGGCGGGACCGTCGAGGTCGTGGTGCGCGGGCTCCTGGTGGGGCTCGGCTCCCATGTGTCCTGGGATCGTAAGCTCGACGGCCGGCTCGGGCAGGCGATGATGAGCATTCCCGCGGTCAAGGCCGTCGCCATCGGGCTCGGATTCGAGGCGGCCGAGCGTCCGGGCTCCGCCGTGCACGACGAGATCTCGCGCGGGGCGCGGCGCGAGAGCGGTGGATTCGTCCGCGCGACCAACCGCGCCGGCGGCCTCGAAGGCGGCATGACGACCGGCGAGCCGCTCGTCATCCAGGTCGCGATGAAGCCGATCTCCACGCTGATGCGTCCGCTGGGTACCGTCAATCTCCGGAGCGGCGAGGCGGCGCAGGCGCAGTCGGAGCGCTCCGACGTCACGGCCGTCCCCGCGATGGGTGTCATCGCCGAGGCGATGGCGGCGCTCGTCCTCGCGAACGCGATGGCCGAGAAGTTCGGCGGGGACTCGCTCGAGGAGCTCCGCGCAAACGTCCACGCCTACGTGGAGCGGCTGACATCACGATCCGATACACCAGGGGGCAATCCATGAAGCAGCCGATCATCCTCATCGGACTTCCGGGGGCGGGGAAGAGCACCGTGGGGCGGTTGCTCGCGGAGGCCCTCGATGCGGAGTTCGAGGACGTGGACGTCGAGATCGAACGACGTGAAGGCCAGCAGATAGCGGCCATCTTCAGTCTCCGCGGGGAAGAAGCGTTCCGATCGTTGGAGCGGAAAGAGGTCCTCCGCGCACTCGACGGACCACCTGGCGTGCTTTCAGCGGGCGGTGGATGGGCGGCTGAGCCGGCCAATCTGGACGAGGTGGCGGGTCGCGCGCTCATCGTCCACCTGGCGGTGGATCCCGACGAGGCCGCCGAACGGATCTCCGGGTCGGCCGTGCGGCCGCTCCTCGCCGGCGACGAACGGGGCCGGCTGCGCGAGCTCGCCGACCAGCGCGCGCCGAGTTACGCGCGGGCCGATGTCACGGTCTCCACGTCGGGACGCACCCCCGACGAGGTGGCGGCTGAGGTGGTGCAGCTTGCGCGATCTCGAGCGGGGTGGTAATAATGCGCCCCTGCCGGCAACGGCAGAGCGACGAGGTCAACCCGCTGTAAGTCGTTGTCAGGAGATGGTCTGCGGTGCCGGCCTAGGCGGGATCCGACGATCCCACTAGGCCGTTCGGGTCTTCGGGCCGGAGTGCGCCGGCGGGGCGTCCGGCCCCGTTTGTTTGATGCAGCGTTGACGGCCCTGTTATAAGGAATGAGCCCGCAGCCGATGGGCGGCGCGGGCTGCCCGTGAGGGACATATGGCAAAGCGAAAGAGCGCCCTGGTCATCGTCGAATCGCCGACCAAGGCCAAGACGGTCGGTCGGTATCTCGGGTCTGGCTACACGGTGAAGGCCACCGTGGGGCACCTCCGGGATTTGCCCAAGACCAAGCTCGGCGTAGACGTGGACAACAACTTCGCGCCCGAGTACGTCACCATTCGTGGCAAGGCGAAGACGCTGGCCGAGTTGAAGAAGGCCGCCAAGACGGCCTCCGCGGTTTATCTCGCGACGGACCCCGACCGCGAGGGCGAGGCCATCGCGTGGCACGTGGCGTCGCAGCTCGGTGATGGCGACCGCATCCGCCGCGTGCTCTTCCACGAGATCACTAAGGACGCCGTGGCGGACGCGATGAAGGAGCCGGGCGCCATCGACGAGAAGAAGGTCGAGGCCCAGCAGGCACGCCGCATCCTGGACCGACTCGTGGGCTACAAGGCGAGCCCTCTGCTCTGGCGTGCGGTGCGCACGGGAACGTCGGCGGGGCGAGTCCAGACCGTCGCGCTCCGGCTGATCGTCGAGCGCGAGGAGGAGATTCGCCGCTTCGAGCCCAAGGAATACTGGTCGATCGAGGCGGAGTGCGAGGCCCAGGACAAGACGTTCGTGGCCAAGCTCCACAAGGTGGACGGGCACAAGCCGGAGCTTCCGGACGAGGCGGCGGCGAAGGCCGTGGTGAAGGCCGTGAAGGGCAAGCCCTTCGTCGTCTCCGAGGTCACCCGGCGCCAGCGCCGCAAGCGGCCGTCCGCGCCGTTCACGACCAGCACGCTCCAGCAGGAAGCATCGAAGCAGCTCGGCTTCTCGTCGCAGCGCACCATGCGGGTGGCGCAGCAGCTCTACGAAGGGATCGAGATCGGCACCGAAGGTGCCGTCGGGCTCATCACGTACATGCGTACGGACTCTACCCGCGTGGCCCCCGTGGCACTCGAGGCGGTCCGGACGTTCATCGCCGAGGCGTACGACGAACAGTACCTGCCCGCGTCGCCCAACGACTACCGGTCGAAGAAAGCGGCGCGTGCACAGGATGCCCACGAGGCGGTCCGGCCGAGCGACGTGCAGCGCCGTCCGGAGGCGATGAAGAAGTTTCTTTCGCCGGATCAGTTCAAGCTGTACCAGCTCATCTGGCGGCGCTTCGTCGCGTCACAGATGACGCCCGCCGTGTACGACACCACCACCATCGACTTCGCGATCGGGAGGTATCTCTTCCGGGCCACCGGGTCGATCGTCGTCTTCGACGGCTATCACGTGGTCTATCGCGAGGGTCGCGAGGCCGAAGAGGGACAGACGCTGGACGATCTCTCGCCCGTGCCCGCCCTGGAGCAGGGCGACGAGGCCGCGGTGAAGAAGATCACGCCGCACCAGCATTTCACGGAGCCGCCACCGCGCTTCAGCGAGGCGAGTCTGGTGAAGGAGCTCGAGCGCCTCGGGATCGGACGGCCGAGCACCTACAGCACGATCGTCTCCACCCTCCGCAACCGCGAGTACGTGCAGATCAAGGAGCGCCGCTTCTTCCCCACCGAGCTGGGCGAGACGGTCGCCAAGGTGATGGTGAGTCGGTTCCCCGACATCTTCAACGTCGAGTTCACGTCGGAGATGGAGAACGAGCTCGACAAGGTCGAGGAAGGCGAATTGGACTGGAAGGACGTCCTCGGCAACTTCTACGGACCCTTTGCCAAGGCGCTCGAGAACGTGGACACGGCCGCGATGATCCGCGAGGCGCACGACGTGGGCGATGTCGAGAAGACGCCGTGCCCGCAGTGCGGTGGAAAGCTCACGCTCAAGAGCGGGCGGTTCGGACCGTTCATCGCGTGCACCAACTACCCCGAATGCAAGTACACGAAGCCGCTCAAGCGTGAGCGGCCGCCCGATCGCCCGACCGACCAGAAGTGCGACAAGTGCGGCGCGCCGATGGTGATCAAGACGGGCCGCTACGGCGAGTTCCTCGCGTGCACCCGGTATCCCGAGTGCAAGAACACGCGGCCGGTTCCCCTCGGCATGAAGTGCCCCAAGTGTGGGGAGGGGGACATCGTCGAGCGGCGCACGCGGCGTGGCCGGTCGTTCTACGGCTGCTCGCGGTATCCCGACTGCGACTACTCGAC